>NZ_SMKK01000093.1 GCF_004348425.1 Actinomadura sp. 7K507
GCCGTGGGTGGTGAAGACCGAGGCGGGGGACACCGACCGTTACGACGCGGTCGTGGTCGCCAACGGGCACAACTGGGATCCGCGGTGGCCCGACCCCGCCTACCCGGGCGCGTTCACCGGGACGCAGATGCACGCCCACGGCTACCGGACGCCCGAGGTGTTCCGCGACAAGCGCGTCCTCGTCGTGGGCATGGGGAACTCCGCCATGGACATCGCCGTGGACGCCTCGCACGTCGCGCACGGCCCGGTCCTCCTGTCGGCGCGGCACGGCGTCCACATCGTCCCGAAGTACCTGTTCGGACGTCCTTCGGACGCGACCGGCGGCGCGCTGGCCGTGCTGCCGTGGCGGGTGCGCCAGCGCGTCGCCGAGACGATGCTGCGGCTCGCGGTCGGGAACCCGCAGGACTACGGCCTGCCTGCGCCGTCGGGCGGCCTTTTCCAGAACCATCCCACGATCAGCGACACGATCCTGCACCGGCTGACCCACGGCGAGGTCGAGGCGCGTCCCGGCATCGAGCGCATGGACGGTGAGAAGGTCGTGTTCACCGGCGGGGCCGCCGATCCCGTGGACGTGATCGTCTGGGCGACGGGCTACCGGGTCACGATCCCGTTCCTGCCGTCCGGGCTGCTGGGGAGCGATCCCGAGCGGCTGCCGCTGTTCAAGCGGGTCTTCCACCTGGACGACCCGAGCCTGGCGTTCGTTGGCCTGATGCAGTCCACGGGGGCGGCGCTGCCCATCGTGGAGGCGCAGGCGAAGCTGGCCGCGGCCTACTTCTCCGGCGCGTACGCGCTGCCGCGCCCGCCGGAGCGGCGGCGGGCCGTCGCCGGGGCCCTGCGCGCCGCGACCGCGCGCTGGGGCGACCGGCGTCCTATGATGCGCGTCGACTTCGACCAGTATGTGGCTGATCTGCCCCGCGAGATGAAGGCCGGCCGGGCCCGGCTCGCGCGGGGCGGCGCACCCCCCTTCACCCCGACGCACCGCGAGGAGACCTCCACATGAGCGAAGCGACCCAGGGGCCGGCCCTTCGAAGGGGAGATGCGTGAGCGGCGCGCGTCCGGCCCCGGCCGGCCGGCCGGGGGGCCGGCGGGACACGAGCGGCCTGCGGGTCATCGTCACC
Source organism: Actinomadura sp. 7K507 (assembly GCF_004348425.1). Classification (GTDB taxonomy): domain Bacteria; phylum Actinomycetota; class Actinomycetes; order Streptosporangiales; family Streptosporangiaceae; genus Spirillospora. Next base: position 1,119 of record NZ_SMKK01000093.1, read on the forward strand.
GGCGCGTCGGGGACGTTCGGCAGAGCGATCAGCACCCGGCTGACCGGTCTCGGCGCTCATGTCGTCGGTCTGGACGTGGCGCCCGGCCCGGACGATCCCGTGGAGGTCCTCGCCTGCGACGTCACCGACGACGACGCCGTCCCGGTGGCGGTCGGGGCCGCGATCGAGAGGCTGGGCGGGCTCGACCTGCTCGTCAACAACGCCGGGATCGGCGGCCCCGCCCCGGCCGAGCAGCCGCCCGGCGACGAGGTGCGGCGCCAGCTCGACATCAACCTGCTGGGCACCTGGCGGGTGACCGCCGCCTGCGTGGACGCCCTGGTCGAGTCGCGGGGGCGTGTCGTCATGCTGTCCTCGCGGATGGCGGTCATGCAGCTTCCCCTGGCCGCCGCCTACGGCGCGTCCAAACGTGCACTCGTGGCATATGCGGACGCACTCCGCATGGAGCTCGGAACCCACGTCGGCGTGACATGCGTGTACCCTTCGGCCGTGCGGAGCCCGATCCATGACTCGACCGCGGCGGCGGGGCTGTCCCTTGAGGGCGTGAGCCGCTACGAACCCCTCGACGGCGTCGTGGACGCCGTGCTCCACGCCGCCCTTTCCCGCCGCCCGCGCCGCGACGTGACGACGACGCGCCGGGGCGCCGCCGAGTTCTTCCTGGCCAGGCACTTTCCCGCGCTGAGCGACCGGATCGTCGCCCGGACCTTCGCCGAACGCGTCCGTTCCGGCGCGTTCAAGGGCGCGGAGCTGGCCGCCGGAGTCGTCGGCCGCCACGCGGGGCGGTCATGAGCACCGCCGAGACGACGCGGAAGGACACCGCGACCGCGCCCCGCGCCCGCGACCTCGTCGGCTACAGCTCCGGCTCGCTCGGTATGGGCGTGTGGGTCACCGTCCCCGGGCTGCTGCTGCTCTACTTCATGACGCACACGCTGGGCGTGTCGCCGTTCCTGGCCGGCCTCACCCTGCTGCTGCCGAAGGTCCTCGACGCGATCGTGCATCCGTGGTTCGGCTCGCTGTCGGACCGGCAGGCGCGCCGCGACGGGCACCGGCGACGCCTGCTGCGCTGGGGGCTGCTGCTGGCCATCGCCTGGATCGGGCTGTTCTCGGTGCCGTCCGGCGTCTCCGGCTGGACGGCGGCGCTGTGGGTCGGGTGCTTCTACACCCTCGGCAACGTCCTGTACGCGTGCTTCCAGGTGCCCTACCTGACGACGCCGTCCGACCTGAAGATCGGGTACCACGAGCGCACCCGCGTGTTCATGTACCGGATGCTGCTGCTGACCGTCGGCCTGCTCGGCGCCGGTGTCGCGGCCCCGGCCCTGGTGGCGGACGGCGGGCGCGGCGACTACGCCCTCATGTCGGTCGTGTTCGCCGGCTTCCTCGTGGTCACGGGCGTCCTCGCGATCGTCTTCATCCGGCGGCTGACCGACCGCTCCGGTTTCCGGATCCCGGACGGAGGGCACGCGCACTCCGTCTTCGACGACCTCCGGATCACCTGGCGGGACCGCGACTTCCGCACCCTGGCGCTGTCCTACCTGTTCACCGGCACGACCACGCACATCTTCCTCGCGGCGGTGCCTTTCTACACCGAGTACAAGTTCGAGGACGAGGGGCTGACGGCGGTGTTCATGGGAGCGTTCCTCGTCCCCGCCGTGATCGCCGGGCCCGTCTGGAAGAAGGTGTCGGAGCGGACCGGCAAGCAGCGCGCGCTGCTGATCTGCCAGGCGTTCTTCGTCGTCATGCCCCTCGCCCTGTGGCCCGGCGAGGCGCTCGGCGTGGGCCCGACCGTCGCGGGGATCGCGGTGCTCGGCTGCGCGTTCGCCGGTCTCCAGCTCTTCGCGTTCTCGATGATCCCCGACATCGTGGCCGCCGCCGAGTCCCGGGGGACGGCCCGCGCGGGCGCCTACACGGGCGTGTGGACGGCGACCGAGGCGACCGGCACCGCGATCGGCCCCTACGTGTACTCCGCGACCCTCGCGTTGGGCGGTTTCGTCGCCACGACCGAAGGCCACCGGGTCGCGCAGACGGACTCGGCGCTCACGGCGCTCCTCATCGGCATCACGGTGGTGCCCTCCGCGCTGATGGCGGTCGCCTTCTTCTTCCAGCGCCGCTTCGCCCTCGACCGCATGGCCGCCCGCTGACGGTCACTCCTCCGCGGTGCGGATCCTCCGCGCCCAGAAGACGACGTCGGGGTCGGTGTGGGCGCGCAGGCCGCGCAGCAGGGCGCGCCAGTCCTCCGGCCAGCCCGCGCGCGGGCCGTGCCCCTCGGCGAGCGCGCAGGCGAACAGCCCGCCGGCGAGGTCGCCGCGCGCCGCGAGCCGGGCCGCGTGCGGGTGCAGCTCCTCGGGTTCGGGCATGCCCCAGGCGGGGAGGGCGGACGGTCCGACGGCCAGGGTGTTCGCGGCGTCCCCGGTGGCCAGGGCGCCGAGCCCGGCGCACCGGCCGGCGAGCGCGTCGAGGGCCGGGGCGGCGCCGGGGTCGTCCCAGCGGAGGGTCGCGGCGGCCAGCTCGATCGCGAGCGGTCCGGGCAGGTGCCCCTCCACCGCGCGGACGGCGCGATCCCCGGTCGTGCGGTTCACGGCGGCGGCGTCCCGGACGGCGCCGGCCAGCGCGGTCAGCCGCTGGAACGCCGGCCGGTCGCGCTCGTGCCCGGCGTCGGGCGCGGACGGCGCGGCGGCCAGTCCGGCGGTGGCGGCGCCGAGCTCATCGGCGCCGATGCCGGTCGTCACGCAGGTCACGAGGGCGGACAGCGCCGCTCTCCAGGTGCCCGTCTCGTCCAGGTCGGTGACGACACCGGCCAGGACGGCGGGAATGCCGGGGGCCCAGGGCGCCCAGGGGGCCAGGGCGGGCAGCGCCGCCTCGCGGGCCTCCGGGTCGCCGGAGCGCGCCACCTGCAGCACGAGCGCGGCGTAACGGGCGCGGAACCGCTCCTCCACGAGCACGGGCGGCGTCCCCAGCACCTGTCGAGCGAGGTCACGCGGGCCTTGCGCCGCCTCGGCCAGGATCCGCTGCGCGACCGGTTCCTGAAGGTGCTCGCGGGCGGCCGAGGCGATCGCGGCGCGCACGTCCCGGTGCTGGTCCGGGTCGTCCCATGCCGCCGCGACGATGTCCAGGGCGCCCGGCACCCGGTTGCGGAGCAGGATCCGCACGGCCTCCTTGCGTGCTGTGATCTTGCCGTCCCGCAGCACCGGCCGGAGCATCGCCGACAGCGCCGACGGCGGGATGAACCGCGCCGCGCGGGCCGCCGCGTAGACGGCGACGTGGGCGTCGTCCGACTCGGCGCGGGTCAGCAGCTCTGGCAGGACCTCCTGCGGGGAGCAGGTCCACGGGAGCGCGGTGAGCGCGGCGCGCCGGATGTAGGGGTCGCCGGAGCCGAAGTAGGGCCGCAGGCTCTCCGCGTCCGTGCCGGGGATGCGCGCCATGGTCGAGACGGCGCTCGCCCTGCCGGTGTCGGGTGCCTCCTCGTCCGCCGCCACCCGTGCCAGGAGAGCGCGGTAGGTCTCGCGCTGCCGGGCGGTCCAGCGGCCCGCCCAGGCCGGGTCGAGGCGCGGCACGTAGGTGACATCGGGGCGGCGGAACCGTCCGGCCGGGGTGTTCTCGGTCAGGACGAGGTGCAGGAGGTCCGTGCGCTCGCGGGCGACGGTGGCCAGGACGGCCGGGACGGCGACCGCCGAGGGGTCCCGGGCGACGACCTGCCCGGCCCGTTCGGCGCGGGTTCCGGGCGCGGCGAGCCACAGCGTGATCGCCTGGGTGAGGACGCCGTCGTCGCGGGCGTCGAGTGCCGCTTCGAGCGCGTCCTGCACGACCGGGACGTGGTGGGCGCGGCGGCGCAGCGCCCGGGCGAGCAGCAGCGCGAGCCGGTGGTCGTCGCGCCGTGCGCCCGCCTCCAGGCGGGGCGCCAGCGTCGCCGCCAGCCGGTGCTCCTGCCCGCGCCGCAGGGCGTGGTCGAGCCTGCCGAAGACGAGCGACCCCGTGCTGCCGGCGAGCCGTTCGACGAGCTCCAGGCCGGGCGTCAGCAGGTCCGCGTCGTCGCGCACCGCGCCCTGGCGGCACAGTGCCGCGGCGAGCCGGCCGATCTGGTGGCGGGTCATGTGGGACAGGTCGCGGGCGTTCAGCGCGTCGTCCGCGAACCGGTTGATCACCGCCGCGTGCCCGGCGCGCCACAGGCCCTCCGGGACGGAGGCCAGCGCGTTCAGCGCGCTGTACCGGACGGGATCCTGCTCGTTGCGCAGCCGCCCGAACGACTCCAGCGCCGCGGCCAGCGTCGCGGGGTCGCCGGAGCGTGCGGCGCACCGGATGAGCAGCGCGTAGCCGGTGGCGCGCTCGTCGGCGTCCTGCCTGCGGATCAGCTCGCCCAGTACCGGCAGGGCCTCCTCGTACGGCAGGAAGGACGCGGCGGACCACGTCCGCGGCGGCGCCTCGGCGACCTTGCGCAGGCCCATCATGCGGCGCGCCTCCCGGAACCGCAGGGCGCGGGGCAGGACCTCCATCAGGTCCGCGTCGAGCACGGCGGCGCCGCGGTCGACACCACTCATCGCCGCCTCGAACACCGCTTCGCGGCGGCTCGGCGGGAAGGCCTTCAGCAGCCGCCGCAGCACGTCCCCGTGCTCCCGGACGGCGCGTGCGACGGCGGCGAGGTCGTCGTCGCCGAAACGGGCCAGCCGGTCCCGGACGGACCTGCGGTACAGCAGGGTGCGCAGGTCCGCGCGGTGCTCATCGGCCAGCAGAAGATCGAGCATGCGGCGGGGCTCGGCGTCCAGGAGCGCACCGGCCAGGGGGTGCAGCGCCTGGGGCAGCGGCCGGGTGGCGCAGTGGCGCTCCAGCAGCCGGACGACCCGGCCGGGGTCGTGGCGCAGCGCCGCGGCGACACCGGGCGCGTGGCGGAACCACCAGGCGTCCCGCGTTCCCTCGGGGAGGCCGTCCAGGCTCCGCTCCGCGTGGCCGAGCATGGCCTCCGGGTGGGAGCGGCCCAGCGAGGTCCAGTTCCCGACGGCGTGACCGATCCGGCCGATCCACTCGGTGACGGCGCGCGGGCCACAGGTGGGCAGGAGCGTCGCCGCCTCACGGTCGCCCCACCGCTCGGCGACCGGCCCGATGAGCGCGTCGGCCAGGTCGCCGCGCCGCCGCGCCCGGACGGACTCGTAGAGCGCCGCGCGCACCGCCGCCGGCGCGTCCTCCAGCCCGGCGAGGAAACGCTCGGAACCTTCGACGTACCGGACCGCCAGCCGGGTGGCCTGAGCCGCCAGCTCGGCGTCCGCGTCCCGCGTCGCGCTCACGATGTGCGCCAGCGACGCCTCGTCCCGGACCGCGGACGCGGCGAACAGCGCGAGCGACCGCTCGTAGTGGCCGCGCCGGCCCAGGTCGTCCAGCAGCTCGGCGAGCGCGGGATCGCCGGAGAGGCCGCGCAGATCCGCCAGCCGGCGGCAGCGGGCCTTGAACGGCAGGGGCTCGATCTCGGTCAGCAGGTCGTCGGCGCGCATGGTGCGCCATCCTGCCGGATCGGCGATCCCTCTTCACACCGATTTACACCGGTTCGGCCGCCTCGTGCCCGGGACGCGATGCGGCGACCTGCTCCGCCGGCGTGCGGACGCGCGGCTCCCGTTCGTCGTCGTGGCCGGCGACGAACGGGGCCTCGTTGCAGGAAACGCGGAACAGCGCGACGGCGTCAGGCGGGGTGGGGGATGGACTTGTGTTCGAGGTAGGCGTGGAGGCCTTCGGGGCCGAGTTCGCGGCCGAGGCCGCTGTTCTTGTAGCCGCCGAAGGGGGTGTTCGGGTCGAGGGTGTACATGTTGACGCCGCAGCTGCCGGTGCGGATGCGGCGGGCGACCTCGACGCCGTGGCCGGCGTCGGACGTCCAGACCGAGCCGCCGAGGCCGTACTCGCTGTCGTTGGCGATCTTGATGGCGTCGGCCTCGTCGTCGTAGGGGATCAGGACGAGCACCGGGCCGAAGATCTCTTCGCGGGCGATGCGCATGTCGTTGCCGACGTCGCCGAAGACGGTGGGGGCGACGTACCAGCCGCGGTCGTGGGGGCGGTTCAGGCCGCCGGTGATCACCTTGGCGCCCTCGTCCTGGCCGATGCGGATGTAGTTCTCCACCCGTTCCTGCTGCCGCTTGGCGACCAGGGGGCCGATCTCGGTGCCGTAGTCGGAGGGCTCGCCGACGTTGAGGCCGCCGACCATGGTGGCGAGGGCGTCGGCGACCTCGTCGTAGCGGCGGCGGGACGCGAGGATGCGGGTCTGCGCGGCGCACGCCTGGCCGTTGTTCATCAGCGAGGCCAGCTTGAAGCCCTCGATGGTGCTCGCGAGGTCGGCGTCGTCCAGGATGATCGCGGCGGACTTGCCGCCGAGTTCCAGCGTGACGCGCTTGAGCTGCTCGCCGCAGACCGCGCCGATCTTGCGTCCGGCGGCGGTGGAGCCGGTGAAGGACACCTTGTCGACGTCCGGGTGCGCGACGAGGTGCGCGCCGGCCTCGCGTCCGGCCGGGACGATGTTGACGACCCCGTCCGGGATCCCGGCCTCCTTGATCCACTCGGCGAGCAGGAAGGTGTCCAGGGGCGTCTCGGGGGACGGCTTGGCCACGACGGTGCAGCCGGCGATGAGGGCGGGGGCGAGCTTGAGCATGAGCGTGAACTGCGGGACGTTCCACGGGACGATCGCGGCGACGACGCCCACGGGCTCCTGGGTCACGGTGACCGGGCCCAGCATGCCCTGCCGCTCTTCCTCCCAGGTGTAGGTGGCGGCGAGGTCCACGTAGTACTGCAGCACCATCTGCGGGATGGCGGCCTGCCCGAACACCGAGAACATGATGGGCGAGCCCATCTCGGCGGTGACGAGGTCGGCCATCTCCTGCTGCCGCTCGGCGTAGATCGCGGAGAGCCGGCCGACGATCTCGGCGCGCTCGGCGGGCGTCATCCGGGGCCAGGGGCCCTCGTCGAACGCGCGCCGCGCCGCCGCGACCGCCGCGTCGATGTCGGCCTCGGTGCCGTCGGGTACCCGTCCGATGACCTCTTCGGTGTGGGGGGAGATGACGTCGATCGTGCCGGTGCCGGCCGGTGCGGCCCATTCGCCGCCGATGAACAGCCGATCGTGCTCGCGCATGCTGCCGTGCCTCCTGCTCGACGGTCCAGTTGGATGACCGAGTGCTTGCTTGGGCCCAGCATGGCACGGGCTCCGGGCGTGGTGGAAGAGGAATGAGACTCGCGTCTCACCTCCCGTCCGATATAACCGGCTCATGACTGGAATCGCCGATGTCTGGGTCGACCCGTCGTGCCCCTACACCTGGATCACTTCGCGCTGGCTGCTGGAGGTGGCCAGGGTCCGGCCGATCGAACCGCGCTGGCGTGTGCTGAGCCTGTCGGCGCTGAACGAGGGCCGCGACGACGATCCGGAGGACGACCCGGAGGGCTACCTGTGGATGCCGGTCCGGGTCTGCGCCGCCGTCGTCGAACAGGGCGGGCCGGAGGCGCTCGGACGCTTCTACACGGCGTTCGGGACCCGCGTCCACGAGCGCGGTGAGATGGACGCGCGGACGATCCCCGGCGCGCTGGAGGAGGCGGGCCTCTCCGCGGGACTCGCGGCCGCGGCGGAGTCGGCGGACTACGACGACGCGATCCGCGCCTCGACGGCCGAAGGGATCGCCAAGGTCGGCCCGCACATCGGCACGCCGGTGGTCGCGGTGGGGGAGTGCGCCTTCTTCGGCCCGGTCATGTCGCGCATTCCGCGCGGCGAGGAGGCCGGGCGCCTCTGGGACGGGACGCTCCTGGTCGCCGGCGTCCCCGGTTTCCACGAGCTCAAGGGCCGCCCCCACGCCGACCCCGACTTCGCCTGACGCTAGAGCAGGTGCTTGTTCGGTTCCCGGGCGCGGTCGGCCAGGCAGGGGATTTCGGTCAGCTCGATGCCCGCCGCAGCGAGGATCTCGGCGCCCGTGCCCTCGGCGAACAGCACCGGTTCCCGCCACGCGAACACGACCCGGCGCGCACCCGACGCGACGATCAGCTCGGCGCACGGGCGGGGACGGGACGCCCGGTGACCGCACGGTTCGAGCGAGCTGTAGACGGTGGCGCCGGTCAGGTCCACGGTGGTCTTGGCGAGGGCGGCCTCCTCGGCGTGGTCGTGCGGGTCGTCCTCGCGGGAGAAGCCGCGCGCGACCTCCCGCCCGTCCGCGCCGACGATGACGGCGCCGACGGAGAACGCGGTGCGCGACGGCGGGCACAGCCCCGCCAGGTCGCAGGCCAGCTCCAGCCAGTGCCGGTCGCCCGTGGCCGGGTCACCGGCGGCGAGGTCATCCACGCGCGTTCCCGGTCAGGTAGCGGAGCAGGGCCAGGTCGCCGATGCGGGTGACCTCCGCCAGCCGCATCGGGCGGTCCGGCGACTGCGGGAACACCCCGGACCGGACGAACCGCGGCGCGGACGGGTCGCCGATGAAGAACGGCGCGACCACGAGCTGGATCTCGTCCACCACGTCCCCGGTCAGGAACAGCGTGTGGATGCCGCCGCCGCCTTCGACCATGAGCCGCTTGACGCCCCGCGCGGCCAGGTCGCCGAGCACCGCGGGCAAGGAGAGGGGATCGCCGGCGTCGAGGACCTCGGCCAGGCCGTCCAGCCGCGCCGCCAGTTCACCCGACGTGGGCGACGGCGCGTACACGAGCTTCGGCGACTCGCCCGTGGTGAAGAACCGCGCGCCCGGATCGAGGTCGCCGCTCCAGGTCAGGGTCACCTTCGTCAGGTCGGGCGGCAGCCCGCGCGCGACCCGCTTGTCCCGCCGCGCCCCGGAGCGGATCAGCAGCCTGGGGTCGTCGGCCCGGACGGTCCCGGCGCCGACGAGGATGGCGTCGCAGCCGGCGCGTACCGCGTCGACCCGGTCCCAGTCCGCCGCGCTGGACAGCCTCAGCCGTTCCGGGGTCGCGTCGTCGATATAGCCGTCGGCGGACATCGCGCAGCTCAGCAGCACGTAGGGGCGATCACTCACCCCGCCAGCCTAAAGGTCCCCGTGCTCCGCCTCCGGCGGGCAGGCCCGGCGGGACGCCTCCGCCGCGCCGGGTGCGCGGCGGGAGAAGGACCGGAGATCGTTTGTGGCGGCTCGGCGTTTCTGCGCGGGATGTGTCGGAGGGGGTGCCTATGGTTGCTGCGACATGCGAATCCTGCACACCTCCGACTGGCATCTCGGCAGATCGTTCCACCGCGAGGACCTGCTGGCCGCGCAGGCGGCTTTCGTCGACCACCTGGTCGAGACCGTCGCGGCGGAGCGGGTCGACTGCGTGCTGATCTCCGGGGACGTCTACGACCGCGCGCTGCCGGCGGTCGACGCGGTCCGGCTGTGCAACGAGGCGCTGGAGCGGCTCGCCGCCCTCACCCGCGTCGTGCTGATCGCGGGCAACCACGATTCGGCGCGGCGCCTCGGGTTCGGGTCGGCGCTGATGGACGCCGCGGGCGTGCACGTCCGCACCGACTTCGCCTCCGTGGGGGAGCCCGTGATCGTCGGTGACGCCGCGATCTACGGCATCCCCTACCTGGAGCCCGAACTCGTCCGGCACCCGTGGGACCTCGGCGAGCGCAGCCACGCCGCGGCGCTCACCGAGGCCATGCGCCGCGTGCGGGAGGACGCCGCGTCCCGGGCGCAGCGGTCGGTCGTGCTCGCGCACGCGTTCGTCACCGGCGGCGAGTCCAGTGAGAGCGAACGCGACATCTCGGTCGGCGGGTCGTCGCAGGTGTCGGCCTCGGTGTTCGACGGCGTCGACTACGCGGCGCTCGGCCACCTGCACGGCGCCTGGCGCATCACCGACCGCGTCCGCTACTCGGGCTCACCGCTGGCGTACTCGTTCTCGGAGGACAAGCACGTCAAGGGCTCGTGGCTGGTCGACCTGCGCGAGGACGGGATCGAGGCGCGGTTCGTGGAGGCCCCCGTCCCGCGCCGCCTGGCCCGCATCAGCGGCCGCATCGACGACCTGCTCGCCGACGCGTCCTACGAGCCGTTCGAGGACCGCTGGCTCCAGATCACGCTCACCGACCCGCGCCGCCCGTCCGGCGCGATGGAGCGGCTGCGCCGCCGGTTCCCGCACGCGCTCGTCCTCGGCTTCGAACCCGAGGGCGGCGGGACGGACGGGGCCCGCACCTGGTCCGAACGCGTCCGCGAACGTTCCGCGCTCGACATCGCGGGAGACTTCGTCGCCGAGGTCACCGACGGCCCCGCGACCGGCGACGAGCGCGCCCTCCTGCACGAGGCGTTCGAGGCCTGCCGCCGGAAGGAGGCGCTCGTTTGAGGCTCCACCGGCTTGAGGTCACCGCGTTCGGGCCGTTCTCGAAGACCGAGGAGATCGACTTCGACGCGCTGTCGGACGCCGGGCTGTTCCTCATCCAGGGCCGCACGGGCGCGGGCAAGACGAGCATTCTCGACGCGGTGTGCTTCGCGCTGTACGGGCAGGTGCCGGGGGCCCGCAACGCCGTGAAGGGGCTGCGCAGCGACCACGCGGCTCCCGGCACCGGCCCGCGCGTGGTGCTGGAGACGACGATCCGGGGCCGCCGCCTGCGCATCACGCGGTCGCCGGCGTGGGAACGGCCGAAACTGCGCGGCTCGGGCACGACGGCCGAGCACGCCAAGGTCATCCTGGAAGAGCTCGAACGGGGCACGTGGGTCGGGCTCACCACGCGGCTGGACGAGGCGGGCGACCTGGTCTCGCGGCTGCTCGGAATGACCGCCGTCCAGTTCTGCCAGGTCGCGCTGCTGCCCCAGGGCGAGTTCGCCGGGTTCCTGCGCGCCGGGGCCGACGAACGCCGCAAGGTCCTGGAGCGGCTCTTCGCCACGGAGGTCTTCACCCAGGTCGAGAAGTGGCTGGCCGACCGCCGCGCCGCCACGGGACGCGAGGCCGCCGAGCTGGGCGCGGCGGCGTCCTCGATCGCCGACCGCATCGCCGAGACGACGGGCGCCGCGCCGCCGCGCGGGGAACGCCGGGCCGTTCCCGCGCCGCGCCCCGCCGAGCCGGTGGCCGAGCCGTTCGACGAGGTCGGCGCGCTGCCCGCGTGGGCGGCCGAGCTGGCCGGCGGGCACGAGGACGTCCGCGCGATCACCGACGAGCTGCGGCAGGGGGCCACGGCGGCGCTGGAGGCGTCCCGCAAGGCGCTGGAGGACGGCAAGGCGCTCGCCGACCGGCGGCGCCGCCACGCCGGCGCCCTCGCCCGCCGCGAGGCGCTGCGGGAGCACGCCGAGGAGAAGTCGCGGATGGCGTCGCGCCTCGACGCCGCGGCCCGCGCCGACCGGGTCGTCCCGCTCGTGCGCGCCGTCCAGGCCCGGCACGACGAGGCGCGGCGCGCCCGCCGCTGGGCCGAGGAGACGCGCGCCGGGGCCGGGGCGCTGCTGCCGCCGAACGCGTCGGAGGACGTGCTGGTCAAGGCCGAGCGGGCCCGCCGCGACGAGGCCGCGGCGCTGGACGGCAGGCGCGCCGCGTCGGCCAGGCTCCGGCGGATCGAGGACGAGCGTGCGGCGCTGGCCCGCGAGCTGGCCTGCCTCGAACCCGAGGAGGCCCGGGTCGCCGCGTCCCTCGCCGACCTGCCGGGCGTCGTCGAGGCCCGCCGCGCCGAGCTGGACGAGGCCCGCCTCGCCGCGGCCGGGCGTACCGGGGCGGAGGCCGCCGTCGCCGACGCCCGCCGGCGCCTCGACGCCGCGCACCGCCGCGACCAGGTGGAGTGTCTCCTGGCCGAGGCGGAGTCGGCCCATCGCGACGCGGTCGACACCGCCCAGGACGTCCGCCAGCGCGTGCTGGACCTCCGCCAGGCACGCCTGGACGGCATGGCCGCGGTCCTGGCCGGGGACCTCACGGACGGCGAACCCTGCCGGGTCTGCGGCTCCACCGAGCATCCGGCGCCGGTCACGTCCCTCGCGCCGATCCCGACCGAGGAGCAGATCGACGAGGCCCAGGCCGGGGCCGACGAGGCCGAGGCGGTCCGTGAACGGACCGGCAAGGAGGTCGAGGCCCGGCGCACCGAACTCGACCACCTGCTCGAGACCGCCGGTGAGACGGCCGCCGGCGCCCTCGCCGAGGAGTTCGCCGACGCCGAGCGGGCGCTCCAGGACGCGATGACCCGCGCAGCCGAGGCCGAACGCCTGGAGGCCGCCCTCCACCGGGACGAGCGGGAACTCGACCGCGTCCGCGACGCCCAGCACGAGGTCGCCCAGGCCCTCACGGGGAACCGCGCCAGGGACGAGGAGCTGGCCGCCGAGCGGGACAGGCTGTCCGCCGAGCTGGACGAGGCGCGCGGCGAGGACGCGACGCTCGAAGCGCGCATCGCCCGGCTGGGCCGGGAGGCCGGCGTGCTCGGCGAGGCGATCGAGGCGCTGCGCGGCTCCGACCGCGCCGCGCGGGAACTGGCCGCCGCTCGCGCGGAGGCGAAGGCGGCCGCCGAGGGCGAGGGGTTCCGCACCCCCGAGGAGGTCCTCGAAGCCGCGATGCCCGACGAGGATCAGGGCGTCCTGCGCGACAGGATCCGCCGCCTGGACGACGAGGAGGCCGCCGTCCGCGACCTGCTCAGGGACCCGGCGCTCGTCGCGGCGGCCGCCGGACCGGCCCCCGATCTTCCCGGCCTCGAAGCGGCGCTCGACGCGGCGGACGCGGCGCACGCCGAGGCCGCGAGCGCCGCCGGCCGCGCCCGGCACCGCCGCGACCGCTTGGCCGACCTGCGCGCGCAGCTCGGCGAGGCCGTGAGCGCGTGGCGTCCCGCCGCCGGGCGCCACGAGGTCGCCGAACGCCTCGCGGGCCTGGCGTCCGGCAAGCACGCCGCGAACCGGCACGCGATGTCGCTGTCGGCGTACGTGCTGGCCGCCCGCCTCGAACAGGTCGTCGCCGCCGCGAACGAGCGGCTGTCGCGCATGTCGGGAGCCCGCTACGCGCTCGTCCACACGACCGGGAAGGCGGCGGGCGACCGCTCCCGGGGCGCGGGCGGCCTCGGCCTGCGCGTCGCCGACGCCTGGACGGGTCTGGAACGCGACCCCGTGACGCTGTCGGGCGGCGAGTCGTTCATCACCTCGCTGTCGCTGGCGCTCGGCCTCGCCGACGTCGTGACCGCCGAGGCGGGCGGCACCGAGATCGGCACGCTGTTCGTCGACGAGGGCTTCGGCACTCTGGACGAGGAGACGCTCGACGACGTCATGGACGTCCTGGACGCCCTGCGCGACGGCGGCCGGGCCGTCGGCGTCGTCAGCCACGTCGCCGAGCTGCGCGCCCGCATCCCCGCCCAGCTCCGCGTCACCAAGGACCGCGCCGGCTCCACCGCCACGATCGTCGTCTGACCGGCACCGTCTCCCGTCAGCCCGGGACGCGCCGCGGGACTGCGTCGCGGACGTGGCTCCGTGGGGCGGCAGGTCAGAGGTAGAGGCCGGTGCCGTGCTCGGGGCGTTCGCTGGCGATGGCGTGCAGGTCGCGTTCGCGCATGACGAGGTAGTTCTCGCCCTGTATCTCGACCTCGTACTGGTCGCCCGGGTGGAACAGCACCCGGTCGCCGGGCTTGACGATGCGCACGTGGTGGCCGACTCCGCAGACCTCGCCCCAGGCCAGCCGGTTGGACTGCTCCACCGTCGCGGGGATCACGATCCCGCCGGTGCTGCGGCGCTCGCCGCTGTCCTTGTCGACCTTGATCATGACGCGGTCGTGGAGCATCTGGACTTCGAACTTCGGCTCGGACACGCTGGGGAGTTTATCCGTCCGCACGGGTCGGAGCGTTCCACCGGCCGGCGATGATCTCCCGGGTCGTCAAGCGGACGCACTCCGGCCGGTGACGGGCGTCCCGGCGGGTCCGGGGTCAGCGGATGGTGCGCAGGTCGCTCCCCGTGGCCGTGACCGACGGCGTCCCGTTCACGCCGGGTTCCTCGTACCGGGGGAACATGATCAGTGCGACCAGCGCGAGCACGAAGCCGCCCGTCCGCAGCGCGAACGCCGCCGTCTCCTGCGGCCACTCCTCGCCGAACAGCACGGTGCTGCTGAGGATCAGGTACGTGCGCCCGATGACGGTCAGCACGACCGCGACGATCGCGATCCGGCAGCGTTGCAGCGCGACCTGGAGCTGGCCGAGCGCGATCGCGGCGAGACCGATCGTCAGGTACGGGTAGGCGGACTCCATCACCGCCTGGACGCTCCCGGTCTCCGTGTACACGATCGAGATGCCCCGGATGCCCGCCTCGGCGAGGCCGGCGCACGCTCCCGCGCCGATGCCGTAGGCGACCCCGGCGAGCTTCTTGGCGTGCCGGCCGCCCGCGCGGCGGTCGCCGACCAGCCACACCAGCGCCGCGATGATCACCGCCGGCGCGCAGATGGCGATCATCGTCCACGGATTGGCGAGCACGCCGGTGAGCGTGTCGTCGGCGCGCAACTCGCCCTCGGACGTGGCCGACAGCCCGATCAGCATGGTGGCGAGGACGAACAGCGCGACGCTCGTCCACTCCCGGGTGCTCAGCCGCTCGCCGAGGACCCCCACCGAGAACGCGATGAGGAACACCAGGCCGATCGCGAAGATCGGCTGCGCGACGGCGAGCGGTATCTCGGAGAACGCGACGACCTCGTAGCCGAGGCCGAGGAACAGCAGCAGCCCGCCGCCCAGCCAGATCGGGTCGGTGAGCATGAGGCGGGCGACGCGGAACGGGCGGCTGCCGCGCAGCGGCTCCATGCGGCGCGCGGAGATGCGGAAGACGAGGAACGCGATGTAGTAGACGGTGGTCGCGATCAGCGCGAGGGCGGCATAGCCCAGGTCGTGACCCATCGGGGAGGACCCTCTCGACGGACGGGGTGGGGGCAATGTCGTTCGGCGCGCCATCGAATGACCTGGTCGCTACATTGCCCTGTCACACCGCCAGTGACAAGGCCGTGACCCTTGACTACATGATCACTTGTACTTACGGCCGGTAGTGGACGACATCCTCGCCAGCAGCCTGCGCGGGACGAACCGGCCGGCGGCGACGATCGCCTTGTACTGCGGGCTCGGGACGCTGACCGGCACTCCGCGCCGCAGGTCGCGCAGCGCGGCGTCCACGACGTCGTCCTTGTCCAGCCACATGAAGCCGGGGACGTCCGACATGTCCATCTGGGCGCGGTCGTGGAACTCGGTGTGGACGAAGCCGGGGCACAGCGCCATCACGCGCACCCCGCCCCCCGAGCGCTTCCGGATGTCGGCGGCGACCCCCTGGCTGAAGTTCACCGCCCACGCCTTGGACGCCCCGTACGTGCCGCGCGTCGCGAACGCCGACACCGACGAGACGTTGATGACGCCGCCCCGGCCGCGCTCCAGCATCCCGGGCAGCACCGCGTGCGTGAGCCGCAGGACGGCCTCGCAGTGCACCTTGAGCATGGTCAGCTCGTCCGACACGGGGACGTCCAGGAACACGCCCTTGTTGGCGAACCCGGCGTTGTTGACGAGCAGGTCGACGTCCTCGCGGACGCGTTCCTCGGCCGCGGCGAGACCCTCCTCGGTGGACAGGTCGGCGGTCAGCGTCTCGGCGCGGACGGCGTACTCGCCGCTCAGTTCGGCGGCGGTCCGCTCCAGCCGCTCGGTGTCGCGGGCCAGCAGGACGAGGTCGAATCCGTCGGAGGCGAGACGGCGGGCGAAGGCGGCACCGATCCCCGCGGTCGCACCGGTGATGAAGGCGGTCGGCATGGCACGAGCCTATGCCGTCCCCGCGCTAGCGGGAGGCGGCCGGCCGCGCGCGGAAGTGCCGCGGGTCGGGGCGGCGCGTCGCCCGGCGGTAGGCGAACGTGAACCCGGGCCAGTTGTTGACGACGTGGCCGTCGGCGTTCATGTACCAGCTCTGGCAGCCGGTCTCCCACACGGTCGAGCGCATCCGCTCCCGCATATCGCGGGTGAACGCGTCCTGCACGTCCGGCCGGACGTCGATCCAAGCGAGCCCGTGCCGGCGCAGTGCCTCCGCGCAGCCGAGCACGTACCGGAACTGCGACTCCAGCATGTAGATGATCGAGTTGTGCCCGAGGTTGGTGTACGGGCCGTACAGCAGGAACAGGTTGGGGAAGCCGCTGACCGTGATGCCGAGATGGGCCTGCGCGCCGTCGCGCCACGCCTCGTTCAGCTCCCGGCCGTCCCGCCCGACGATCTTCATGGGGGACAGGAACTCGGTCGTCTGGAACCCGGTCGCGTACACGATGGCGTCCACGTCGTGGTCGCGCCCGGCCGTGCCGACGCCGGACGGCGTGATCCGCTCGATCGGGTCGGTGATCAGGTCGACGTTCGGGCGGGCGAGCGCCGGATAGTAGTCGCTGGAGATGAGGATCCGCTTGCAGCCCACCGGGTAGTCGGGGACGAGCGCGTCCCGCAGGGCGGGGTCGTCGATGCCCTCCTCCAGCGTGTCGCGGAACCGTTTCTGCAGCAGCGACATCAGCTTCGGGTACTTGATGAACCCCAGCGCCCGCGACTCGTACAGCGCGTAGATGCGGGCGCGGCTCAGCCCGTAGAGGCCGGGCACGTGCTTCAGGACGGCCTTCTCCCAGCCCCGGTACAGCCGGTCCGGCTTGTCGACCACGTACGGCGCGGACCGCTGGAACAGCCGCAGCTCCGCCGCCTCCTTCGCGATCTCCGGGACGATCTGGATGGCGCTGGCGCCCGTCCCGATCAGCGCGATCCGCTTGCCTCGCAGGTCGGCGCCGTGGTCCCAGCGGGCGGTGTGGAAGCTCGTCCCGGTGAACGACTCGCGCCCCTCGATGTCCGGCAGGACGGGCCGGTTGAGCTGCCCGCACGCCGACACCAGCACCCGCGCTTCCAGGTCGCCGTTGGTCGTGGAGATCCGCCAGACCGCCCTGTCCTCGTCGAACCGCGCCTCGGTCACCTCGGTGCCGAACCGCACCTTCTCCAGCACGCCGTACTTGCGGGCGCAGTGCCACAGGTAGTCGAGGATCTCGGCCTGCGGCGGGAACCGGCGCGACCAGTCTGTCTTGGGCTCGAACGAGAACGAGTACAGGTGGGACGGTACGTCGCACGCCGCGCCCGGGTAGGTGTTGTCCCGCCAGGTCCCGCCGAGGGCGTCCGCCTTCTCCAGGATCACCACGTCCCGAATGCCGGTCTGCTGAAGCCGGATCGCCATCCCGATCCCGCCGAACCCGCTTCCGATGATCACCGCGCTGTGAGTCATGGCCGTCCCGAATGTCATTCTGTTGCGGTACCCCATGAGCGTAGGTGACCACGAAGTCACTGAACAGATGTCGGAATCGCATGGTTTTGTCGGCCCGCGCTGCCAGCATTCCCTGCATGCTCTACGACACGCTCGCCGCCGGGGCGCGCCGGGACGACGGCCTGGACGGCGTCCGGCTGGCCGCCCTCGAAGACACCCGCTGGGCTCTCGACCTCCTCGCGCCCGTGGTCTTCCGCGAGCTTCTCGACCCCCGGCTCGTCCCCGGCCGGGAGCGCGAACCCTGGTACTCCCCCCTGCTCCACGAGCGGCGCGAAGAGCAGCGGGCGAAGATCCGCGCCGGGTTCGCCCGGCGGCTCGTCGGCTGCCCGGACGGTGAGGGCAGGGCCTTCCTGGTCTCGGTCCTGCTGGCCGCCCGCGAGAACGACTGGCTGCTCTCGCAGTACTCGTCCTACCTGCGGGAAGTTTCCTCGCAGGTGGCGGGCTGGTCCCGCGACGAGGCAGCGGTCCTGCTGCGCTGCGCCGCCGACATCACCGGCGGCGGCCGGTTCGCCGAGGCTCTCGACGCGGCCCTGACGGCCGCCGAGGCTCTGGAGCCCGGTGACCTTCGCGAGCTGGAGCCCTGCCTGCTCCGCGCCTCCGCCCACTTCGCCCGGGTCGACGTCCCGGCGGGGTACCGCCCCTCGCTCGCCAGGCGCCTGTGGACCTTGCTCGAGACCCTGGACGAGGCGCACATCCCCGACGGCCTGCTCCCCGTGTACGACACGTGGGCCGCCGCCCTCCGCGACCGCACGACGACGGCGCCGACACCGGAACTGGCCCGGTTCGTCCGGCATCTGGCGGCCCTGTCGTCGCCCCGCCCCTCGCAGAAGTGGCGCCGGACGTGCGTTTCCCTGGCCGACGCCGCCCTGGCCCGTGACGCGGTGGCCGACTGCCTCCGCGGTCTCGCCGAGGACGAGCCCCCGGGCACCGGGCCCGCGCACGAGAACCCCCTCGTGCACCAGAACCAGCTCGTGCACCAGAACCACGGGGACCTCGCACGCGGCATCGTCTGGGCGGCGGCGGTGACCGGCGGCCCGGAGACGCTGCCGCGCCTGGACGCGCTCGCGCTCCGGATGGGCGCGTCGACCTACGGCGCACCGGAGGAGCTCAAGCTCGCGGGTGCGGCGATCAACGCGCTCGGGGCCATCGACGATCCCGGCGCGCTGGAGTCGCTGTGGCGGCTGCGCGCGAAGATCAGGAACCGGGCGCTGCGCAAGCAGCTCGACACCGCGATCCAGGCGGCGGCCGGACGGCAGGGCATCACGCCGGCGCAACTCGTCGAGCGGAGCGTCCCGTCCCACGGGCTCGGCGCGGACGGCGCGCTGGAGCGCCGGCTGGGCGGCCACACGGCGCGGGTGGCGATCGAGGACGCGGCGACGGTCCGGCTCACGTTCACCGGCGCGGACGGGCGGACGTCCCGCACCGCGCCCGCCGCGGTCAAGGACGGTTTCCCCGACGAGCTGAAGGAGCTGAAAGCCCTCGCCAAGGAGGTGCGGTCGACACTGTCGGCCGAGCGGGCGCGCATCGAGGGCCTGATGTCGGACGACCGTGCCTGGCCTCACGGCGAATGGCGCGAGCACTACCGGGACCACCCGATCACCGGCGTTCTCGTCCGCGGTCTCATCTGGGAGTTCCAGGGTGAGGACGGCGCGTGGCGCGCCGCGATGGCCTCCGAGGGGAACCCGGCACAGGTGCGGCTCTGGCATCCCATCCGGGCGGCGATGGACGAGATCCGCGCCTGGCGTGCGCGGATCGTCGACGAGCGGATCCGGCAGCCGTTCAAGCAGGCGTTCCGCGAGATCTACCTCCTCACCCCGGCCGAGGAGGAGACCGGCGTCTACTCCAACCGGTTCGCGGCCCACATCGTCCGCTACCCGCGTCTCTACGCGCTGTTCAAGGAGCGCGGCTGGCAGGCGAACTTCCTCGGCCGCTACGACGGCGGCCACAACGGCGAGGCGCGCGGCGAGTTCGGCGGCGGCCGGTGGCGGGCGTGCTTCCACCACGAACCGGCGGACGAGGCCGACTACGCCCAGTACGCCTCGACCGACCAGGTCCGGTTCGAGCGGAAGGACGGCCGCCGCTGGCGGGAGGCGCCCGTCGCCGAGGTCCCGCCGGCCGTGTTCAGCGAGGCGATGCGGGACGTGGACCTGTTCGTCGGCGTGACCTCGATCGCCGCCGACCCCGAGTGGGCCGACCGGGGCGAGGACAGATACCTCGCCTACTGGCGCGAGACGACGTTCGGTGAGCTGACCGGGACGGCCGAGGTCCGCCGCGCGGCACTGGAGCGGATCCTGCCCCGCACGAAGATCGCCGGCCGCTGCTCGATCGACGGCCGCTACCTGGTCGTCAAGGGCGAGCTGCGCACCTACAAGATCCACCTGGGGTCGGCCAACATCCTGATGGAACCCGACGACTCCTACCTCTGCGTCGTCCAGGCCAGGGGCAAGGGCCAGGGCACGCTGTACCTGCCATTCGAGGACGAGCGGCTCTCCCTCATCCTCAGCAAGGCGTTCCTGCTCGCCGCCGACCACAAGATCAGCGACGAGACCGTGCTGCGGCAGATAAGAAGGGGAGCCTGATGGACCTCACCGCGCGGCTGCTGCGCGCCATGACCGACCCGGCGCCCGAGGACGAGGGGTTCCGCCCGTCCCGTGCCGATCTCGCGCGCCTGTCCGCCGAGGACCTCGGCGACCTCCTGCCCGCCGCGTACGGGGTCGGCGGCAAGGCGCCCGCATCCGTGTCGACGTCCGTCCGGCTCGCGGTGGAGGACGAGGGCCGGGAGCGGCAGCCGCGCTACACGCCCGAGGCGTGCGAGCGGATGTTCCGCGCACTGGTCGACGGGCTCCCCGCGCGCAAGTGGGCCGACCTGACCCTCGGCGCGGGTGCTCTGCTGCGCTGCACGGGCCCGTGGCCCGACCTCGCCCGTCCTGCCCGCACCCTGGTCGAGTCCCTCCTGAAAGCCGGGCGCGCCGACCAGCCGCTCGCGCTGCTCGCGGTCGCCGGGACCGGGGGCGACCGCCTCCTGCGCGCCGCCACCGAGCACCTGCGCGGCACCAGGACCGGGCCGATCGCGCACGACGAACTCGACTTCCTCGCGGGGCTCGCCCCGGAGCACCGGGTGCTGCTGAGCGACACCGACCACGGCCGCTCCTACACGTCACCGCCGCCGCTCCCGGACCGCTGGGAGCGCATCGCCGCGATCCCCGGCTACGCCGAGTACGCGCGCCGGGCGCTGGAGACCGCCGCAGGCCGGGTCCGCGCGATCCAGGCCGGCGAGCTGCCGTTCCGCGCGGACAAGGCGTTCACGCCCGAGGAGGTCGCCGCTCTCGGCCGCTCGGCGCGGGTCGCGCTGTCGCGGGACGAGCCCTGGCTCCCCGCCCTCTTCGACGGACTCCTGCCCGGCATCTCGGTCGCGCCGACGCAGGCGAGGACGCTGCCGTCGCAGGGGCTGCTGTACGAGATCGTCCGGGCCGCGCAGGACTTCCCGACCCCCGAGCTGGTCACCGCGATCCGGGCCGTCCGCCGCGGCGTCCGGCACGCGGGCGTGCCGAAGCAGCTCGACAAGATGCTCAAGACGGTCGACGCGGCCCTCGCCGAGCGCACCGAGGTCGCCCTCCGCCTTCCCGACCCGGGTCCCCTGCGCAGGGAGGTCGGCGGCTACACGGCCACCGTCGCCGTGACCGGCAAGGCGGAGCTGACCTTCGAGAAGGACGGCAAGGCCCTGAAGGGTGTGCCCGCGCCCGTCCGCCGCGACCACAAGGCGGAACTCAAGGAGCTGCGCGACCTCGTGAAGCGGGTGAGCGCCCAGCTGGTCACGCTCGCGCGCGCCCTGGAGGGCGGCTTCACCGTCGACGCGTCCCACCCGTTCGGCCAGTGGCGGGACACGCTCCTCCACCACACCATCGCTGGGCCGACCGTCCGCGGCCTCATCTGGGAGATCGAGGTCGCCCCCGGCGAGTGGCGGGCCGTCCTCCCGGAACTCGGCGCTCTCCCGGACGCGCCGGACGAGGCGCCGGTGCGGCTTTGGCACCCGATCAGGTCGCGGCCGGACGAGGTCCGCGCCTGGCGCGACCTCCTCGTCGACGGGCGGCTCCGGCAGCCGTTCAAGCAGGCGTTCCGCGAGATCTACATCCTCACCCCGGCCGAGGAGGAGACCGCGACGTACTCCAACCGCTTCGCCGCGCACCTCGTCCACTACCGGCGGATGTTCGCGCTGTTCCGGGCCCGCGGGTGGACGAGCCGCCTGCTCGGCCCGTGGGACGGCGGCGGCGAGGACGAGGCGGCGCGGACCCTCGCGGCGGGGGAGTGGCGGGCCCGGTTCTCGCACGTGCTGGCCGACTGGGACGCCGGCGAGCACGAACTCGCCGGCACCGACCGGGTCGCGTTCGACCGCCGCGCCGACGGCGGCTGGCGGACCGCGCCGCTCGCCGACGTCCCGCCGCTGGTCCTCAGCGAGGCGATGCGCGACGTCGACCTGTTCGTCGGCGTCACCTCCGTCGCCGCCGACCCGCTGTGGGAGGACGGCGAGCCGCGCGCGTACTGGGAGCGCGAGTCCCGCGCCGACCTGAGCGAGTCCGCGCGGACCCGCGGCGACGCCCTGGAGCGCATCCTGCCCCGCACGAAGATCGCTGACCGCTGCTCGATCGACGGCCGCTACCTGGTCGTCAAGGGCGAGCTGCGCACCTACAAGATCCATCTGGGGTCGGCCAACATCGTGATGGAGCCGGACGACGCGTTCCTGTGCATCGTCCCCGAGCGCGGCGGCCCCGCCGCCAAGGTGTTCCTGCCGTTCGAGGACGAGCGGCTCGCCCTGATCCTCAGCAAGGCGTTCCTCCTCGCCGCCGACGACAAGATCACCGACGAGTCCATCCTCACGCAGATCAAGCGAGGTGCCTGATGCCCGCCGTGACCTTCCGGGACGAGACCGCGACCGGCACGCCGGTCACCGAGGTCCAGATCGAGGGGCTGCCGGAGCGGATGACGGTCCGGGAGCTGATCAGGCTCCGGGTCCGCGAGGAGGTCGCCCGGCACAACGCGCGGCCGTCCGACCGGTTCAACGGCCTGGTCCGGCCGGACGAGGCCGAGGCGGAGCTGAACGGCTACCGGCTGCGCGAGCCGCGCCGCATCGACTGGGAGCGGCAGGCCGGGATCGCGGAGAAGGCGTTCCTCGCCAACGGATTCTTCGTCCTCGCCGGCGACCGCCAGGTCGAGGACCTCGACGAGGAGATCGACCTCACCACCGACCCCGACCTGGTGTTCGTCAAGCTCGTCGCCCTCGCCGGAGGCTGACGGCCCCCCGGCCGGCCAGGCCGCACTCGCGGGCGCGTGAGGTCGCCGCGTCTGGAAGGATCACCCCATGTCCGACAACCGAACGACCGGGGCGCTCCGTCCCCCCCGCCCGTCGGACGGGCATGAGACGGTGAGGCTGCCGGAGTGACGTCGGTGATGTTGTGGCTGGGCGCGGCGGGCTCATGGACGTTCGTCGTGACGTTCTTGCTGGACGGCTGGACCCGCCCCGGATACCGGCCCGTCCGGCATCCGGTCAGCGCTCTGGCACTCGGCTCGCGCGGCTGGTTGCAGACCGCGAACTTCGTGCTGTGCGGCTCGCTGATCACGGCGGGTGCGGGCGCCCTCGCGGAGCCGCCGGGCAACGTGGCGCTCGCGGTCGTCGTCGGCGTGTTCGGTGTCTCGCTCGTGGCTTCCGGGGTGTTTCCGATGGACGCCATGCGGGGCTATCCCCCAGGGACTCCCGACGAGACGCCGGCGGATCTGTCGCTGCGCCACAAGCTCCACGACTGGGCCGGCATGCTCGTCTTCGGCTCACTGCCGATCGCGGCCGGCATCGCGGTGTTCGCCGTCCCGGACACCGCGTGGAAGTGGTACTCCGCTCTGACGACCGCCGCCCTGGCCGTCGGCTTCGGCGTGTTCGGGCAGGCGTGGGAACAGGACTCCAGATACGCCGGTCTCGTCCAGCGCGCGACGATCCTCGTCGGCTGGCTCTGGCTGGGGCTGCTGTTCGTGTACGCGACCCGGTAGCCCGTGGCGGCAAGCCGTCCCCGCCGGAGGTGCGAGGCCCTAGCCTGGACGCGGACGATCGGGGGGTGGGATGTCGGCAACGCGGCTGCTGGTGCTCGGCGGCGTGCGGCGGTTCGGGCGGGCGCACGGATACGAGGTCCGCCGTGAGCTGATCTCATGGGGTTCGGACGAGTGGGCGCACATCAACCCGGGCTCGATCTACCACGCGCTCAAGCAGCTCGCGAAGGAGGGCCTGCTCCGCGCGCACGAGATAGAGGAGAGCGACGCGGGCCCGCCGCACACCGACTACGAGATCACCGAGGCCGGCCGGGCCGAGTTCCTGCGGCTGCTGCGCTGCGCCTTCGCCACGGTGGACGTCCGCCACCCGGAGATGCTGACGGCCGGGCTCGGGTTCCTCACCGAGCTGCCGCGCGCCGAGGCCGTCGGGCTGCTGCGCGAGCGGCTGGACGGCCTGGCCGCCTGGCGCGCGTCGGTGGCCCCCGAACTGGAGGAACAGGACCCCGCCGACCACCTGCGCGAGCTGCTCGGCTGGTGGGTGCACTCCGCCGAGGCGGCCACGCGGTGGACGCTCGGCCTGATCGAGCGGCTGGAGTCGGGAGCCTACGTCATGGCGGACGAGCAGGGCCCCGCCCCGGCGGACGGGCCCACCGGACCGAGCGCCACGCGGCAGGGGCCCGGCTGATCAGGTGTCGACGAACGTCTGCGGGACGATGACGCGCAGGGCGTTGCCGTGCAGCCGGATCGACACCGGGGTGCGGCCGCGGATCTCGCCGTCCACGTCCACCCGCAGCGGCGGATCGGTCTCGATCGCCACCTGGGCGGTGGTGAGGAACGCGTCCTCGTTCAGGCTCCGCCACTGGCCGGTGAGGACGTGCCTGGCCGTCGCCGACGCCAGCCGCAGCCGACGCTCGTCGCCCCACCGGTAGACGGCCAGCAGCCGGTCGTCGGGGCTGGCGTCGCGGGCGATGCGCTGCCCGCTCTGGTGCGCGCCGTTGGCGATGTTGAGCTGGTGCGTGGCCAGCTCGACGGTCTCGCCGTCGATCGTGATGCGGGCGGTGAACGCCTCGTGGCGGGGCAGCAGCCGGACCGACGTCAGCGCATACGCGGGGCGGCCGATGAACCGCTTGAGCAGGTGCGGGACGTTCTCGGCGACATGGACCGACAGGCCGACGCACACCATGTTCGCGAAGATGTGCTCGCGGTCGCCGCCGGGCCCCTCTCCCTGCGGGTCGCCGGTGCTCTCGAACCAGCCGACGTCGACGTCGGCGACCTTCCCGCCGCCCGGCCGGCCGACGGCCAGCGTCCGGATCGCGCCGGTCAGGTCCAGCGGCAGCTCCAGGCTGCGGGCGAAGTTGTTGGTGGTGCCGAGCGGCAGCACGCCGAGCGCGATGTCGCGGTGCGCCAGATGGCCGACCGCCTCGGCGACGGTGCCGTCCCCGCCGCCGACGATGACGAGGTCGGGGTCCATGGCGAGGACGTCGGCGAACAGCTCGCGCAGCCGCGTCGGGTCGGTCACCGGGAACACGTGCACGAACTCCACGCCCGCCTCGCGCAGCATCCGGCGCGCCCTGCCGTAGAGCCGGCGGCCCCTCCGGGAGCGGGAGTTGATCACCAGGGCGGCGCGCCCGCCGCCCGCGATCGCCGACTCCAGCTCCTTCTTGCTCCGCATCTCGGCGCTCCGCATCTCGACCGGTCGGCCCCCCTCGCCCGCGTAACCCTACAAGGAACGGACCGGAACTCCCGGCCCGATATTTTATAAACCCATAACTCGCAGTTGAAACATGGCAGTCAGTGGGGACCATTACGGATGACGCCGATCTGAATGACCGGGACGGGACCATGGGGCTGCGCGGCTTGGCGGGAGCGGGATTCATCCTCGGAATCGCCGGGCTCGCGGCGTCCATCGCCCCCGGCGGCTCCGCCCCATCGGCCGCCCCTTCGGACGACGGCGCCACCGTGGTCGGCCAGCGCCGGCCACGCCGCCGCGTCCTCGACCTCGCGATCCGTTCCCCGGCCCTCGCGGGCGTCGCCCACGCCCGCCTCCTGCTGCCGCGCGGCTGGTCACGGGACGCCTCCCGCACCTGGCCGGTGCTGTGGCTGCTGCACGGCGCCACCGCGGGCCGCGACGGTCACACCGCCTGGAGCGACCACAGCGACATCGAGGAACTGACCGAGGAATCCGATGTGATCGTCGTCATGCCGGACGGCGGCACGTGCGGCAATTACACCGACTGGTGGAATCGCGGCGGCGGCGGCGCACCGCAGTGGGAGAGGTTTCATCTCGCGGAACTGCGGCAGATTCTGGAGCGCGGATACCGCGCCGGGCCCGACCGCGCGGTCGCCGGCAACGCGATGGGGGGCCTGGGCGCGCTGGCGTATGCGGCCAGGCACCGCGGCCTGTTCCGGGCGGCGGCCTCGTTCAGCGGGCCCGTCCACACGCTGCACCGCGACCCGTCCGGGCTGGACGTCGCCGATCTCGTCGAGTTGTGCGTCGCCATCGGCGCGCCGTCCCTCGACTGGACGGACGTGTGGGGCGACCCGGACGAGCAGCGCGTCGTATGGCGGCAGCACAACCCGTACGACCTGGCCGACCGGCTCGCCGGCGTCCGCGTCCACGTGAGCGCCGGCGACGGCGTCCCCGGCCCCTACGACCCGCGCCCCGGCACCGGCCCGGACGTGCTGGAGGCGCTCGCCTGCACCGTGTCGCGGGAGTTCGCGGGCAAGCTGAGGAAGCTCGGCATCCCGGTCACCACGCACTTCTACCGCGGCACGCACACCTGGCCCTACTGGCGCCGCGAGCTGCGCGCCGCCCTGCCCGCCCTCGTGGCCGAGATCACATGAGGTCCGGCTAGGGTCGGATGCGTGACCGAACCTCGTTCTGATTCAGCCGTTCCGGCGTTCTGGCGGGCGCTCGGCCTGCCCGGCATCATCGACGTCCACGTCCATTTCATGCCGCAGCGGCTGATGAGCGCGGTCTGGGAGTACTTCGCCGAGGCCGGTCCGCTGATCGGCACCGAATGGCCCATCCGGTACCGGGACTCGGAGGAGGAGCGGCTGGCGTTCCTGCGCGGCCTCGGCGTCCGCGCGTTCACCTCGCTGGTGTACCCGCACCGGCCGGGCATGGCCGAGTCGCTCAACGAGTGGGCCGCCGGGTTCGCCGCCCGCGTCCCCGAATGCGTCCAGACCGCGACGTTCTTCCCCGAGCCGGGCGTCGAGGAGTACGTCCGCCGCGCGCTGGACGCCGGAGCCCGGCTCTTCAAGGTCCACCTCCAGGTCGGCGGGTTCGACCCGCGCGTGAAGGAACTGGACCCGGTCTGGGGATTGCTCGCGGACGCCGGGGTGCCCACCCTCGTCCACGCCGGGTCGGGCCCGGTCGCCAACGGCTACACCGGCCCGGAGCCGTTCGGTGACGTCCTCGCCCGCCATCCGCGCCTGAACACGATCATCGCCCACCTGGGCGCACCGGAGTTCGACGGCTTCTTCGCCATGGCCGACCGCTACGACCGCGTCCACCTGGACACGACGATGACCTTCACGCACTTCGGCGAACTGGGCGCCTTCCCGTCGAGGCTGATGCCCCGCCTGCGCGAACTCGGCCTGGAGGGACGCATCCTGCTCGGCACCGACTTCCCGAACATCCCCTACCAGTACGCGCACCAGCTGGAGGCGCTGGCCGGGCTCGACCTCGGCGACGACTGGCTCCGCACCGTCTGCTGGCACGGCCCCGCCAAGTACTTCGGCCTGTCCTGACACGCCGGTCGCCAGGGGTCAGCCGTCGCGGCGGATACGTTCGAGAAGCCGCGCCCATTCGGTGGGGGAGAACTCGAGAACGGGGCTGCGGTGAAGCCTGGTGTCCCGCACACCGACCGTCCCGTCGACCGCCCGACCCGCCTCGACACATCCGCCATCCGGGTTGCTGTGACCGGACTTGCGCCAGCCGTGGAATTCCTTGGTCATGTCCCCGATCCTGTCCCGTTGGCGCGCCGGTTGGCTACCCGTTCGAGAAAGGCGAGGCTGTCTTCGCGGGACAGCGCGGCTTCTCGGAGGCGGTCGTACATCGCGGTGTACCGCTCGACCTCGCCTCGTTGGGTGAGTACGAGGTCGGTGGTGACGGTGTCGACCACCGCCATGGGCGAGTCACCCGGCTCAGCGAACGTGTAGAGGTAGAACGACGACTGTGGGAGAAAGCCGCCCGGGATGCCAGTGTCGTGCAGGAGCACGCGGATGGCGATGCGGTCTTGCTCCGAGACGACCCGGATCATGTGGTGCAGCTGGGCGATCATCGCCTGTGGTGGTACGACGAGCCGGTGAAGCACACACTCGTCCAGGACGGTCTCGTAAGACGGGCCGTCCGGCCGGAGTAGCTCGCGTTGGCGCCTCATGCGCGCTTCGGCCATGCGCTCCGGTACGTAGTTGAGCCGCCCCTGGCACTCGTCCAACTCGACGAGCGCCGAGATGAACTGGGGGGCCTGCAAGACCGCAGGCATTGCGGTCTGGTTGTAGTCACGTACGGAGTTGGCGCTGTACTCGAGGTCCGCGTAGAGCCTTTGCCTGGCGCCCATGGAGACGCCGTACCGGTCCCACCAGCCCTTCTGGGCGGCCTCGTGGGCGAGCTTGAGGAGTCTGTCGTACTCACTGCCGGTGATTTCGAGGATGTTGAGCATGTTCATGATCTCGGCCAGGTCCGGGCGGCCTTGGGCGTTCTCCAGCCGGGAGATCTTCGTGCGGGAGTAGTACATGAGCTGGGCGAGGCCATCAGTGGTGAGGCCACGGCTCTCGCGGAGTTTCCGGATCTCGGCCGCCAGTCGCCGGCGGCGGACGTAGGGGCTCGGCATGACCGTCCTCCCGATCGCGTCAGTCACGACCCGTTCGGATCATTGACCCTCTGTGTTCGACACTCTCGGGCAATCATATGGTCACCCTCGGTCAAACACCCGACACGGCAACATTGCAGCCAATATCCGCACGTGCACGTCACGCACGTGAGAGATTCGCCCTCGCTCCGTTAATGAAGAGCAATCACAAGGCGCATATAGCCAGACATATCGGATTCGTGCGGTAGCGCGGCCGTGCTCGTCGAGCATGTGGCCGGCGATGGGCGGGCGCCCCGGACCTGCATGGTGATCCGGCGCCCGGCGGACGGCCGGGCCCACGCGCTCGGCAGGCCATGGCACACGGGGACGACACCTTGTACCAGACGGCGTCTCGATGACCCCGGGCGTGGGCCGACCAAGGGGCCGTCTGTCCCGCAGGGCGTCCGCTGGGCGCACACGCCCGTAAAGGTCTGGATGATCGGAAGGAATCGGAACCGATATTGGCTTCGTCCGCGCCGATTGGTGTTCACACGGTGACGGGGTTGGAAATCTGCTGGAATGCTTCGGTGAGTAAAGTCCCGTCCCGACGCCAGGCGCTCACCTGCGGCGTGGCCGTTCTAGCCGCCACGACCGCTTGCACGCCATCCGAGGAGAGAGCAGGCGTGGACTGGGGCGGGGTCCCCGTCGACGACTCGGCCGGATCATGGCAGGTGACCTACACCCAGCGCATCGTCTATGACCGGATTCCCGCGCGGCATGTCGAGCTCAGGGATATCGCGAGTGCGTCCTCGCGGGAGGCGTGGGCGGTCGGTGACGGCGCGGGATCGAGCGTGCAGTTGCGATGGGATGGTTCCCGCTGGTCACCGGAGTCCGGGCCCACCCTCGCCCATGGAACGCACGAATTCATTCGGACCACGCGTCCGACCGGCAGGTCCGCATGCCGGCGATGGATTTTCGGCTCGGACCGTGACACCAATCATGTCTGGTGCTGGACCGGTGACCGCTGGTCGCCCCAGGTGATGCGGCCCGCTCGGCGCGGTGGATTCTGGGACGTCGCGGTCGTGGACGGGCACCGTCTGGTGGTCACAGGGCCCGGTCTCCTCAAGGCGTGGGACGGCCGGCGCTGGCGGGACATGGCGGCGCCTTCGCCGCCTCACCGCCTTGCCGCGGTCTCCGCCACCGATATCTGGGGCGTGTGGACGGACAACACGTTCCGACGCTGGCAAGGCGAGCGCTGGGTTCACACGCCCGTTCCCGGACCGGCCCAGAGCACAACCGATAAGGCGGTATCGACGTGGATTGACGATATCGCGGCGGTATCGAAGAACGATGTGTGGGCCGTGGGGAGCGTGCGAACGGGGCGCCATCCGCGTGTCAAGGATCCGACCTATCGCGCTGACCTGATTTTCCACTGGGACGGCCACCGTTGGCAGCGCAGGTCTCTCGGGCTGAAAGGGATAGGTCTCACCCATGTGGCACCCGACGGGCATGGTGGAGTCTGGATCGCCACTACTGCGGCGTACGTGCTGCACCGCTCTTCCAATGGCACATGGACCCGGGCCCCCCTCCCTGAGAAATGGGGGACGTCCATACTGTTCCGGTCAATGGTGAATGCGGAGCACTCGTTCGCGATGTGGGCGGTCGCCGAAGCGTTACCCGGTCGTGGATCACCGAGCACCCTGCTCGTGCTGAGGTACGGACGGACAGCAGGTGGCACCCACTGACCACGCCCCCTGGCGGGAGGACCGCGCTGACCAGGATCGAGAGCAGCACGATGCTGCCGGCGACAAGGCGGACCTGGCGTTCCAGGTCCCATCGGGGCCTGCCGGTGCGAACGGGGGTTCCGGCGGCTTGCCCGGCTTGGACGGCGCGCCGCCCGGACGCCCCGTGCCGCGCATCGACCGCGGCGGCTTGGCCAACCCGTCCAAGGACGGTGACGCCCGGTGGCCGTCATTCGATCCTGGCGAACACGGCAGTCAGATTGCCTCCACCCCGACTTTCGACGCGGGTGAGCTTCCAAGTTTGGTCGCCAAGCGGAAACGTGTCGCCAGGGTGCAGTTGGAAGTCGTGCTCGCTGTCGTCCATGGTGGCGATGACAACCGTGGCAGCGGTGCTGTCCTGTTCCTCGCGGACGGAGACCAATCCGATCTTCATTCCGGCATCGAGGTGGGCTTGAGTGCCGTGCTTCAAACCGATCTCTTCGATTGCCAAGGTCACTCCAGGGTGGTGTAGCGAGGCCGGGTATTGGCTTTGAATTCTTGTACTGTCATTGTTTCTGGATGCCTGCTGTTCCAGGGGTTGCGCAGGTGGAAGCTGCCTTGTTCGTCGACTTCGGTGACCTCGTAGACATGGTTGTCGACGAGCTTCTTTGGGAGTGCCAGCTCATTCTCGTTCAGCTTGCGAGTCCCGACCAGCACCGGCTTGTCCTCGGAGAGGTGGCCGACGATCTCATCGCGGAGTTGCCGGGCGGCGCTGCGTCCCTGGTTGTCGTAGCCGGTTGGAAACTCCACGACCTTGGCGGGACGGCCGGTGAGTTGAGTGAGCAACTCGGCGCGGTCTCCCTCGTTGCTGCCTTGGTGAAGCCGTACGTAGCCTGTGGGGGCTTCGCCGGGATTGCCGCGGGCGTTCCAGATCCTGGTCGCTTTGTCCTGGCGTTCATCGTTCCAGGTCTGGTCCGTACCGGCGACCGCCTTCTCCAGAATCGGGGCCCAAGCTGCGCCCGTCGAGGTCGAGTTAGCAAATGCGGGCGTGTCGGGACGTTGATCGAAGACAGGAAGGTCGGGTGTGACGGTCAGCGTGGTGGGCCGTCCGGTCGGCTGGTAGCGCCGGTTTGAAATCGAGTACTTCGCCTCGTGCAGACGGACCTGATAATTGCCGTCTTCGCCTTCTCGGACGGAGTCGCGGATGGCCCCGGGATGATGTCGGGCGAGTGCCCCCAGGGTGGCGATGATGCCACAGTCGCCGAGGACTCCTTGTTCCGCCTGTTCCCGCGTGGGCTCACCGTCGAAGAGCGGGGTGCGGGTGTCATCGCGACGCTCAAGTGGAGTGCCGTAACGGTCGGGAACGTACTGTGGATCCTCCCCGGGGTCTTGGAAGTCTGGGCGGTCGACGGTGTCCGCGAGCTCCTTGGGTTGATCGCCCCGATCCAGCTTGGCGGCGACCCGCTTCAGCCGATCTGCGACACCACGTTGGAGGGTTTCCTCGTCAAGGTCGGCTAGGCCGTGTTTAGGAAGTCCGGTTCGGGCGGCATGTCGCATCCAGAGATGAGTGAGGTCTCCGGTAGATGGATCAACGACCAAGAAGACCATCAACACCGGAGACCTCGTGCCCAGCGTATCGAT
>NZ_SMKK01000094.1 GCF_004348425.1 Actinomadura sp. 7K507
CCCCGGATGCGACTCGAAGATCCGGGTCTCAAGCCCGACCTCTTCGAGCTTCTCCGCGACGTACTCCGCCGCCACCCGCTCCCCCGGCCCCGAGTGATCCCCAGGGTTGCTCGTATCGATCCGGATCAGCTCCTGGCAGAACCGGACGACCTCGTCCTCAGCAGTCGGCTGCTGGCCCACAGTGATCACCTTCGCGCCTCGCGTCCTGACGTACCGTCCCCCATGGTGCCCGCCGATCGACTTCGCCGCGACTCGCCACCTTTGGTATGGTGAACCGGCCGCAGCCACGCTGCGGCCTGCAACCTGTCCGGGTGGCGGAATAGGCAGACGCGCTAGCTTGAGGTGCTAGTGCCCTTTACGGGGCATGGGGGTTCAAGTCCCCCCTCGGACATTATGTGGACGAAGTGGGACAGATGGCTATCTGTCCCACTTCGTTTTTCTGTGGCGAGAAAGGACGGCGTCCGGCCGCCTGCGGTGGCGACGCGAGGATCGGGGCTGGCTTCTGGGATGGCCAGTCTTGGGTGGCGCCCACCTCATCGGCCTATCAGCACGACTCCTAACCGACAGCGCCGAGGACGCTGTCCGTTACCACGACGACCTTTTGCGCCAAGCTCCGGCAGTGCATTCGATCGCACGGTGGGTACACGGCCTCGACTAAGTGCCCTCGCAGCACGCTCAACCACGTGTGGATGCGAGCGCCACACACGACAGCCCTACGTACTCAGCGTGATCCGGTAAAGTTCGCCGATCGCGACGCGGGGGGCTGGGCACAGATGTTTGTGGTCGCCAATCGCCCACGGCCCGCGCGGTTAGGGGATTGGGAAACACGGCGGGATTATTAGGCGGGTGCCGGGGTGGGTCGAGCGGGTAGGCGATCATCCCCGTACTTGAGCTGTCGGCCGCTCGCGGAACGCGGCGTGGTGCTGTAGCCGGACGTGCGGAGGCCCGGGAATCCCGTAGGTCGGGGCTCCCGGGCCTCTTGGCGTGGTTCAGCGGGACGGCTGGATCAGATCACCAGGTTGACCGCGCCGAACCGCGGCCCACCACGGCGCCATCAGGACGTCGTGCGCGGTCTGCGTTCACGCCGGGACGGTGCCGA
The DNA here is from genome assembly GCF_004348425.1 of Actinomadura sp. 7K507. GTDB lineage: Bacteria > Actinomycetota > Actinomycetes > Streptosporangiales > Streptosporangiaceae > Spirillospora. The sequence continues at coordinate 1,100 of NZ_SMKK01000094.1, forward strand.
TCAGGTCGCGTGCGGCGATCGCCACCAGCTCGTGGGCCGTGAGCGCACGAAACGGCCGTCGACCACCACCAGGCATCGGCGCCCGCCGAGTCCAGTGCGGTCAGCGCCGTGTCCAGGCAGGCATCCATCGCGTCGCGGGTGGCGTCCACCGGCTGGTAGTAGCGGGCGGCCTCGGAGGAGGTGCCGGTGTCTCCGCGCAGGTGGACGCGGGCGATCCGGGCGGCGGTGATCTCGTCGGCCTGCGGTCCCAGCAGCCCGGCCAGGGGCGCGTCACCGGCCACCTCCCAGCCCTCGGCGCCGCGGTCGGCCACGGCCAGCAACCGGGCCGTGGTGGTGCCGCCCACCAGATCCAGGACGCCGACCCGGTTGCCGAAGTGGTGCTCGAACACCAACTCGCCGATCGGGAGGCGCCGGGGGGGGGTCAGCGGCAGACCTTCCGGAATTCGATCCCGTCCGGCGCGTACTGGTCCCATTTCTGGCGGGTCAACGCTCCCATCGCTTTGCAGACCGAGTCGACAAGGTCCTTGTCCTCCGGCATTTCCACGTCCCACAGCCGCACGGTGCCGTCGTCGCTGGTGGTGGCCAGGGTGGTGCCGTCGGTGTTGAACGCCACCGACTCCACGTCCCCGATGTGGCCGGTGAGGGGTTGGCCGATCTGCTGGTGGGTGCGGGTGTCCCAGAGCCGCATGGTGCCGTCGTCGCTGGCGGTGGCCAGGGTGGTGCCGTCCGGGCTGAACGCCACCGAGTCCACGGGGCCGGTGTGGCCGGTGAGGGGGTCGCCGATCTGTTTGCGGGTGCGGGTGTTCCACAGGCGCACGGTGTCGTCGTGGCCGGTGGTGGCCAGGGTGGTGCCGTCGGGGCTGAACGCCACCGAGTACACGCCATCGGTGTGGCCCGTGAGGGGTTGGCCGATCTGTTTGCGGGTGCGGGTGTTCCATAGCCGCACGGTGCCGTCGTCGCTGGTGGTGGCCAGGGTGGTGCCGTCGGGGCTGAACGCCACCGAGAACACGGGGGCGCTGTGGCCGGTGAGGGGTTCGCCGATCTGCTGGTGGGCCTGGGTGTCCCAGAGCCGTATGGTGTCGGTGTTGGTGGTGGCCAGGGTGGTGCCGTCGGGGCTGAACGCCATGGACGCCTCGGTGCTGGTGTGGCCGGTGAGGGGTTGGCCGATCTGTTTGCGGGTGCGGGTGTTCCATAGCCGCACGGTGCCGTCGTCGCTGGCGGTGGCCAGGGTGGTGCCGTCCGGGCTGAACGCCACCGAGAACACGGGGCCGGTGGGGCTGGTGAGGGGTTGGCCGATCTGTTTGCGGGTGCGGGTGTTCCACAGCCGCACGGTGCCGTCGTGGCCGGTGGTGGCCAGGGTGGCGCCGTCGGGGCTGAACGCCACCGACTCCACGTCCCCGGTGTGGCCGGTGAAGGGTTGGCCGATCTGCTGGTGGGCGCGGGTGTTCCATAGCCGCACGGTCCCGTCGGCGCTGGTGGTGGCCAGGGTGGTGCCGTCCGGGCTGAACGCCACCGAGTACACGGCGCCGGTGTGGCCGGCGAGGGGTTGGCCGATCTGTTTGCGGGTGCGGGTGTTCCACAGCCGCACGGTGTCGGCGCTGGTGGTGGCCAGGGTGGCGCCGTCCGGGTTGAACGCCACCGAGTACACGCCATCGGAGTGGTCGGTGAGGGGTTGGCCGATCTGCTGGTGGGTGCCGGTGTCCCAGAGCCGCACGGTCCCGTCGTCGCTGGCGGTGGCCAGGGTGGCGCCGTCCGGGCTGAACGCCACCGAGGACACGCCATCGGAGTGGCCGGTGAGGGGTTGGCCGATCTGCTGGCGGGCGCGGGTGTTCCATAGCCGCACGGTCCCGTCGGCGCTGGTGGTGGCCAGGGTGGTGCCGTCCGGGCTGAACGCCACCGAGTACACGGCGCCGGTGTGGCCGGCGAGGGGTTGGCCGATCTGCTGGCGGGTGCGGGTGTTCCACAGCCGCACGGTGTCGGCGCTGGTGGTGGCCAGGGTGGCGCCGTCCGGGCTGAACGCCACCGAGTACACGCCATCGGAGTGGCCGGTGAGGGGCTGGCCGATCTGTTTGCGGGTGCGGGTGTCCCAGAGCCGCATGGTGCCGTCGTCGCTGGCGGTGGCCAGGGTGGCGCCGTCCGGGCTGAACGCCACCGACTCCACGTCCCCGGTGTGGCCGGTGAGGGGTTGGCCGATCTGTTTGCGGGTGCGGGTGTCCCACAGCCGCACGGTCCCGTCGACGCCGGCGGTGGCCACGGTGGTGCCGTCGGGGCCGAAGTCCACGAACTCGGCGTCGGTGAGGATGCCGCGTCCTGGCTTGGCCAGGACGTCAAGAAGGCGGGCACGGTTTTCGGGGGTTTGCCGGAAGTGCCGGGACGCTACGGCCAGGAGCCCCGCAACCGCCGGGTCGGTGGCCTGTTCGCTGCGCGCGAGGAGCTGGCCGGAGACGGCGGCGTCGCGTTGGTGGTTGGCGGTGCGTTGTGCGTTGATGGCCCATCCGGTGGCGGCCAGGGACAGCAGGGTCGTGACGGCAAGGACCAGGGCGGTGATGCGGACGCGGCGGGTGCGGGTGGTCTGGGCGCGGTTGCTGGCGTCCAGCAGGGCGCGTTCGCTCCGGTTGGGAAGCGGCGGGTGTCCGCTGGTGGCCCAGTGCATGGCCTGGTCGAGGGGGGCGCCGGTTAGCAAGTCAGCGCGGCGTCGGCCGTTGGCGTTCCAGGTGTGGGCGGCCTGGCGGACACGGTGGTGGTCGGCCAGCTCCCGGCGGTCGTGGTCGAGCCAATCGCGCAGCCGCGGCCATGCCCGCGGTAGCGCCGGGCGGGTCAGGACGATCCGCTCACCGGGCTCCGGGACCGGCTGCTGCCCGGCGGGTTCGGGATCCTGGCCGCCGGTGATGGCCAGCAGCGGCGCGAAAGCCCGGACCACTCGCCGCAACCCCTCCGCCTCGGCAGGGTTGGGGCGGTCGAACAGCTCCCCCGCCGGTACCGGGCGGATGGACCAGTCGCCCGCCTCCCCGGGCACCACGCAGCGCAGGAACACCTCGGGGACCAGATGCTGCTCTTCGGGCGGCAGCGCGGTGTAGGCGGACTCGGCGAGCTTGCCCAGCGCGGGGTCGCCCGGCTCCCATCCGCTGTGCGGGGCCGCCTGTGCCGACCCCAGATTCATCAGGTCCTCCAGACCGGCGTCCTGGTTCGGGTCGCCGGTCAGCGCTGTCAGGACCGCCCGTGCCGGGGGCCGCCGCAGCGGGTCCTTGTCCAGCGCCGCGGCCACCAGGTCCCGCAGCGGCCCGGGCAGTGCCGACAGGTCCGGATGGTGGTTGCGGACCTGCTCGGCGATCACCGGCAGGCTGCTCCCGGTGAAGGCGTGCCGGCCGGTGGCGGCGAACACCATGATCGCGCCCCAGGCGAACACGTCGGCCTCGGCCCCGGCCCGCTGCCCGCTATACACCTCCGGCGGCATGTACCGCAGCGTCCCCACCAGCCGGTCGTCCCCGGTGGCCGAGTGGGTGTCCACCGTCCGCGCGATCCCGAAATCGATCAGCCGGGGACCATCGGGCCCCAGCATCACATTGCCCGGTTTCAGATCTCGGTGCACCACCTTGGCCTGGTGGATGGCCGTCAGCGCGGTGGCGATCCCCACCCCCAGCCGGTGCAGCTCGTCCCCATCGAACCGGCGCGCCGGGCGCTGCGGCCCCCCATCGACCGCGGCCTGCAGGCTCACCCCCTCGATGTACTCACTGACCATGTAGGGCCGCGGCGGCTCCAGCCGCACCTGCACGATCCGGGCGGTGCAGAACGAGGCGACCCGCTGCGCCGTCCGCGCCTCGGCCGCCATCTGCTCCAGCTCCCGCGGCGAATCGGCCGCCCCGTGCAGGACCTTCACCGCCACCCGCGCCCCGTCGGGCCCGTAGGCTTCGTACACCACTCCCTGCCCGCCGGCTCCCAACCGCCCCGCCAGCCAGAACTCCCCGATCTTCTCCGGATCCCCGGGCTCCAGTCGGTCCACCAACCCCAACAGCCACCTTTCCTGTTCGACCGGTACCCCCGGCCGCGAATCACCACGGTCGATCTCCCAACGGTTGTGACACCCCCCGAACGGGCGAAGTTCTCCACATGCCCCTCCGACGTCCAAACGGTTGGAAATTAACGGGACCGGGGGCATCGCCACTCCAAGCGTGGAAATGACCTCAAGGGGGCAGGTGATCAGTCAGAACGAGAGCTTCGCCCGCTTCCGCGCCACCCACCACGTCAGCTCCGACCACGTCATCGACTCGACGGAGACGCACTCTGGCATCAGCGTGCAGACCGCGACGTGGTGCAGCTTTCGAAGAACGAAAATGTCGGGGGTATCAGGATGCCGAGTCGGGCAGGGGCGCCTTCCCCAAGGCGAGGCCGATGATCACGTAGATCATTTTGATCGCCTACCCCCAGGAAGAGGTGAGTATGGCCTCGCTGATGGTCAGGGCCGTCGAAAATGCGATGTTCCGTGCCCGAGGAATCGTGCGGGTTCCCAAACCGCAGGCTTCGACAATGCCGGTGAGGTCGCGTTCCTGACGGTCCGTCATCCGGAAGGCGCAGGCATCGTTCGCCAGGACGTCGCGAGCTGCATATCCGTCGTGTGCATCGACGGCTCGCCGGATGGTGTCGGCGGCGAGATCGCCGACCGCATGCTTGGTGCTCTGGACGGCGTCCTCCAACACCGGGAGTACAAGGTCACCGCCGTCCGAGGATGAGAAACCCTCATTGATGCGCCTGAGCAGCGGATACAGCTCCGACCTGTAGAACCGGCCGTAGTAATTCATCCATCCCGCCACGATCGGGTTGAGCCATCGTGCGAGATCGTGCTCGGTGAGGTTGGTACGACGGTGCAGCCGCCAGGACCACAACCACCCCGCTCATCTTCCGCATGGCGGTCTTGCAGACCGCCGGACCGAATCCGGTGAACACCGTCCCGTGCCTGCTGCGGACTGCCCGAGCCCCGGAACGTGAACCCTAGGAAGTCGAACGCCGTGTGCTCGCACTAGGAGTCCCGGTGGCGATAGATCGACGGTTCATCCGACGGCTGGCGACAGCAGCGGCGTTCTCAGCCGCGCGATGCCGATCAGATTTGGGCATTGGTGCAGCTCACTCCGCGTACGGGCCTGGCAAGTTTGCTACGATGGCTAGTCAGAGCTTTCCGACAGGAATCCGATATACGTCGCCGATCGGAATCGATGTCGGCATGTGCATTTGGTTGTGGTCGCCCCTCGGACACAAACCATTTGCACATGTGGAAGTCGGGACGACCTTGGCTTCCACTAGTTTTTTCTGTGGGTAGTACATCATCTTCAGGCCGAGCTTCGCGTAGAGGTCCGCCTTGTCGTCGGGGTGAGCGTTGACGACGGCGTGAGCAAGTTCGCCGGTCTCGTGCAGCAGCTCCGCCAGCCCGTCGCTGGAGACCGCCTGATCCGCCGGGATGGCGCGAAGCTCCCCTTCCAGCCTGGCGCGTTCCTGCTCGGTGTCGTTGATCCACCGCGCGACCTGGACCGCGTCCGCACCCGCGTTGAGGGCGGCCCGGTACTGGTTGAGCCGCTGGTCGCAGGTGCTGAGCTGCTTGCGAAGCTGCACGGCGGCGGAGTTCTCGGTACCGCTGATCTGTTCGGCCATCGCCTCGATCGTGGCCTCGGCGCGGTGACGGCTGAGTTTGGCGTCGCAGGCGGCGATCTTCGCGCGGGCCTGGTCGTGTCAGCGGCGATCGGCTGTTCTTGAGCTTCGTGGAGGCCGGCGATGGTCTGCTTGATGCGGTGCGGGGCGAGGGTCTTGGCGAGCCAGCCGTCCACGAGCGCGGTGACGAGGTGTTCGCGGACAAAGGCGTTGCGGGGGTGGCCGCCCACCCTGCCTCAACGTCCTGGCCGGACCCGATCCGGCGTTCGCGGCCGAGTCGATCGTCACCACATTCCGGCGCTGCTTCTCCTCCTCCTGGGGACCCCGCCTGGACGACCTGCTCCGCTCGGCCTGCCTCACCTTGACCCGCGTCAACGGGACCCGCGGCGCCCTGGCCGACATCCCCCGGTTGCTGGTGGACACCCCCTACCGCGCCCGCGTCACCGGGCGTCTCAACGACGAGCTGCTACGCGGGTTCTGGGCCTCATACGACGAACTCACCCCAGCCGCACAGGACGCAGCCAGCGCCTCGCGTAGCGCCCCTTTACCGGGCATTTTCTCGGGCGGGTCTTACGGGACGACGCCCGCCGCGCGGCATTTGACGCCCACTGATGCCGTACTTCGTCCCGGTGAAGGTTCGCCTTACGGGACGGCGCGCCCGCGAGCGATCGTGCGCCGACCCGGCTATGGAATCAGGTCATGTTCTCACTCAGAGCGACCAGCACGAATTTGGTGGGCACCCCAAGATCATGGCGGGGAGTTGATGCTCCGGCTCCGGTTCCACACGTCCAAGTCGTTCGATGATCAGAGCGTCAAGACTTGCAGGTGTCCATTGATCCGCAGTCCCACGGACGTCACCGACCCCGCCGACGCCTTCTTCGTCACCTACCTCAACAACCGCGACTTCTCCGTGTCCATGGAGGAAGTCGTCGCAGCGGAGCCCGGCGTGGACGCGGTGCAAGGGGCTGGCAGCGGCATCCTCGCCGTCACGGCGGAGGCGCTGCCCGGCTTCGTCCTCGCGGACGACGCGGTGAGCGAGTGGACGTGGACTTTCTCCACCGAGGTCGCGCCGACCGGGCGGCCGACTGACGTCGACACCGAGCCGACCCAGCCGCCCGCGGCCGGTGACGGCGGCGGCCACGATGGCGGGTCGCTGGCCACCACCGGCGCCCCCAGGGGGATTGCGGCCGCCGCGCCGGCCCTGCTCGGCGCTGTAAGGGTGGTCGTGCTGCGCCGCCGCCCCGCCACCGTCCGCCAGATCCTCTCGGTGCCCGGCGCGGAGCTGCTCGGGTCTGCGCCGGGCACCGGGGCGGTCCCGCAACCCATCGCATCACCGCGCTCGGCTGACACGGACGTCGTCGCGCGTCGGCGGAAGAGGACGCCACGGCCTCGGAGAGGCGAGGCCGTGGCATGACTGAGGGTGTTAACGCCCGCGCTCCTCGCTGATGGAGTTGGCTCCGTCGACCGTGATCAGCTGACCCGTTATGTACGACGCGCCTTCGCCGGCGAGGAACGCGATCACGTACGCCACCTCGTCTGCGGTGCCGGACCGGCCGACGGGTGTCGCCGCGCCCATCTTCCGCTCGTAGGCGGAGGCGGATGCCGTGTCGATCCACCCCGGAGCGACCGCGTTCACCGTGACGCCCGCCGCGGCCGTGTCGATCGCCGTCGAGCGCGTCAGTCCGACAACGCCGGCCTTCGCCGCGTGGTACGCGACGTCGCCGCCGTAGGCGGCGACGGGCCCTGATACCGAGGACACGTTGACGATACGGCCGTAGCCGGCAGCCCGCATGTGGCCCAGGACGGCGCGGGTCATGAGGAACGTCGTGGTCAGATTCCGATCCAGCGAGGCATGCCAGTGGTCGAGGGAAAGTCTGTCGGTCGCACCCGAGCCGTACGAGCTGGACACGGCAGTCATCCCGGCGTTGTTGACGAGGACGTCCACGCCGCCGAACGAGTCCAGTGCGCACGCGACGACGGCGTCCACGCCGGCCTGATCGGTGAGGTCGGCGATCACCCCTTCCACGCGGATACCCACGGCGCGCAGCTCTGAGACTCTTCCGAAGATGCGGTTCGTCGTCGACGTGATCACCACCTGAGTTCCGCTGGCGCCGAGCAGACGTGCCGCCGCGAAACCGATTCCCTGCGTGCTTCCGGCGCCGGTGATGATGGCGACTGGCGGTCTTTGCGTGGTCATGGTGACGCCTTCCGTTGTTGTGGCATTGCCGCGCCGGAGTCACTGCGGCGGTTGACGGCACATCCCGCGACGATCAGCAGGCCCTCGGCCGCTGTGACTCTCGCCGGGTCGCGAGTGGTGGTGTCACTCGCCCTGGTTGCGTCGAACTGAGCCATGACCAGTGCGGCTGTGCTCGCAAATCCGGACGCGAGGGTGCGACGTCCGGTATCCACGGTCAAAATGGTCAGGACCATGCCGAGGACGGCGAACGCGATCGCGCCCCAGAGTGGGTCCACCGCCGCCAGGAAGAGCGGGACGAACAGAGGGATCGAGTATGCGGTGAAGACCCATCGCGTGCCGGACCGGAGGTACACGTCCGTTGCTTGAGAACTGGCCAACCGGCGATGCATGTCGGAGTCGCTGTAGAAGAACACCCCGACGATGAAGATCCCCAGGAGCGTGGCCGACACACCAGCCAGGCCCAGCAAGAATTCCTCGTCCACTGCGTTCATGAGCGTTCCCCCTCTCTCTGGCGACTCGCCGAACAGGACGCGATGCGCTACTGCGCGTACGACCCCATCTCCGGGTGCGTCCGGACATCTTTCGTTCGTATCTCAGAACCTGTTTTTCCCACACGGTCAAGGGGGTCCCGCTCGACGAACGAAGGAGACGCTGCCGGTGGCCGCGGACACAGGTTCGATGCGGCCACCTAGCTCCGTGATCGGAGGCCCGGCCGATGCGCCGTGGGGGCCGTTCCTGCTCGTCGTCAGCACGGGATCACCGACCTCAGTCCGCCGCATCACACGGTTGGCGACGGATCCGTCAGCGGCCGCACGGCTCGCGCCGCTGACTCCAATGATGAATACCTTCATCGAATGCTCCTCTCCGCCGTCGCAGCTCGTAGATCAGATGCCGGATCCGTCCCGGAGCTCCGTGACAGGAGGATGAGGTGGACCGAGGCGACGGCTCTGCACGCAGGTCCCGGCAATCCGCTCGCCGCCGGTCCCCGAGATCTCCTCAGGCTCGCACCGGTGGCGGAGCCTTCGCATCGGTAGAAGCCCCTTAGGTCACCGAGAGTGTCCAAGAGTGACCTGATCCATCACTTCGGCAGTCGGGACCAACTGCTCATCGCTGTCGTGCAGGACGTGCAGGAGCGCTTCCGTGCGACGGTCCTCAGCCACCTCGACCTGTCGGAGAACCACCCCGGGAAGATGGCTGCGGGCCTACGTCCGCGCGCTCTGCGGGGAGAGCTCACAGGCTGTGGCGGCGCGCGACTTCACGGCAGTCGCCTCCTGGGGCGGCCTGCACGCGCTCCCCGCGGTCTCTGCGGTGTCCGACGAGCACAGCGCATGGCAGCATGATCGGTTCGCCGTCGACGGGCTGGGTGCCGAGCGTATCCAAGTGGTGCGTCGCGCCGCCGAGGGTGTAGCCCTCGCTGCCTCGTATGGCGAGGAGGACGAGGCCAGCATCGGGACGGCCCGCCGCCTGCTGCTCGCACTTGCCACGGACGGCACCTTTCGCACGCCGATATGACGCCGTAAGCCGTGCGCCGGCGTCGCGCGCAACGGCCGTGTCAGGGCAACGACAGTTCTCTGAGCTGGCGACGGGAGGTGATGCCGAGCTTGCGGAAGATGCTGCGCAGGTGGGATTCGATGGTGCGGGGGCTGAGGAACAGTTGCGCACCGACCTCCCGGGAGGTCGCTCCGGTGGCCACCATCCGTGCAACGTGCAGTTCCTGGGGCGTTAGCTCATCGGCGGGTTGGGCGGTGCGTTTGCGTGGGTGCTCGCCGGTAGCGCCTAGCTCGCGGGCCGCGCGCTCGGCGAAGGCTTCCGCCCCCATGCTCGTCAGGAGCTCGTGGGCGGTGCGGAGCTGTTCGCGGGCGTCCTGGCGGCGGCCTTCACGGCGCAGCCACTCGCCATAGACCAGGTGGGTGCGGGCGAGGTAGATCGCCATCCGGCACCCCCGCAGGTACTCGATCGACTCCCGGTAGTGCTGCTCGGCAGCGGGCCCGTTGCTGGTCAGCGCTCGTGATCGCGCCGCGAGCCCGAGCGCCCACTGCGTACCGCTGGCGAGTGCTCGCGAACTGAGCTGCTCGAGCGCGGCACCAGCGCGCTCCTGTTGGCCCGCGCGACACGCCGCCTCGACCAGCTCGGGGAGAGCGAAGCTGGCGTGCGCCAGCTCGTCGGATTTGCATGCTTCTGTTGCGGCGTCCAGGGCGGTTGGGTAGTTGCCCAGAGCATTGTGCAGCACCGCCAGCGCGTACTGAGCCAAGCTTACTCCGCTGCGTCCAGTCGCTACTTGCACGCTAGCCGTGTGCAGCCGGGCCGTTTCGTCCTGCTGGCCGCGCCAAGCGGCTAGCACGAGCCGAGCGGCATGCCAGGGCAGGGCCCCCGTCGCCTGTGCGAGAGCGCCTTCCGCGGCGGCCAGCTCGGCAGCCCGAGCGAGTCTGCCGGAGAGCACCATGTCGAACGATTGGATGAGGAGCGCCGTGGGCAGTGTCGCGAGTGCACCGACCTCGCGGGCGTACCGAACGTTTCGGCTGGTCAGCACGTGGAGCAGGTCGTCGTCGAAGAGCGCCAACGCGATGCGGCTGGCCAACCACAGCCAGCGGGCGTCGCCGTCGCTCGCGACCTGAGAGCGGGGTTGGTGGGCGCAGAACGCCTCGAGCGCGCGGCGTAGTCCGGGCACGCCCGCCTCGTACCCATCGACGACTGCCGTCACCAAGCCGTCGAGCAGCAGATCCGCAGGCCTGGGTTCTCCCAGTGCAGCGGGTGCGTCCCGGGCGGCTTCAGCCACCTCCCGCACACCACGGCCGGGGCCGGGGCCGCCGATGACGGTCGCAGCCCCCAGGGCCTGCAGGTAGGTCTCGCGGGACAGGGCGGGGTCGAGCGGGGCGAGGGTCGCGGCGGCGGCGAGCAGCATCCGCGGCACGTCATTGCCTCGCGTCAGGTGGAACGCGATCCGGGCGCGGAGCAGCTCGAGACGGGCCTGCGGTAGGGCGTCCAGCGGCCCGGTGGCTGCGATCGCCAACAGCTCCAGAGCTGCCTCGCTTGCACCGGCCTCATGCTTGGCGTGCGCGGCCTCGAGCGCCCGGCTCGCCCGAGTGGCAGGCTCAGGGGTGAGCTCGGCCGCCCGTTTGAGAAAGGCACCCGCAGCGGCCAGCCCACCTCGGGCACGCGCCCGGTCAGCCGAACGCTCCAGGCCCGCGGCGGCGTCTTCGTCGAATCCGAGGACTTCCTGCGCGTGGTGCCACGCACGGCGGTCCGGGTCGGCCGCGGGGTCGGTCGCCTCTGCCAGCGCACCGTGGGCGCGGCGACGGTCCGGTGGTGCAGCGGCATGGTAGACCGCCGAGCGCACCAACGGGTGGCGGAACCGCACCCGGGCGCCAATCTTCAGCAGCCCGGCGAGCTCGGCGGGCCTGGCCGCCTCGGGGGAGATACCCAGGTGTTCGGCCGCTCGCAACAAGAGTGCCACCTCGCCGGTCGGCTCGGCCGCGGCGACCAGCAGCAGTACCTGAGTCTCGGCTGGCAGGCTGCCAGAGCGGCGCTGGAAGCTCTGCTCGATGCGGCGCGGGACGTCGAGTGCGTCGGGCAAGGCGTAACCGCCGGCCAGCTGTGCCGCAGGGGCGCTTCTGGGCAACTCCACCAGTGCGAGGGGGTTCCCCCGCGCCTCGGCGAGTATCTGCTCGAACACCCCAGCATCGAGCGGGGTACGAACCGCCGTGGCGAGCAGCGCCCGCGCGTCGGCTTCGCCGAGTCCGTCCAGGCGGAGCTCGGGCAGTCCCGCGAACGGGGCAACGTCCCCCTCGGCGTCCCCCTCGGCGGAGTCGCGTAGTGCGAACACGAGCGCCAGATGTTCCGCCGCCAGCCGTCGTGCCACGAATGCCAGAACCTGTGCGGACGCCTGGTCCAACCACTGGGCGTCGTCGACGAGGCAGAGCAGCGGCCCCTCCTCGGCGACCTCGGCCAGCAGGTTGAGTGTCGCCAGGCCCACGTGGAACCCGTCCGGCGCAGTACCGTCGCGCAACCCGAACGCCACGTTCAAAGCAGTCTGCTGCGGATCGGGCAGCGCACCCATTCGGTCCAGCAATGGCGCACAGAGCTGGTGCAAGCCCGCGAACGCGAACTGCGTCTCGGACTCCACCCCGACCGAAGACTCCACCCGGAAGCCAAGTGGAACGGCCGTGTCCCGAGCGTGCTCGAGCAGTGCCGTCTTCCCGATACCCGCCTCGCCACGCACGACGATGGCCCTGCTACGACCGGCCCGTGCCTGCGCGAGGACATCGTCGACCGCTTCGCGCTCTGCGCGCCGGCCCAGGAGATCGATCAGAATCGCTCCCGTCAGTGTCGACCCGGTGCTTTGCACCGGCTTAAGTAATTCTGACCGATGCGAACCGCAACGCACCAGGTCTAGAGGGTTAATTGGTGTTGGCGGGTGTGGTGTTGAGGGTGAGGCCTGTGGGGGCGAGGCAGCCGTCGATCACGCCGGGGTGGTGCTGGATGACCTTGAGCCGGTGCTTGATCATGCCGGCGAGGTCGTCCAGGTCGGTGGCAAGGAACCCGGCACGCTCGCCTTTGCGGCGCCGGTAGCGGTGCAGCCGGTAGATCAACCTGGATCGGTGGCCGGGCCGGAGGCAGACCATCCCGGCGATCGAGACCCGCGAACCGTGCTCACCGCCGTGCACCCTCACCTGCGGGTGGTGTCCCCGGCGGCTCCAGGAGCGTCCTTTGGGCGGCCTGAGCCCTTGACCGGCCTCGTCTTCGAAGCAGATCCAGGCGCCCAGGTCCGCCGAGGTGTTTCCACCTGCGGCCACACCTGCTCTTTCCACACCTCGATCGCCCGGTCGTCGCGTTCGATGGCGCGGCGTCCGGGGACCTGCACCGACCAGCCGTTGCGGCGCAGCAGCAGCGACACCCCGGGCCGGGTGTAGTCGATACCGAACAGCAGGCGGATCACCTCGGCGACCCGGTCCAGCGTCCACCGCTGGTCATGAGTCCAGCCGTGCGCGGCGGGGCCGCGGTTCAACTCGGCCTCCAGCCGCGCGAAGGCCGCCTGGTCCAGCCGCGGCCGTCCATGCGGGCCCTTGGACCGCAGCGCCTCGGCCCCGCCCTCGCGCCAGACCCGCCGCCATTTCTCCACCTGCCGCAGCCCGACCCGCAACTCCGCCGCGACCTGCGCGTTCGGCCGGCCTTCGGGGGCGGTGCGGCTCTCGCTGGACCGCTGGAGCACCCGGGCCGACATCGCGACGGTCTTCGGGGTGCCGTCCAGAGTGATCCCGCTCAGCTCGACCTCGCCGGCCTGCTGGGCCATCGTCAGCTTCCCGGGCGACACCCTGAGATGGATCTCCTGCTCGCCGCATTGCCCGACAGGCTTGTCGGCACACGCGCCGGAACGGGCTCACCGGCCGTTCTCGGTCAGCCTGCCGTCGGTCATGGAGTACACCCGGTCGGCGGCGGTGAGCTTGGCCAGGTCGTGGGTGACCATGACCGTGGCCAGCCGCCGATCGCGAGTCAGCCGTTCCAGCAGCTTGACGATCTGCTCGCCGCGGTAGTGGTCGAGGGAACTGGTGGGCTCGTCCGCGAGCAGCACTTCGGGTCCGTTCATCAGCGCACGGGCGATGTTGACCCGCTGCCGTTCGCCGCCCGACAGCTGGTGCGGCCGTTTGTGCTCCTTGCCCGCGAGATCCACGGCGGCCAGCAGCTCCCGGGCCCGGACGGCGGCCGTCCGCGGCGACCGGCCGGCCATGTGCGCCATCACGGTCAACTGGTCGAGGGCCGTCAGCGAGGCCAGCAGGTTGGGGTGCTGGAAGACGATGCCGATGTGGTCGCGGCGCAGCCGGGTGCGTTCGGCGGGACGCAGTTCGTTGACCGGGCGGCCCGCGATCGAGACCTTCCCGGAGGCCGGGGTGATGAGCGTCGCGGCGACGGCCAGCAGGCTCGACTTGCCCGATCCCGACGGGCCGACGACCGCGGTGAACTCGCCGGGCCCGACCGCCAGACTCACATGATCGAGCGCTGTCAGGGTGCGGTCCCCGTCGGGGTAGGTCAGGACGACGTCGGTGAGGGCGAGGCTCATCGTGCGGCTCCCAGCGCGGTCAGCGGATCGACAGAGGTGATCTTGCGGATGGCCAGTGCGGCACCCGCCGCTCCGAGGAGGGTCAGCACCGCGACGGGCACCACGGTGGTGGCCGCGGAGACCACGAACGGGACCCCGTCGCCGATCGCGAGCCCGGCCAGCGCGCCGACGGCGCCGCCGAGTCCGGCCCCGGCCAGCAGCATTAGAACGGCCTGGCCCAGCGCGTCGCGAAGCAGGTAGCCGGTGCTGGCGCCGAGCGCTTTCAGCACGGCGACGTCGCCGCGGCGCTGGATCGTCCAAACGGTGAAGAACGCGCCGATGACCAGAGCCGAGATGACGAACAGGAATCCCCGCATCAGCTGAAGCGACCCGTTCTCGCCGGAGAACGACGGAATTGCGGACTTCGCGTCCCCCAGGGCGAGGGTGGTGGTGCCGAGCCGCCGGTCGGCCGCGTCCAGGTCCGGGTGCCCGGTCTCGTGCAGCAGCAGGACGGTCGCGGCCTGGCCGCCCCCGCCCTGGTCGAGGGCACGCCAGTCCTCAATCCCGATCCAGGCGACCGGGGCGTGGCTGTAGGACGATGCGCCGCCCGTACCCGCCACCGTGAACTCCCGACCGGAGACCCGGCCCCTGTCACCGGCCGCCAGGCCGGTGCTCCCAGCCAGCTCCGCCGACAGCACGATCTGACCTGGCGCGGGTGACACCGGGGCCCCGGAAGCGACCCCGAAGATCGCGACCGGTGCGCCGCGCTCCCCGGACGGGCCGAAGGACAACCGGCTCATCGAGATGCCGAGCGGCTCGGCCGTCACCCCGCCGGCGTCCTGCCAGCCTCTCAGCGTCTCCTCGCCGATCCGGCTTTCGGAGAACGAGGTCTCCCCTCCGAACACGATGTGGTCGGCGGGCAGGTCCTCGATGGCCGAGGCGCTGCCGCGCGCCAGACCGGCCGTCAACCCGGACAGCATGGTCACCAGCAGTGTGATGAGCAGCATGACCGATCCCATGAGCGCGAAGCGCCCCTTGGCGAACCGCAGGTCGCGCAGTGCCACGAACACCATGGCCCCCGTTTCACATTGGCCTTGAATGGACGCTTCCCAGCGTGCGCGGCGCGGCCGTCGCGGTACATCGTGCGCCGGGGCGGGAGAATCACCCTCTTCCGGACGCCCGGTATCAACCTTTCGATCGATGTGGTGCACGCGCCCGTCGCCTACTCTGAGTGAGAAATGCCGAACGATCTGTTCTCTCCAGCGATGCGGTTGCTCGGCTGGGCCGTGCACGGCACCTTCCTTGTGCTGCTCACGATCGCCCTGTTGCGCACGCTGCACGACGAGGGCACGGGGTTCGCCGCCGGCGGTCTCGTTCTCGGAATCGTCTACATCGGCGGAGTGGTCCAGGCCGGGCGTGACCGGCGTCCTCACCCGGTCGCCGCCCGGGTATGGATCGCGGCGCTCACCGCGACCTGGGCGGGGCTGGCCCTGGCCTCTCCCGACTTCGTCTGGTTGGCCTTCCCGCTGTTCTTCCTCTACCTGCATCTGCTGCCACTGGCCGCCGCGCTGCCCGGTGTGGTGCTGCTTACGGCCGCCGCGATCGGGGCAGCGGCCTGGCACGGCGGCAGCGTCACGCTCGCGGAGGTGCTCGGCCCGAGCATCGGCGCGTCCGTCGCCACCCTCATGGCCCTCGCCTACCAGGCGCTCCACCGGGAGAGCGAGCAGCGCCGCCGGCTCATCGAGGACCTGGTCCGGACGCGCGAGAAACTGCTCGGGGCCGAAGCCGACGCGGCGCGCCTCACCGAGCGTGAGCGGCTGGCCCGCGAGATCCACGACACCCTCGCCCAGGGAATGTCGAGCATCATCCTGCTGCTGCGCGCCGCGCGGCGCGACCTGGACACCGGCCGCGACGCCGCGCGGGGCCGGCTGCTGGAGGCCGAACAAGCCGCCGCGGAGAACCTCGAAGAGGCCCGCAACTTCGTGCGCGCCCTGGCGCCGCCCGCTCTGCAGCGGTCGTCCCTGCCCGACGCCCTGCGCCGGATCACCGGGTCCGCGGCGGCCCGTTCCGCGGCCCGGATCCGTTTCGAGACATCCGGGGCTCCCGCCGAGCTGCCGGTCGATTACGAGGTGGCGCTGCTGCGCATCGCTCAGGGAGCCCTGGGGAACGCCGCCAGGCACTCCGGCGCCGAGAACGTCGGAGTGACGCTGACCTATCTTGACGACATGGTGGTGCTGGACGTCTTCGACGACGGGTGCGGCTTCGAGCCCGCGGACGCCCCCGGACGGCCGCCGGAGGACGGAGCGGGCACGGGATACGGGCTTCAGGCGATGTGCGACCGCGCACGCGCGCTGGGCGGGACGCTCACCGTCGAGTCGGCTCCGCGGGAGGGGACGGCCGTGGTGGCGGCATTGCCGATGCCCGGCGGCGATGAGCGGCGATGAGCGGACGGATCCGGATCCTGCTGGTCGACGACCATCCCGTGGTCCGCTCCGGGATCCGCGCGATGCTCGCGGACCAGCCCGACTTCGAACTGGTCGGCGAGGCCGCGACCGGGGAGGAGGGTGTCGCCGAAGCGCGCCGCCTCATCCCCGACGTCGTCCTGATGGACCTGCAACTCGGCGCCGGCATCCACGGCAGCGAAGCCACCCGGCAGCTCACCTCCGGGGCCGGCGCGCCCCGCGTCCTGGTGCTCACCACCTTCGACACCGACTCCGACATCCTCGCCGCCGTCGAGGCCGGCGCCACCGGCTACCTGCTCAAGGACGCGCCCCAGTCCAAGCTGTTCGCCGCCATCCGGTCGGCCGCCGCCGGCGACAGCGCGCTCGCGCCCAGCGTCGCCTCACGCCTCCTCGGCCGCATGCGCTCCCCCACCGCGACACTGACCGCGCGGGAGCTGGAGGTGCTGCGACTGGTCGCCGAAGGGCTCTCCAACCGGCAGATCAGCAAGCGGCTGTTCCTCAGCGAGACCACCATCAAGACGCACCTGGTCCACATCTACGCCAAACTCGACGTCGACTCCCGCACGGCCGCGGTCGCCGCCGCCACCCGGCGCGGCCTCATCAGGTCATCCTGACAAGGCCGCGGCGACCCGGGTCTCGTCGATCAGCGTTCGCTGGACGCAGCGGCCGCCGCTGACCGGCTGCGGTTCCCGCCGTCGTCGCTGAGCACGATCAGCTCGAACAGCCGCAGTCGGCGCCGCGCTCCTTGTGGACCCACGACAACGTGGTGTCGATGCTGGCGGCGAGCGCGATGCTCCGGCTGCTGCCCATGCTTCCCGTGCAGGGTCTCGTCCAGAACTTGTGCTTCGACCTGTCCCAGCTGGCCCTGGTACACGACCGGGTCGACGATTCGGAGACCGCCCGCCCGCGCACGTTCGACCGCCGCGGCCTCGCCCGGTTCGTGGTCTGTATGGGGCCGGTCGGCGCGCTGTTCGACCTGGCGGCGTTCGGGCTCTTCTGGTGAGTGCTGGACGCCGGGGGCGGGCACGAGGGGGAGCGAATGTTCCACACCGGCTGGTTCACCGAGAACCTCGTCGCGCTGGGCGTGGCGATGCTGCTGCTGCGCGGCCGGGGCCGGGGGCGCCCCGCGTGCGGCATGGCCCGTCTGGGCCGCTGCCGCTGACGGCGCTGCCGCTCCTCGCAGCGGACGCCCGACCTACCCAAGGCGGGCCCCGCCGGCACGACGGGGCCTTGTGGACGGGGCCTCGCGGACGGCCCCGTCCACGGGCGGCCGTCAGGCGTTGACGCCGAAGTCCTTCGCCACCCCCGAGAGTCCGGAGGCGTATCCCTGGCCGACGGCGCGGAACTTCCATTCGGCGCCGCTGCGGTAGAGCTCACCGAACACCATGGCCGTCTCGGTGGAGGCGTCCTCGCTGAGGTCGTAGCGGGCGAGTTCGGAGTCGTCGGCCTGGTTGACGACGCGGATGAAGGCGTTGCGGACCTGGCCGAAGCTCTGCCCGCGACCGTCCCCGTCGTGGATCGACACCGGGAAGGTGATGCGGTCGATCTCGGCGGGCACCGACGCCAGGTTCACCTTGATCTGCTCGTCGTCGCCCTCGCCCTCTCCGGTGAGGTTGTCGCCGGTGTGCTCGACCGAACCATCCGGGCTGCGCAGGTTGTTGAAGAACACGAAGTGCTGGTCGGAGGGGACCGTGCCCGCCTCGTTCAGCAGCAGGGCGCTGGCGTCCAGGTCGAAGTCGGTCCCGGTGGTCGTGCGCACGTCCCACCCCAGGCCCACCGTGATCGCCGTCAGGCCCGGCGCCTCCTTGGACAGGGAGACGTTGCCGCCCTTGGACAGGCTGACACCCATGGAATTCTCCTCTCACGGATCTATTACTACAGTTGTAGCAGCTTGGAGCTGGCCGGACGCACAATCTCACCGGTTCGCGGGTGTTCCCGTCATTGTCGACGATCACCCAGTCCACCTGGGCCCTGGTCGAGGCGTCCGGGCTATCGACCACGACCGCCAACGCGGCGGCCATACCGGGCATCACTCCCGAGCACCGCAGCACCGCGTCCTGCCCAGCCCGCCGATGATCACAATCGCCCTTACCTTCGGCGCCCCGGGCCCGAGCGTCGCCGCGGGCGACGGCGCCCGCGCGCCGTCGGCGACGATCCGCGTCAGAGCCGACCGTCCTCGGGATCGATGTCGTTGACGTCGGCGATCTCCATCACCGCCGTGCCGACACCCCGGGGCGGAAGCCCTCCAGCAGCACGTCGGCCGTGTCGCAGAGGTCCAGCAGCGCCGCGACGGCCTCCGGGCGCTTCAGATCGAGCACGATCGACCGCTTGCCCCGGCCGAGCAGGTCGGCGGCCGGATCGAGCACGTCCATGACGCCCCGGAAGGGACGGTCGGCGCGGAGCACGTCGGCGCCCATCTCGGCCAGGATCATCCCGGCGAACGGGCACGGCCCGATGCCGGCCAGCTCGACCACCCGGACCCCGGCCAGCGGGCCGCCCGGCCCGGCCCCCCGTCACAGGCTCAGCCCGCCGCCGCAGACGAGGGTCTGGGCGCTGACGTAGTCGGACTCGGGCATGCGGAGCAGGTGCACCGCGCCGGCGGCCTCCTCGGGTGTGCCGGTGCGGCCGAGAGGGATCAGCTGCTCCGCCGTCGCCGGCAGCCCAGGGCTGACACCGACCTTGATGCTGCGGCCCTCGACCTCGATGGTGCCGCCCACGACCTTGCGGCAGGCGACCGCGGCGCCGCCGCGCGACTCCACCATCTTGACCGTGCCCGCGGCCGGTTCGTCGTCCAGGTCGTTGCGACGACGTCGGCCCCGTCGGCGGCGAGCTTGAGCGCGATCTCCCGGCCGACCCCGCGTCCGGCGCCGGTCACCAGCGCGGTGCCTCCGTCCAGCTTTCCCATGGGGCTCCTTGGCAGGTGAGGGGTGTTCGCGGCGTCAGCCGCGCGACCGTGAGCGGCGGACGGCGAATCCGATGGCGGCGATGGTCGCCGCGCCGCATAGCCAGGCGAAGACGTCGCCGGTCATGCGGTACAGGGTCGTCGTGCCGCGCGTGGGGACGTCCACGATCCACGGCTCGTTGTCGCCGGGCGTGGTGTCCTGCTGTGCCAGGACGTTGCCTTGGTGGTCGAATGCCTGGGACGAGCCGTTGAAGTCCTGCCGCACCAGGGCGTAGCCGTTCTCGATGGCCCGCAGGCTCGCCATCTGGGTGTGGATGCGGCCCATCTCCGGCCAGTCGCCACCGGGGACGAGCATGATGTCGGCGTCGACGCGCATCATGGCGGGGAAGTCCGCGTCGTAGCAGATGACGTTGGACACGCGGCCGTACGGCGTCTCCACCACGGGCGCCGGGCCCTTGCCCGGCTTGTAGCTTTCCAGCCCGGGGATGGGGTGACGCTTCTGGTACGTCCACAGCACCTCGCCGTCCGGGCCGAGGAGCACCGTCTGGTCCCGGCCGTAGGGGGCGTCGGGCAGATAGACGTTCACGGCGAGGTTGAGGTAGATGCCCTCCTGCCGGGCCAGCTCTCCGGCCTTGGCGAGGAACGCCGGCTCGTCGGCGGACCGCAGCCGCTGCGCGTTCTCCGACCAGAGGACGATCTTCGCGCCCGCCCTGGCCGCCTTCCGCGTGTCGGCGAACAGCTGCGCGGAGATCGCGTCGGCGGTGGCGCGCACCACCGCCGGATCCGCGCGGGATACGGCCTCGTGGTCGCCGATGTCCGTGCCGAGCAGCCGCTCGGCCTCCGCCAGCGTCGCCTTGGTCGGGTTGACGCCCGCCACGCGGACGGTCGGCGCCGTCGAGGCGGGAGCGAACGCGATCCGCGCCTGTCCGCCCACGATCACCAGGCCGAGCAGGGCGGCCACCGCGAAGGCGTACCTCGCGCTGCGCCACGAGATGCCGCGCTCCCACAGGTGGTTGGCTGCGGTTGCGACGACGCCGATGAGGAACGTGGCGGCGTACGGCCCGGCGACCGACAGCACCTGGAGCAGCGCCAGGTTCGCGTGCTGGGTGACCGCGAGCAGCCCGTAGGCGGTACCGAACGGGTTGTAGGTGCCGAGCAGGAACGCGGTCGCGGTCAGCGCGGCGGGGAACGCGAGGAGCCGTCCGAGCGACCCCAGCCTCGGAGAGACGAAGCGGTCCACCGCGAAGGGCACGAGGCAGCCGGACGCGAGGCTCAGCACGCCGATGACCGTCAGGAAGGTCAGCGGCACCGCGAGCTGCACCACCCAGAACAGCCCGCCGGCGACACCCACCAGCCAGACCAGCGGCAGGCCCGTCAACGGCCGGCCGGTGCGCAGGAACCTGAGCAGGAAGATCTGGAAGCCCCACGCGGTCAGCGCCAGATCCCAGCGGCCGCCGACGGCGAAGAGCTGCAGGAGCAGGCCGAGGGCCAGCCAGAGGTACCGGCGGCGTTCCGGTGACAAGCTGTGGCCGGTGTCCCCGTCACCGTGCCGGGGCGCGGGTTCCGGACGCTCGGTGGCGTCGGGCTCGGGCTTGGTCGTGCTGTCGCTCATTGAGTCCTCCTGGTCACCGCTCGGCGGGCCGGTAGGCCGTGACGACGGCGGCGCCGCCGAGGCCGATGTCGTGTGCGAGCGCGACGCCCGACCGGGACGCGGCCGAGGGGGCCTGGCGGGCGCACATACCGGCGAAGTTACGGATCTCCGCCCGCCCGGCCGAGCACCGCGCCTCGCACATTCCATGACCGCCGCGCGCAGGCGGCCCGCGGCCCACCGGGCGCTCGTGCGAGCGTTATGGTGCGTTCGTGAGCAGGTCGGCGCTGCTGCCGGGGGACGTCGCCCGGCGGCTGGTGCGCATCGGTGAGCGGCAGGGTTTGGACGCGGCGTCACTGCTGCGGCGCGCGGGTCTGCCCGCGAGCGCCGCGGACCCGGCCGGTGGTGCCGCCGTGACGGTCGCCCAGGTGTCGGAATTGACCCAGGAGCTGTGGATCCTGACCGGAGACGAGCTTTTCGGGCTGGGGCCGCCTGTCCGCCTGGGCGCGTTCCAGCTCATGATGCGCTCGGTGATCCACGTCCCGGACCTGCGGGCGGCGCTGCAACGGCTGGCCGAGGCCGGCGAGGTGCTGGGCACGCCCCGGCTGCGCGTGACGGCGGGGGACGCGCTCGTCGAAGTGGAGATCGACGTCAGCCGGCTGGACGATCCGGACCATCTGGGCGGCGAGCTCCTCGCCACGCTGATCCACCGGGTCCTGGGCTGGCTGATCGGCCGGCGGATCGCCCTGCGCGAGCTGCGCCTGCCCTGGCCGTCCACCGGGTCCGCGGCGGACTACGAGATCGTATTCGGCCGGCATCCGGTGTTCGACGCCGGCGGGCTGGTGCTGGCTTTCGACCGCGGCCTGCTGACCGCGCCGCTGGTGCGGGACGAGCGGCAGCTCGCCGACTACCTCGCCGACCAGCCGAACGTGTGGTTCGCGACCCGCGACTACGGGTCGTCCACCGCGGACCAGGTGCGCGGGATCCTCGTGCGCGGGTTGAGCGGCCATTGGCCGGTGCCCGGCGACATCGCCGCGCGGCTCAACATGAGCACGCAGCACCTGCGCAGGCTCCTGCGGGCCGAGCACACCTCGATCGGCCAGCTCAAGGAGGATCTGCTGCGGGAGGCCGCCGTCGCCAGCCTGGCCCGCGGTGAGGAGTCCGTCGAGGAGCTGGCGAGGCGGCTGGGGTTCTCCGAGGCGAGCGCGTTCCGGCGCGCGTTCCGCCGGTGGACCGGGCAGCCGCCCGGTGCCTATCGCCGGTAGAGGGCCTCGATCTCCGCCGCGTACCGTTCGGCGATCACCTGCCGCCGCACCTTGTTCGTCGGAGTCAGCTCCGCGCCGCCCGGGGTCCACGGGCCCGGCAGGATCTGGAACTCCTTGATCTGCTCGACCCGCGACAGCGTCGCGTTCGCCCGCGCGACGCCCGCCTCGACCGCCGTGCGCACTTCGGGCAGCCGCGCGAGCACGGCGGTGTCCTCATCGCCGGGCGCGAGGGCCTGCGCGGCGACGGGGTCGAGGACGATCAGCGCGACCACGTAGGGCCGGCGGTCGCCCACCGCGACCACGGATCCGGCGAGCGGACAGGAGACGAGCACGGCGTTCTCGATGTTGGCCGGCGACATGTTCTTGCCGGAGGAGTTGACGATCAGATCTTTCTTGCGGTCGACGATCGTGACGTACCCGTCGGCGTCGACCGTGCCCACGTCACCGGTGCGCAGCCAGCCGTCCGCGTCGACCGCCTCGGCCGTCCGCTCCTTGTCCCCGCGGTAGCCCCGCATCAGCGTCGGCCCGCGCAGCAGCAGCTCCCCGTCGGCCGCCACCCGCACCTCGACGTCCCGCATCGGCCGGCCGACCGTCCCCGGCCGGATCTCGCCCGGACGGTTGATCGCCCCGCCGGCCGACGACTCCGACATCGCCCACCCCTCGCACAGCTCGATGCCGAGCGACTGGAAGAACCGGACGGCGCCCGCGGCGATCGGGGCGGAACCGGTGATGACCGCGTCCGCCTCGTCCAGGCCGACGCGGGCCCGGAGCCGCCGCAGGACCAGCCGGTCCGCCGCGGCCAACCGGATCGCCAGGTGGGCCGGGAGCACCCGGCCGGAGGCGCGCCGGTCCGCGGCTGCGCGGCCGACGCCCATGGCCCAGGTGGCGAGACGCCGGCGCACGCCGCTCTGCGCGGTGATCGCCTGGGTGAGCGCGGTCTGCACCTTGTACCAGAAGGCGGGGACGCCGAGGAAGACGGTCGGCCGGACAGCGGGCAGCACCTGCGCCACGGTCTTCAGGTCGGCCACCGTGGTGATCGAGGCGCCGGCGGCCATCGCGAGGTAGTGGCTGAAGTACCGGTTGGCCACGTGCGCGTCCGGGAGGTAGGAGACCAGCCGCCCGCCCCGCGCCCCCGCGCCCAGGTGGGGGAGGTCGAGGCCGCTGCGCAGGCACGCGAGGATCGCGCGGTGCTCGACCTCGACGCCCTTCGGCGGCCCCGTCGTCCCCGACGTGTAGATCAGGGTGGCCAGGTCCTCGGGGCCCACCGCCCGCCAAGCGGCCTCGAAGTCGAACCCCTCCGGCCGCCGGGCCTCAAGGTCGGCGAGCGTCAGCGCGCCTTCGGCCTCGCCGCCGACGCAGACGATGTGCTCCACCGCCCCGCCGGCGGCGCCGACCGTCGTCACCCACTGCCGCTCGGTCACCACGACCCGGTTGCCGGCGTTGCGGAACAGGTGCGCGATCTGCGTCGACGGGCTCGTGTTGTAGACCGAGAACGGCGTGGCGCCGAGATGAAGCACCGCCGTGTCCACGAGATGGAACTCTGGCCTGTTGGTGAGCATGAGCGCCACGGTGTCCCCGCGGCGGACGCCGAGCGAGGCGAGGCCGCCGGCGATCCGCCGCACGCGCTCGGCGTACTCGCGCCAGGTGAGCTCCACGGCGCCGCCCGAATCGCGCAGGGCGATCTGACCGGCCCGCGCCGCGGCCGTGCGCTGGAAAAGTTCGGCGAGGCTCCGCGCCGACTGCGGTACGTCTCTGGCGTCCATGGATGACCTGGCTCCTCGTCCCCGGGCTGTCCTGGCTCCCTGCCGGGGCCCGCCTTCGACCCGCCCGTACGCCCGCCATCGTCGGCCGGCCACCCACGGTCTGCACAGGACCGCCGCGCACCCATCACGGGACCCACACGCTCATTCCGCGCCCAAGCCTTCACCCGCCGAGCGGTGGCTGGGTCGGCCGCGCTTGGTCACGGGGTGAGCTTGTCCGATGGGTCGGGGCGGCCGGTCGCGATCAGAACGAGGGACGCGAGGGTGATCAGGGCGAGTTCGCCGCCGGCGTTCCAGGCGATTTCCTGTGGCTTCATGGCTGCTGTGTCGTCGGCCAGCCTGGCGTTATCCGGGCATTCCAGAGTGCCCCTCGGAGGTAGCCCCGGTGATGGCCTGCCGGTCGACCTTTGTGACCTTCCCTATTCGCGTTCGGAGAGGTCGGTGCCGGCTCGTTCGAGGACGGGTCGTGCGGTGCGGTCGGCGAGCAGCAGGGCGATCGCTCCGAGCGTGAGAAGGCCTGCGAAGATGCCGGTGCTGTAGGGGTTGAGCAGGCCGGCCGACCCGATCGTCGCGCCGGCGGCCAGCCCGGCGATCGCGGCGACACCGCCGAGCAGGGCCGACGGCAGGATCATCTCGCGGCGTTGCGCGGCGAGCAGGACCGTCTGGGGGGTGCCGGCCAGCCTGAGGGCGATGAGGGTGTCCCGCTGATCGAAGATGCGCGCGATCGCGCCAATGATCATCGAGGCGAGCGCGACCAGCGCCGCGGTCGGGAGCACCAGGAAGCCCATGACGACCCCGTCCCGCAGCAGCCACATGTTCGGCAGTGCCTCGGCCAGGCTCATCTCCGGACCCCAGAGGCCGTTCTCGATCATCGCGGTACGGGCGCGGTCCTGTTCGGTGTCGGGGCCCTGCGTGTCCAGGGTGAGCGTGGCCCACTTGTCGCCGTCGAGCCAGGACGGCGCCGCGGCGGTTTCGACGCCGGCGTGGATGCCCTCGGCTCGTAGCACCGATTCCGCTTCGCGGACGGTGGCGTCCAGGGAGGCGGCGGGTACGACGGCCTCGGGTCGCTCGGCCCGGGAGGCGTACGCGCCGACGTTGCCGAGCCCTGCCGGGAGGCTGATCGCGACGAACCCGGCGATGAAGCAGGCCAGTGTCAGGCCCCCGACCGTCCGCCAGGCGCTGCGCGGGCTGTCCGACAGGCGCCTTCCGGCGAGGAAGGTCGCCGGACGGCGGGCGCGCCAGGCCAGCAGCCTGCCGAGTCCCGCGACGATCCACGGCCCGGTCGATACCAGTCCCCAGCCGAGGATCACCACGGCGGTGAAGCCGACGCTGACGAAGGGGTTGCTGCTGCGCAGCCAGAACAGCACGACCGCCGCGCCGATGAACACCACGGACCACAGCCGCGCGCGCGCCGGGTCGCGGCGAGCGCGGCGGTAGGTGCCCAGCGGGTCGCGGACGGCGACCCGGAGCCCGGTCAGTGCGCCCAACGTCAGCACGCCGACCACCGCGGCCACGGTGACGAGGCTGAGCGGCACCCCTGGCCGCACGTCCGCGGGAAACCATTCCCCGCCCTTGATGGGCACCCGGGCGATCAATGGCACGAGGACCCGATGCAGGACGGCTCCACACACCGCCCCTATCCCCGCGAACGTCGCCAGTTCGGCGATGGTCAGCCGGACCACCTGCGAGGTGCGGGCGCCCAGCAGCCGCAGGGTGGCCAGCCGCCGCTGCCGGCGTCCGGCCATCAGCCGGGAGGCCAGGCCGCCGAGGCTGGCGAGCGGAAGCGCGGTCAGGACGATGACGAGCAGCGCTATGTCCCGGTAGGTGGTCTGGTAGAGATCCGGGGTGGCCGACCATCCGTCGATCCTGGTCGGCGTCACCGACGAGACCTGGTTCCACTGATGAGGCGGCCGCCGGTCGCGCATCGAGGGACCGGCCGGGTGCCGGCCGATCACCGCGACGAGTTCGTCGGGGTGCTCCAGGGTCTCCTGGGGGAGCTCGGCGGTGACCGGGCCGGGGAACCTGTCGGCGAGCCGGTCGGCCGGCAGGTCCGCCATCAGCTCGGCCAGTCGGGGGGAGGCCCACACTTCACCCGGCGCCGGGAACCTGCCCATTCCCGGAATGTCGGGCGGGTTCTGCCCCAGGGCGGCCAGGTCGATGACCGCGAGCGGACGTTCCCCGACATAGTCGGTGAAGCCCGATTGGATCGCGGTGGGCGCGTTCGTCGCCTTTTCGGGGGTCCGCCACGCCGTCCGCTCCGCCCGGTTGTCCAGGCCCTGCTGCAACCCGAGCAACAGCAGCAGGACCAGCGTGATGACAGCGCCCGCCGCCAGCGGGAGGCCGACCTCAAGACGCGCGGACCGGCCGCCGCCGCGCAGCAGGCGCAGCCACAGCCCGCGCATCATCGCACCTCCTTCGGCTCGGTCAGGGTCCGGCCGTCCACGACCCGGACGATCCGGTCGCAGCGCTCGGCCACCCGCTCGTCGTGGGTGACCAGGACCAGCGCCGACCGCCGGTCGCGTACGGTCGAGACCAGCAGGGACATGACCTCGTCGCCGGTGTGCGTGTCCAGCGAGCCCGTCGGCTCGTCGGCGAACACCACCGCGGGGTCGAGGACCAGCGCGCGGGCGATCCCGACGCGCTGCGCCTCGCCGCCCGACAGCTCGCCCGGGCGCCGCCGCTCCAGACCCTCAAGACCGAGCGTCGGGAACAACTCCCGCGCCCGGGCGACCGCGTCACGACGGCCGACACCGTCCAGCATCAGCGGCAGCGCCACGTTCTCGGCCGCCGACAGTTCCGGCAGCAGGCCAGGGAACTGGAAGACGAAACCAAAGTCCGACCGCCGCAGATCGGCGCGCCGGGCGTCGGAGAGTTCATCGACCCGAACGCCGCTGAACAGCACTTCTCCGCCGTCAGGTTTCACCACGCCGGACAGGCAGTACAGCAACGTCGACTTGCCCGACCCGCTCGGTCCCATGACGGCGACCGACTCACCCCGATCGACCACGAGCGAGGCATGGTGCAACGCGGTGGTGCGCCCGTAGTCCTTGGCCAGGTCCGCTCCGGACAGCACGGGACGTGGACCGGGCGGAGCGTGGGTGTGCATGGTCTGCGAAGGCATATCGCCAGCATCACCGGCCCGCAGTGACCGTGGCATCGGCCATTGTCGGTCCGCCGGGTCGGTGGAAAGTCGGAGTTCACCCAGGGCCAAGTACAACTTTCTATCGATGCCCTGGGGCCGCGAGGCGGCTACCGTGGCGACTCATGAGGCAGCCGATGCCGACCGGCCGGCGCCCTGCGGCGCTCTGGGCGGCGGTTCGGGGACGGCGTCATCGGGTGATCGACGCGCTGGTGGCGATCGCCCTTGCCGTCAGCACGTCGGCCGGTGACGGCGGGTCCGGCCGTTCCATGGGTGACGTCAGGATCACCTACGTCGACTGGCGGCCCGCGCTGTGGATCACGCTGCCGCTGGGGCTGGCGGTGGGCGCCGCGGCGTGGCGGCGCCGACGCCACCCGGCGCTGTTCGTCCTGGCCGCCCTGGCCGGCTGGGCGGTGGCGGCGGCCTACGTCGCCGTCATGGTCGCGCAGTACACCCTGGCACGGCACATGGCGTCGCAGCGTACGCGATCACAACGCGCGGCAGGGATCGGCACGCTGGCGGGGGTGGCGCTGGTGGTCGCCATCCCGATCTGGCGGGCGGCCGGAGCCGACGCCGCGGGGCCGGTCAGTGCGGTGATCTGCGGGATCCCCGCACTGCTTGGGCTCTATGTCGGCGCTCAGAGCGAGCTGATCGCCAGGATGCGCGAACGGGCCGACCGCGCCGAACGCGAGCAGCATGAGCGCGTCCTGCAGGCGCGCAACGCCGAACGAGCCCAGATCGCCCGGGACATGCACGACGTGGTCACGCACCGGGTGTCGCTGATGGTGCTGCACGCCACCGCGCTGGAGGTGGCGCAGGACCAGGACGCCACCGCGATCGGCAAGCAGATCGGCGTCATCGGACGCGAGGCACTGGACGAACTACGTTCACTGGTGGAGGTCCTGCGCGCGGACGGCGACAACGCCGCGCCGCTCGCGCCACAACCCACCCTGGCCGATCTCGGCGACCTGGTCGAGGCGTCCCGCCGCCTCGGCATGCCGGTCACCTTGGAAATGATCCACGACTGCGACACCGCGCTGCCCGCGCTCGTCGAGCACGCCGTCTACCGCGTCGTCCAGGAGGCCCTGACCAACGTGCACAAGCATGCCGCCACCGCACGGACACACGTCCGCGTCCACCACACCCACGATGCCCTTCACGTGCGTGTGACCAACGGCCGCGCGCCGAGCACCGGCCGCACCGAACTGCCCGCCGGAGGGCATGGCCTGCTCGGCGTCGCCGAGCGGGTCCGGCTCGTCGGCGGCGAGCTGACCGCACGACCCACGGCCGAGGGCGGATTCGACGTCTCCGCCGAGATCCCCCTGGCAAGGCAGCACACCCCATGAGCGAACCGATCCGGGTGCTGATCGCCGACGACGAGTGGATGGTGCGCTCCATGCTGCGCACCATCATGGAGTCCACCCCGGACATCACCGTGGTCGGCGAGGCCGGCGACGGCGCCGAAGCGGTGACGATGGCCCAGACCCTGCACCCCGACGTCGTGCTCATGGACATCCGGATGCCTCGCGCCGACGGCCTGACGGCCACCGAACGCCTCGCGCGATCACCCCACCCACCGAGCGTCGTCGTATTGACCACCTTCGACCTCGACGAATACGTACGAACCGCGCTGGCCCACGGAGCGGTCGGCTTCCTGCTCAAGGACGCGACCGCCGCCGACATGATCACCGCGGTCCGCAGTGCGGCACGCGGCGAAGCGATGCTCTCCCCCAAGGTCACCCGGCGCCTGCTGCAGCACTTCACCAAGGCCGCATCAGGACGAACCCAGGCCGAACACCGCCTCAAGGTCCTGACCACAAAAGAACGCGAAGTGCTCATCGCACTGGGCAACGGCCTGTCCAACACCGACATCGCCACCAGCCTGCACATGAGCGAAGCGACCGCCAAAACCCACGTCAGCCGGATCTTGACCAAACTGTCCCTCACCAACCGGGTCCAAGCCGCCATCCTCGCCCACCAAGCAGGCCTACTCGACTGACACCCCCCGCGAAGCCCCGGTAGCGAAGGCTCCTCGCACCATCGCTTCCGCGAGGGGGCGGACGGCGGCCTTGTCGAGGGATTCGGCGGGGAGCGCGACAAGGGTGAACAGCGTGCCGGTGTAGAGGGCGATCAGCGTGCGGATCGCGGTCTCGGGCAGTGCGGTTCGGAATTCGGCGTGCAGCCTCGCCGTGCTGACGAACGCCGTGTCCTCGAGTCCGGCCAGCGCAGCGGCGAGCGGGGGGCGGCGCCGGGCCTCCAGCAGGAGTTCGAAGGCGGCCATGTACCGGGCGCGCAGTGCCGTCGCCGCGGTCCAGAGCGAGCCGGTGAGCAGGTCCGCCAGCTCGTCCGGGCCGGCCGCCCGCGGCGTCTCCGCCTCGCCGCCCGGCCCGTCGTCGCGGAGCGCGACGGTCGCCGTTTCCGCGAGGTGCAGTTCGATGATCCGCTCGGCGGCCGCGATCAGGAGCGCCTCCCGTTTGCGGAAGTAGTTGGTGGCGGTTCCGGCCGGCACGCCGGCGAGCGTCTCGACGGCGCGGTGGCTCAGGCCGTGCGCCCCCTCCTGCGCCAGGAGCGTGATCGCCGCGTCCGCCAGTGCGCGTCGCCGACGCAGGTTGGCGGGAGGCATGGGCCGAGTATAGGTCCACGGCACTAACCACTACCATCGTAGTGAATGGCGGTCGGCGGCACGTCGATCGCGCCTCCGGCGAGTGGTGGGAGAGACCATGGAAGATCTGACGGCGACGGTGGTCGGCGGGGGGATCGCGGGGCTGGCATCGGCACTGATGCTCGCCCGCGCGGGCTGGCGGACCACCGTGCTGGAACGGCAGTCCGGCTCGGCCGAGGTGGGGGCGGGAGTCGCCCTCCCGCGCAACGGCGAGGCCGCTCTGCGCGCCCTCGGGTTCGATGACGGACGCATCGCGGAGATCGGGTACGAAACCCTCGTCACGGGCTTCCGCGACACCCGCGGCCGCCGGATCCTCCGCATTCCCGACGATCGCGCCGACGTGCGCTGGGGGATGACGGCCTGGGGCGTCCAGCGCCGGCGACTTCACGCCGCCCTGCGCCTGGCGGCCGTGGAGGCGGGGGTGAAGCCGGTACTGGAGTCCCAGGTCACGGACGTGGATCCCGGAACGCCCGGGGGATCGCGCGCCACGGTGACGTGGCGGAGCGGGGAGACCGAACACGGCGCGGAGACCGACCTGGTGGTCGGGGCCGACGGCATGTGGAGCGCCGTCCGGGAGGCGGTGTTCCCCGGCGTGCGGCCCCGCTACAGCGGGAGCACGAGCTGGCGCGCCATCGTGCCGGACGACGCGCTCGACGGGCGGCTCGTAGAGTTCTGGGGGCCGGGCGCGGAGTTCGGAGCAATGCGGGTGAGCGACTCCGAGGTGTACTGGTACGGCTACTTCCGCAGTCCGGAGGGGACGGTCTTCGCCGACGAGCACGCGGCGGCGCGGGCCAGGTTCTCCGGGTGGGCGCCCGGGATCGTGAACCTCATCGAGGCGACGGACCCGGAGCGGCTCATGCGCCACGACGTCTACCACCTGCCGGGCGGACTGCCGGACTACGTCCGGGGACGGGTCGTGATGGTCGGTGACGCGGCCCATGCCGCACTGCCCACGATGGGGCAGGGCGCGGCCACGGCCCTGGAGGACGGCGTGTGCGTCGGGCGCCTCATCGGCGCACCGGCCGCGCTGGGGCACGACCTGGGACGGGCGATGGCGGAGTTCGACGCGATCCGGCGCCCCCGCTGCCGGGCCATCGCGAGGCGCGCCGAACACATCGCGCGGTTCGGGGCGGACCTGGGCGGCGGATGGCGCCAGGTGGTGCGCAACTCCGTACTCCGCCTCGTCCCCGCGCAGCCTTTGGCGCGGGCGGGAGGCCCCCTCATGGGCTGGACGCCCCCGCCGCCTCCCGGCCCGGCCCCGGCCCGCGTCTAGGACTGTAT
>NZ_SMKK01000095.1 GCF_004348425.1 Actinomadura sp. 7K507
CGACTGGCTTAGACACCCAAGATCATCGGGGACCGCGTTCGTCGTTCACAACCCCCCGGGTGCCACCCGCCGTTTGGCCTGCCGATCTACCGGCTCATCTCAGCATCTGAGAACGCATTAGCCCTGGGTACGCGATGCCGTGCCGCGTGAGTGCCCCGTCTCGCTGCTGGCGGAGAAGAGGTGAACCCGGCGCCGGGTCCGGACTCTCACTGAGCGGGAAGGACGGCGGCGGCGCACCACGCGGTTTGACAGGTTGAGGGTGGACGTCCGGTGGGCAGGCCGCGATATCGAAGGAGTCGAGGACAGTGACGCAGATCCGAGGGCTGGGATATCTGAGGGTCCAGACCCGGCACATCGACCGCTGGCGCGAGTTCGCCCTCGACGGGCTCGGGTTCGCCGAAGGCGACGGCCCCGACCCGGACGGGCTCTACCTGCGCATGGACGAGCGCCGGTCGCGCCTCCAGCTGCTGCCCGGCGACACCGACAAGGTGCTCGCCGTGGGCTGGGAGGTACGCGACCAGTACGCGCTGGCCGCCGTCCGCGAGGCCGTCGAGAAGTCCGGGACGGCCGTGACGGCGCTGAAGCCGAAGGAGGCCGCCGAGCGCGACGCCGAGGAGGTCATCGCGTTCACCGACCCGGGCGGCACCCCCGTCGAGGTGTTCTTCGGCCCGGTGCTCGACCACAGCCCGGTCCGCACCGGCTTCGCGCAGAAGTTCGTCACCGGCGCGATGGGCATGGGCCACGTCGTGCTGCCCACCCCGAACTTCGCCGAGACCGCCGCGTTCTACAACGAGGTGCTCGGGTTCCTGCCGCGCGGCGCGATGAAGGTCGGCGGCCCGGTGCGGATCCGCTTCATGGGCGTCAACCAGCGCCACCACAGCGTCGCGATCTGCCCGGCGCCCCACGACGGCGCCCCTGGCCTCGTCCACCTGATGGTGGAGGTCGACACCCTCGACGCGGTCGGCATCGCGCTCGACACCGTCAAGGAGAAGGGCTTCTCGATCTCCTCGACGCTGGGCCGGCACACCAACGACAAGATGGTGTCGTTCTACGTGCGCGCCCCCGGCGGCTGGGACGTCGAGTACGGCTGCGAGGGCATGCTCGTCGACGAGACGTACTACACCGCCGAAGAGATCACCAAGGACAGCTACTGGGGCCACGACTGGTCGGGGTCCGAGCCGCTGGCCGCGTTCGCCCAGCCCGAGAAGTGACCCCTCCCCGGTCTTCGGTCGAGCCGTTCGCGCTCAGCGGCATCGGCGACTTCGACCACGAATGCGACGTGCTGGTGGTCGGCTTCGGAGCCGCAGGCGCCGCCGCGGCGTACGAGGCCGCGGCGGCGGGCGCGGACGTGCTCGTCCTGGAACGGTCGAGCGGCCCCGGCGGGACGTCCGCGCAGTCGGGCGGGGAACTGTATCTCGGCGGCGGCACGCGGGTGCAGAAGGCGTGCGGCTTCGACGACACGCCGGACGACATGTTCGCCTTCCTCGAAGCGGCGCTCGGCCCGCACGCGGACGCGGAGAAGCTCCGGCTGTACTGCGACGGGAGCGTGGAGCACTTCGAGTGGTTCCGCGCCCGCGGCGTCCCGTTCAAGGAGAGCCTGTTCGACGCGCCGGGCTGGATGCCGTACACCGAGGACGGCCTGATGTGGCTCGGTGAGAACGCCTGGCCGTACAACACGATCGCCCGGCCCGCGCCGCGCGGGCACCGCCCGGAGACGCCGATGTTCGCCGGCGGGATCCTCATGGAGAAGCTGATCGCGGCCGCCGCCGGCGCGGGCGCCGTCGCCCACCAGGACACCTCCGCCACGAACCTCGTCGTGGACGGTGACGGCCGCGTCGCCGGCGTCGTCGCGCGCAGGTTCGCCGAGACGGTGACCTACCGGGCGCGCAGAGGCGTCATCCTCACCTCCGGCGGGTTCGTCGACAACGAGGAGATGCTCGCCGACCACGCCCCGGTGCTGCTCGGGCACGACAAGGTCAGCGACGGCACCAGCGACGGGTCCGGCATCCGGATGGCGACCGCGCTCGGCGCCGCGACCCGCCGCATGGCGACCGTGGAGATCGCGCTCACCGCCAACCCCGCCGTCATCTGCCGGGGCATGCTCGTGGACGGACTCGGCCGCCGCTTCATCAACGAGGACGTCTACCCGGGCCTGTTCAGCCACCAGGCCGTCCAGCACCAGCCCGGCCCCTACTGGGCGATCATCGACGAGACCGGGCACGACGAGATCGCCGAGGCCGACATGTGGGGCGTCCGCCCCAAGCACGCGGCGGAGACGATCGCTGAGCTGGAGGAGTCCCTCGGCCTGCCGTCCGGTTCGCTGGAGGCGACCGTCGAGACCTACAACCGGTTCGCGGAGCGGGGCGAGGACCCCTACTTCCGCAAGGACCCCAAGTGGCTGCGTCCCCTGAAGGGCCCGTTCGCGGCGATCGACCCGGCCGACGGGTTCTTCGGCGCGGGCAAGCACGGCGCCGGGACGGGCGCCGGCGGGTTCACCCTCGGCGGCCTGGACACCACCGTGGACGGTGAGGTCCTCAACAACTCCGGCGAGCCCGTCCCCGGCCTGTACGCCGCGGGCCGAACGGCCTCCGGCATCCACGGCGAGGGCTACATCAGCGGGACGTCCCTGGGCGACGGCACGTTCTTCGGCCGCCGCGCCGGCCGCGCCGCCGCCGCATCCGAGAACTGAGAGGTATGCGAATGAAGCACGCCGTCCTGCTCCCCGTGGCGGCGGGCGTCACGGCCGATCCCGCGTGGATCGGCGCGTACGTCCGGCACGCCGAAGCCTGCGGCTTCGAGTCGGTCGGCGCGGTCGAGCACGCGGTGGTGGCGAGCGGCTACTCCAGCGTCTACCCGTACGACGCCTCGGGCCGCATGGAACTCGCCGACGACCTGGACATCCCCGACCCGCTGGACCTGCTGGCGTTCCTCGCCGGGCAGACGACGCGGATCGGCCTCGCCACCGGCGTGCTCGTCCTGCCCGACCACCACCCCGTGGTGCTCGCCAAGCGGCTGGCGACGATCGACGCGCTGTCCAGCGGGCGGCTGCGGCTGGTCGTCGGCATGGGCTGGATGCGCGAGGAGGTCGAGGCGTGCGGCGCCGACTTCGACTCGCGGGGGCGGCGCGGCGACGAGCAGCTCGAGGTGCTCCGCAAGCTGTGGGCCGACACGGCGCCCGAAGGAGCTTCGCATGACGGGGAGTTCTTCCGGTTCAAGAACGCGATGAGCTACCCGAAACCCGTCCAGGAGGGCGGCGTGCCGATCCACGTCGGCGGCCACACCAAGGCCGCCGCCCGCCGCGCCGGCCGGTACGGGGACGGCCTCCAGCCGCTCGGCGTGGCGGGGGACGAGCTTCGTTCGCTGGTCGCGCTGATGCGCGAGGAGGCCGAGAAGAACGCCCGGGACCCGGACGCGCTGGAGCTGACCCTCGGCCACTCGCTGGCGGCCGTCACCCCGGAGAAGGCGGAGAAGCTGGGGGCACTCGGGGCAGGCCGCCTCGTCCTGCGCGGCAAGCCGACCAAGGACCTGAACGAGGCGCGCGACGAGCTGTCCGCCTGCGCCGAGCGCCTCGGCCTGTCATGACGCTGGGGACGGGCGACCGGGTCGAACTGCTCGACCTGGTCTCCCGGTACGCTCTGTACGCCGACCGCCGCGATCTGCCCGGCGTCGCGGGCCTGTTCACCGAGGATGCCGTCCTCGTCCTGCCGGACCCGCCCGGCTCGCTCGGCCCGGCGCGGACCTTCGCCGGACGGGACGGGATCGTGGAAGCCCTGTCGACGTTGAACGACGTCCCCGTGACGTCCCACGAGATCGTCGGCCAGGTGTTCGAGGCGGACGCGACCGGCCACGTCACCTGCGTGGCGCACCATCTGACCGAACGCGAGCCGGGCAAGCCGTCCGACCTGATCTGGCACATGCGCTACAGCGACGTCTACCGGCGCGAGGACGGCGGCTGGCGGTTCGCGAGGCGCGCCCTCCAGATCGACTTCATCGAGACCAGACCCGTCCGGAGGTGGCGTGTTGGGTGAGGATTCCCGAGTCAGTGTGGTCACCGGTGGTGCGCTCGGCATCGGCGGTGCCGTCTCCCGCCGTTTGGCCGCCGCCGGTGACCTGGTGATCCTCAACGACATCGACGCGGACGCCGCCGACCGTGCTCAGGCCGACATCAAGGCCGCCGGAGGCCGCTGCGTCACGGTCATCGGCGACATCGTCGAGGACGAGACGGTTTCCAAGGTGGTGGCCGCTGCGGAGGGCCGGGTCGACGTCCTGGTCAACAACGTGGGCGACTTCCGTCCCGCCGCCGCGTCCTTTCAGGACAGCACGCCCGAGCAGTGGCAGCGTCTCTACGAGCTGAACCTGCTGCACGTCTTCAAGCTCACGCACGCGGTGCTCCCGGCCATGATCGAGCGGGGTTCGGGGAGCATCGTCAACAACTCCACGGTCGAGGCGTTCCGCGGCATCCCGCAGCACCCGGTGTACGCGGCGTTCAACGCGGGGGTGTCAGCGTTCACCCGCAGCCTCGCCGTGGCGGTCGGACGGCACGGCGTCCGCGTCAACGCCATCGCCCCCGACCTGGCCGACACCGAGCAGACCCCGGCCGAGTGGATGCGGCGCGGCTACGACGAGGGACTGGAACACACCTGGGTGCCGCTGGCCCGCTTCGGCGAGCCCGACGACTACGCGGCGGTCGTCGCGTTCCTCGCCTCGGACGACGCCCGTTTCGTCACCGGCCACACGATCCCGGTGGACGGCGGCACGCTCGCCGCGTCCGGCTGGTTCGTCCGCGCCGACGACCAGGGCTGGACGAACCGCCCCCACCGCGCCTGACCACCGCGCCTGACCACCGGCTTTTCAGACCATGTGGCAGGCCACGTGGTGGCCGTCGGCCGTCTGCCGCAGCATCGGCTCCTCCTCCGCGCAGCGGTCGGTGGCGAGGGGGCAGCGGGTGCGGAAGCGGCAGCCGCTCGGCGGGTCCAGCGGGGACGGGGGCTCGGAGTTCTCCTGCTCGCCCTCGCCTTGCGGGGCGTCCGGCACCGAGGCGAGGAGCAGGCGCGTGTAGGGGTGCAGCGCCGAGCCCGCCAGCGCGCCGGACGGGACGACCTCGCAGACCTTGCCCAGGTACATCACCATGATCCGGTCGCTGATGTTCTTCACGACGGCGAGGTCGTGCGCGATGAAGATCATGCTGAGGCCGAGGCGCTCCTTGGTGCCCTCCAGGAGGTTGAGGATCTGCGCCTGCACGGAGACGTCCAGGCTCGACACCGGCTCGTCGCAGATCAGGACCTGCGGGTCGAGCATCAGCGCGCGGGCGATGCAGACGCGCTGGCACTGGCCGCCGGACAGCTCGTGCGGGCGGCGGTCCCAGACCACGGCCGGGTCGAGCCCGACCGACTCCAGCACCGCCTCGATCCGGGCCCGGTCCGGTTTGCCGCCCCACACCGACGGTCCTTCGGCGACGAGATCGGCGACCTTGCGGCGCGGGTTCAGCGCGGCGGCCGGGTTCTGCAGGATCATCTGCATCCGCTTGCGCCGTTCCCGCAGCGCGGCGGGCGTGAGACCGGTCAGCTCCGTGCCGTCCAGCCGCACCGACCCGCCGGACGGCGGCGGCAGCTGCATCACCGCGCGTCCCGTGCTCGACTTCCCGCAGCCGGACTCGCCCAGGATGCCGAGCGTCTCCCCGTCCATGAGGTCGAAGCTGATCCCGGAGACCGCGTGGACCTTCCGTCCGCGTCCCGCGGGGAACTCCACGACGAGGTCTTCGACGGACAGGACGCGGTCACCGGACCGCAGGTGCGTGGTGCCCGTGCCGGCCATCAGGCGCCTCCAACGTCGACGGGGTGGTGACAGGCGAACGCGCGGCCGCCGTCCGCGACCAGCGCGGGCGAGGTCTCGCAGCTGGACGTGGCGTACCGGCACCGCGGCGCGAAGCGGCATCCCGGCGGCGGCGCCGCCATGTTCGGCGGGGCGCCCTCGATCGCCTGGAGGACGGAGTGGGGCGGGTCGTCCAGCCGGGGGACCGAGGCCAGCAGCGCCTCGGTGTACGGGTGGCGGGGGCCGGCGAACAGGTCGGCGGCCGGGGCCAGCTCCGCGAGGCGGCCCGCGTACATGACCGCGACCCGGCCGGCCCGCCCCGCGACGACCGCGAGGTTGTGGCTGATCAGGACGATCGCCGTGCCCAGCTCGGACTGGAGCCGGCCGAGCAGGTCCAGGATCTGCTTCTGGACGGTGACGTCCAGCGCGGTCGTCGGCTCGTCCGCGATCAGCAGGGACGGCTCACCGGCCAGCGCGACCGCGATCACCACCCGCTGGCGCATGCCGCCCGACAGCTCGTGCGGGTACTGGCGGAGTCTGCGGCGCGGCTCGGGGATGCCGACCAGGCGCAGCAGCTCCTCGGCCCGGTCGCGGGCGGCGGCGCGGGACATGCCCCGCATGCCCTCGGTCAGGTGGCGGCCGATCCGCTTGACCGGGTTGAGGGCCGTCCCCGGGTCCTGGAAGACCATCCCGACGTCCGACCGCCACAGCCCGCGCCGCTCGCCGGGGCTGAGGGCGTGCACGTCCCGGCCGTTCAGGACCACCTTCCCGGTCACCGTCATGGACGGGCCCGACGTGTACAGGCCCATCACCGTCCGGCCGAGCACCGACTTGCCCGAGCCGGACTCGCCGACGATGCCGAACATCTCCCCGGGGCGGACGGTGAAGGACACCCCGTCCACCGCCTTGAGCGGACCCTGCGGGGTGCGGATCTCGGTGTGCAGGTCCTCCACGGCAAGGACGGCTTGGTCGTTCGTACCGGGCTCGTCGTTCGTACCGGGTTCGTTCTTCATGCCGGCTCCTAAAGCTTCGCCTGGCGGGGGTCCCACCGCTTGCGGGCCTTCTCACCGATGAGGTTGAACGCGAAGACGGTCAGGAAGAGCGTGATGCCGGGCACCAGCACGATGTGCGGGTACTGGGTGAAGGCGTCGTTCTCCTCACCCTCGGCGATCATGTTCCCCCAGGACGGCGACGGCGGCTGGACCCCGAGGCCGAGGAAGCTCAGCGACGCCTCCGCGACGATCAGCACCGACACCATCACCATGCCGTAGGACGCGAGCGGCAGCACGACGTTGGGAAGCAGCTCCCGGGTCATGACGCGCCGCCGGGAGGCGCCCATCGCCTCGGCCGCCACGACGAACTCGCGCTGCGCGAACGCCATCGTGCTCGCCCGCGCCATCCGGATCATGCTGGGGATCGCGAGCAGCGACAGCGCGAAGGCGATGTTGGCCAGGCTCGGCTCCAGGACGGTGCCGAGCGCGATCAGCAGGATCAGCGGCGGGACGGCCAGCAGCGAGTTGGTCAGCACGCCGACCGTTGCGTCGGTGCCGCGCCGGAAGTACCCGGCCGCGATCCCGATCGCCCCGCCGACGACCATGCCGATGGCGACCGCGCCGAGCGAGACGACGAGCGACGACCGCGCGCCGTGGACGACGCGTGCGAGCAGGTCGAGCCCGAAGTTGTTGGTGCCGAGCGGATGCGAGGTCGACAGGTCCGGGACGGCCATGCCGGGGGTCCCCAGCGTCTTGACGATGTCCTGGTGCTCGCCGAACGGCAGCAGCGGCGCGGCGACGGCCGTGGCGACCAGGGCGGTCACCCAGCCGACGCAGAGCCAGAACAGCAGGTCGAAGGAGCCGCCGAACACGGCCCGGCCGAGCGCGTTCAGCCCGAGGTAGGCCGCGGCGAGGCCGATGACGACCGCGGCGGCCTGCACCCACCCGTCCCCGGCCAGGACGGTCACCGACAGCCCGAACACGGCGAACCCGGCGGCGGCCAGGGCCGCGCCCCACCACCGCGGGCCGATCACCCGGGCTGCCCTGTCGGTCATGTGCGGGTCGGTCATGTGCGTGTCGGTCGTGTGCGCCTCAGACATGTGCCCGCCTGATTCGTGGGTCGAGACGGCCGTAGGACAGGTCGATCGCCGCGTTCACCAGCACGTAGATCAGCGCGATCACCAGGACCGCGCCCTGCACCATCGGGACGTCGCCCTGGTCGGCCGCGCTGATGATCAGCGTCCCCATGCCGGGCAGCGCGAACAGGTACTCGACGATCACCGTGCTGCCGATGAGCCGGCCCAGGCTGATCCCCATCAGCGTGATCAGCGAGAAGGACGAGGGGCGCAGGGCGTCCCGGAACAGCACCTGCAGCGGCGCCATGCCCTTCGCCTTCGCCGACAGGATGAAGTCCTCCTGCAGCGTCGTGATGAGGTCGCCGCGCAGCACCCGCGTGAACGTCGCCGTCTCCATCAGCGCGATCGTCAGCGCGGGCAGGAACGCGTGGTAGAGGTTGTCGCCGACCCCGTCGCTGAGCCGCGACCACTCCAGCCGCGGGAACCAGCCGAGCCGCTCGGCGAACAGCGCGATGAGCAGCATGCCCGCCAGGAAGCTCGGCACCGACAGCACCCCGAACGACACCGCGCTGACGGCCCGGTCCACCAGCCCGCCGGACCGGTACGCCGACCACATCGCCAGGGGGACCGCCAGGAGCAGGGCCATCACCATCGCCAGGACGGCCAGTTCCACGCTGACCGGCAGCGCCGCCCCGATCCGCCCGGCGACGTCGCTGTACGGCGGGACGAACGACTCGCCCAGGTCGCCGGTGAGCGCGTCGCCCATCCAGTGCCCGTAGCGGACCGGGAGGGGATCGTTCAGCCCCATCGACTCCCGCTTCGCCTCGTACTCCGCGGCCGTGTGGCCCTCGCCGAGCACCACCACCGCGGGGTCGCTCGGCATCAGGTCCACCAGCGCGAACGTGCCCATGCTGACGATCAGCAGCACCAGCGTCAGCTCGATCAGCCGTCTGGCCAGGTCGCGTGCCATATCGTCCCTCTCAGCCCTGGGCGATCCAGGCGTCGTCGAGCAGGACCATGCTGTTGACGGTCCCGACGACGCCGTGCACGGTGTCCGGCCAGGCGACCAGCTCGGGCTGCGGCCCGAGCACCAGTGCCGGGACGTCCTGGTTCCACTGCTGCTGGATGCGTCCCATCACGGCCCGCTGGTCTTCGGTCGTCTCAGCGCCCCGCAGCTCCTCGATCAGCGCGGACATCGCCGGGGTGGTCGCCATCCCGACCGTGAGGTTGCCCTCGGCGTGGAGCGTGGCGTACATGCGGGCGAACGGCCCGGCCTCGCGCCAGCTCAGCGCCCAGCCGGCCACGTCGTAGCTCTTGCGGACGGCCACCTTCGTGATCTGGTCGGAGACGGAGCGGACCAGGTCGAGTTCGACGTCGAAGCCGACGTTCTCCAGCATCGCCTTGCCCGCGAGCGCGGTCGTCCGGGAGGCGGGGTCCTGGGAGTCCAGCCAGGACACCTTGCCGTCGAAGCCGTCGGCCTTGGCCTCCCGCAGCAGGCGGCGGGCCTTGCCCGGGTCGTAGGGAAGCGGCTTGGCGTCCGTGTGCCAGACCGAGAAGTCGGGGAACAGCGCGTTGCTCGCGAGGCCCGTACCGGGGTAGGCGCGCTGGTAGATCGCCTCCGGGTGGATCGCGTGGTGCATCGCCTTGCGGACGCGCGGGTCGGCGCCCGGATGCCCCGGCAACGCGTTGATCACGGCGGCGTTGCCGAGCGCGACCATGCTGAGGTAGCCGTGGTGCCCGGCCTTCAGCGCGTCCTGGACGGCGACGGGATCGCGCAGGAACGCGCCCTGGATCCGCCCGGTGCTCAGCGTGGACAGCGCGGCGTCCGGGTCGTCGACGTACACGATCCGGATCCGGTCGAGGTTCGGCTTCCCGCCGTGGTAGCCGGCGCGCGCCTTGAGGACGGTCTCCTCCTTCGGCCGGTACCGCTCGAAGGCGAAGGCGCCCGCGCCGACGGGGGTGAACTCGCCCCCGGCGTCGGACGACTTCGCGACGATCATTCCCGGGCCGGTGGTCAGCATGAACGGGAACGTCGGCCACTCGTGCCGGAGCTCGAACTTGACGGTCAGGTCGTCGGGCGTCTCGACGGCCGCGACGTTGCTCTTCCACAGCGCCGCCTCGTCCGCGCCCTTCTTCACGTAGCGTTCGATGCTCCACTTGACGGCCTGCGCGTCGAGCGGTGTCCCGTCGCTGAACGTCACGCCGTCCCGCAGGGTGAGCGTGAACGCGGTGGAGTCGCCGTTGGCCTCCAGGTCCTCGGCGAGCTGCGGGTGGAGTTCGCCGGTCTCGCTGTCCCAGCGCATCAGGACGTCGTAGATCGCGGCCATCTCCATGCCGCCGGTGGAACCGGCGACGATGGTCTCGGCCGGGTCGAGGAGCCCGGCCTCGGCGTAGGCGGCGAGCGTCATCGTGCCGCCCTTGACGGGCGGGCCCGCCTCACCGGGCCCGGCTTCGCCGATCATGCCGGCCTTGTACTCCGCCGGCGGTCCGGCGGGCTGCTCCCGCCCCGCGTTCTCGCCCTGCCAGGCGCATGCCGTCGCCGTCATCGCGACGATGAGCAACCCGGCGGAACGGCGGCGCCATCTCCACCTGGACGTCTTCACGATCCTCCCGCGAACCCTCTGCGAACGCTGCCGCTGCCCCCTGCTCTCCGTAGGTGACTTTCGGTAGACCAAAACGAGGGAAACAACGATGACCGGATCGGGGCGTCGCCAGGTCCCGCTCAGTGGGATCCGGTCCGCCGCGCCGCCGGCACCTGCGCCTCGGGGTGCTCAGAGCCGCACGGACGCCGCCGCGGCCGCCGCGAGGAGCCCGTACTCGCGCATCCGGCCGGCCGGCATCCGGTCGGCCGGACCGCAGACGACCAGCGCACCGAGCGGGCGGCCGTCGGCCCCCGCCAGTGCGGCGGAGACGGCCCGTGCACCCTCCTGGACCTCCTCGTCGTTGGAGGACCAGCCCTGCGACCGCACACGTTCCAGCGCGGCGTCGTCGTCGAACCCCGGATGGGCCGCACGCAGCCGCTCCACCTCGCCGGCCGGCAGGAGCGCGGCGATCGCGCGCGCCGCCGCGCTGCCGAGGAACGGCATCTCCGCCCCCGGAGGCATGCTCAGCCGCACCGGCCGCCGGCTCTCGGCCACTTCGGCGACGGTCAGGCGGTCACCGTCCATGACCCCGAGCAGGACGGTCTCCTCGGTGTCGTCCCGTAGCCGCTCCATGACCGGACGCACCGTCGCGACCAGGCTCGCGGTGCCCCCCTCGCGGGCCAGGCCGAGGAGCGCCGGCGCCAGCTCCCAGCGGGTGGCCGGCCCTCCGGCGGGCCGGATCCAGCCGGCCTCGTGGAGCGTCACCGCGATCCGGTGCACCGCGCTCTTGTCGAATCCGGTGGCGCGGGCCAGCTCGCTCACCCCGATCGGCTGCGCGGCCGCGATCGTCTCCAGCAGCACGCACGCGTTCCGGACCGATTGCACCTGCTTGACCGTGCTCATTCCCTCAACCTACTATCGAATGAAACAAACGTGTCACATAGTAACACGACCCACAGCAACACGAGTCAGCAACACGAGCCAGCAACACGAGGGGGGTCAATGTCCGCGTATCTGTTCCTTCCCGAACCCGAGCCGCGTGCGGCCGAATACACGATCATCTCGGTGGACGACCACGTGGTGGAGCCTCCTCACACGTTCGACGGCCGGCTGCCCGCCCGGCTCCAGGAACGGGCGCCGAGGATCGTGGAGACGCCCGAGGGGAACCAGGCCTGGGAGTTCGAAGGCGACCGGTACACCCAGGTCGGGATGAACGCCGTCGCCGGCCGCCGGCCGGAGACCATCACGTTCGAGCCGTTCCGCTTCGACCAGATGCGCCAGGGCTGCTACGACGTCGACGCGCGCGTCCGCGACATGGACATCAACGGCGTCTGGGCATCGGTGAACTTTCCGTCCCAGATCACCGGCTTCTGCGGGCGCGTCTTCTTCGCCACCCACGACCAGGAACTCGGGCACGCCTGCGTGCGCGCCTGGAACGACTGGCTGTACGACGAATGGCACTCCAAGTACCCCGACCGGATCGTCCCGCTCGGCATCACCCACCTCACCGACCCGGCACTGGCCGTCGAGGAGATCCGGCGCAACGCCGCCCGCGGCTTCACCTCGGTCACGTTCCCGGAGCGGCCGCACGCCATCGGCCTGCCCTCGCTCTGGGACCGGGACCACTGGGACCCGATCATCCAGGCGTGCGTCGACACCGACACGGTCATCTCGCTGCACGTGGGCAGCTCGGGCCTGCAGAACCACCCGCCCGGCGCCCCGCGCCTGCAGCTCGGCGCCACCCTCTTCGGGCAGCAGTCGCTGCGCGCCTGCGCCGAATGGCTGTGGTCGGAGTACCCGCTGCGG
This sequence comes from Actinomadura sp. 7K507, assembly GCF_004348425.1. Taxonomy (GTDB): domain Bacteria; phylum Actinomycetota; class Actinomycetes; order Streptosporangiales; family Streptosporangiaceae; genus Spirillospora. The sequence continues at coordinate 12,268 of NZ_SMKK01000095.1, forward strand.
TATCCCGACCTCAAGATCGCGATGAGCGAGGGCGGTATCGGCTGGGTGGCGATGCTCCTCGACCGGCTCGACAACATCGTGGACCGCTCCGGGTACGGCACCGGCTGGGAAGTGCGTCCCGCCGACGTGCTGCGCCGCAACTTCTGGTTCTGCACGATCGACGACCCGTCCACGATCGACACCCGGCACCGGATCGGCGTCGAGAACATCATGGTCGAGACCGACTACCCGCACGGCGACAGCACCTGGCCCGACACCCAGTCCGTCCTCGAGAAGGCCTGGGGGCACATCGACCCGGCCGAGCTCCGGGCGATGTGCTCGGAGAACGCCGCCGCCCTCTACCGGCACCCGCTGCCCGCCACCGTGCTCCCCCTCGGCTGAAGGAGGACTCGTGTTCGAACCCACGCCCGGCAAGCTCATCCCCGACCTCACCCTCCGGGAAGAACTCGTCCTCCTTGCCCGCTGCCTCTGGCGTGAGGGCTACAACGACCACCTCGCCGGTCACATCACCTGCGCCCTGGGCGACGGCACCCTCCTGTGCAACCCGTGGCTGATCACCTGGGACGAGCTGCGCCCGCACCAGGTCATCCGCATCGACCTGGACGGCGACCTCGTCGAAGGCGACTGGCCGGTCCCCCTGGGCATCCCGCTCCACCTGGCCCTGCACGAGCAGCGCCCCGACGTGGGATGGGCCGTCCACAACCACCCCCTGTACGGAACCGTCTGGGCCGACATGCGCGAGGTGCCCCCCGCCATGGACCAGAGCTCCACCCTGGGCGGCGGCGACATGGCCCTGGTGGACGAGTACGACGAGCCGGTCAACAGCAAGGAGGCCGCCCGCGCCGCCATCACCAAGATGCGCGGCGCCGACCTGGCGCTCCTCGCCGGCCACGGCGTCTTCGTCGTGGGGAGCTCCGCCCGCGCCGTGCACCAGCGTGCCGTCGCGCTGGAACAGCGCTGCCAGCGCGCCTGGCACATCCGCGCCGCCGGCGGCGTCCTGGAATCACCGCTCCCCACCTGGTGGGCCGACAAGATGCGGCGCAGCGACGGCAACGGCTTCGCCGGCTTCTGGGAGGCCATGGTCCGCCAGGAACTCCGCGCGGACCCGGACCTTCTCTCCGGCTAGGCGTGCCCGCGGCGGCTACGGTCCTGCTCAGTGAGATGCAGTCCGTGTCCGGGGCGCCCGATGGCCGAAGTTGATAATCGGGGTTCGACACCTGGGAGGATGCATGCCGGACGAGAAGACCGCCGTGCTGGGCGACGACCGCCCGGCCCAGGAGACGGCCTTCGCCGACCTGGTCCTCGCACGCGGTGACGACGACCGGACGGGCCTGTGCTTCGAGGAGGACTCCTGGACGTGGCGGGAGGTCGTCACGGAGGCCCGGCGGCGGGCCGGTCTGGTCGCCGATCTGCCCGGCCATGCCGGCCTGTTCCTGGAGAACGGCACCGAGCACCTGTTCTGGCTGCTGGGCTGCGCCCTCGCCGGAGTCCCGGTCGTCGAGCTGAACCCGACCCGCCGGGGCGCCGAACTGGCCCGCGACATCACCCACACCGACTGCTCGCTCCTGGTCACCGAGACGTCCCGCGCGCCCATGCTGGAAGGCCTGGTGGACGTCCCCGCCCTGACCGTCGACACCCCCGCCTACGCCGACCGCCTCGCGACGGCCCCTCCCGCCGAGACCTCCCCGGTCACCCCGGAAGCGATCTTCTCCCTGGTCTTCACGTCGGGTACCACCTCCGCGCCCAAGGCGGTGATCTGCACCCAGGGCAGGCTCGGCCGCATCGCGGTCCAGCAACGCGACCGCCGCGCCCTGACCCGCGACGACGCGTTCTACGTCGTCATGCCGATGTTCCACTCGAACGCCCTGATGGCCGGCATCGCGCCCGCCGTCGCCACGGGCGGCCGGATCGTCCTCCGCCGCAGGTTCTCCGCCTCGGGCTTCCTCCCGGACGTCCGCCGCCATGGCGTGACGTTCTTCAACTACGTCGGCAAGCCCCTCAGCTACATCCTGGCGACCCCGGAGAAGCCGGACGACGCCGACAACACGCTCCGCATCGCGTTCGGCAACGAGGCCGCCGAGCCCGACATCGCCGAGTTCGCCCGCCGCTTCGGCTGCACGGTCATCGATTCCTACGGCTCCAGCGAGGGCGAGATCCGCCTGAACCGCGTCCCGGGAACACCCTCGGGCTCGCTGGGCGTCGCCGAGCCGGGCACCCTGGTGATCAACCCGGACACGCTCGAAGAATGCCCGCCCGCCGAGTTCGACGAGCACGGCACGCTGCTCAACGCGGAAGAGGCGATCGGCGAGATCGTCGACACGCTGGGCGCCGCGAAGTTCGAGGGCTACTACAACAACCCCGAGGCGACGGCGAAGCGCGTCCGCAACGGCTGGACGTGGTCGGGCGACCTGGCCTACAGGGACGGGGACGGCTACTGGTACTTCGCCGGCCGCAACGACGACTGGCTAAGGGTGGACGGCGAGAACTTCGCCGCGGCCCCGGTGGAACGCCTCCTGGCCCGCTACGAAGAGTTCGCGGACGTGGCGGTCTACGCCGTCCCGGACCCCCGCGTCGGCGACCAGGTGATGGCGGCGGTGGCGCTGACCCCGAACACGACCTTCGCCCCCTCCGCCTTCACGGAATTCCTGGCCGCCCAACCCGACCTGGGCACGAAGTGGATGCCCCGCTACATCCGCATAGTCGAGGAACTGCCGCGAACCCCGACCAACAAGGTCATCAAACGCACCCTCCGCACCGAGGCGACCGAGACGACCGACCCCCTCTACGAGAACAACAACGGAACCTACGAACCCCGGACCCCCTGACCCGCCGGGCGTCAACTCCCGGTGAGTTCGAGGCGGAGGAGGCGGTCGTCGTTGGGGCGGGGGGCGGTGCCTCCCCAGGTGGCCTCGTCGGTGTTCGAAGTGGTGAGCCACAGGGAGCCGTCCGGGGCGGGTTCCACGGTGCGGATGCGGCCGTACTCGCCGACGAAGTGGCTGACGGGTTCCCCTGCCGCCTCGGGGCCGTCGACCGGGAGTTGCCACAGCCGCTGGCCGCCCAGAGCTCCCATCCAGATGGAACCCTGCGCGAAGGCGATGCCCGAGGGTGAGGCCTCGTCGGGGTGGACGGTGAAGATCGGGGGCTCGCCGGTGTCGCCGTCCGTTCCCTCGGTTTCGGGCCAGCCGTAGTCGAGGTCCGGCCGGAGGACGTTCAGCTCGTCCCAGGTGCGGTGGCCCAGTTCGGAGGCGTAGGCGGTGCCGTCCGGGCCGAAGGCGATGCCCTGCACGTTGCGGTGGCCCGAGGAGTAGACGGGGGAGCCGGGCGTGGGGTTGTCCTCCGGGATCGACCCGTCCGGCCGGATCCGCAGGATCTTTCCGTTGAGGGAGTCCTCGTCGGACGCGTTCTCGGGCTCGAACGCGTCTCCCGTCCCGATCCACAGGTGACCCTCGGGGCCGAAGCGCAACCGGCCGCCGTGGTGCCGGTCGGCCGTCAGGATCCCGTCCAGGACGACGCGTTCCCGCCTGAGCGACCGCAGGTCCTCGGCGACGCGGAGCGCGACCACGCGGTTGGTCGGTGGCCCCGACACGTAGGCGTAGACCGCGCGGTCCTCGGCGAAGCCGGGGGAGGCGGCCAGGCCGAGCAGGCCTCCCTCGGCGCTCACCTCCACGCCGGGGACCTCGCCGACCAGTGCCGCTTGTCCGCCCTCGGCCGGGATGTGGTGGATCTGCCCGGACGCGCGCCCGGAGACGAGGGCCGAGCCGTCCGGCAGGAACGTCAGCCCCCACGGCATGTCCAGGCCTGTGGCCAGCTCGGTGACCGTCCCCGGGGCGGCCGGCGGCGATGATCCGGAGTCCGCGCGGGTGGGCGTCCGCGGTTCGGGCGTCCCCGCGCATCCGGAGAGCACCGCCCCCGACAGGGCGGCGGTCAGTGCCAGGGCGAGGACCCGCTTCGGGTGCATGATGTGCCTCGATTCCGTGGTGTTGATGGCGACAACATAATCGTGATGCCGTCGCCAACACAAGGCGATAACAGAGTTCTGTTATCGCCGATACATCCGGGGCGGCTGGCGGGTATCGTTGGCGGCCATGAGGCGGGACGCGACGCGGGAGCGGATCATCAAGGCGGCCTACGACCTGCTCGGCGAGGGCGGCCGCGAGGCGCTGTCCACCCGCGCGATCTGCGCCGAGGCGGGGGTGCAGTCACCGGTCATCTACCGGCTCTTCGGTGACAAGCAGGGCCTGCTGGACGCGGTCGCCGCCCACGGATTCGAGTCCTACCTGGCGGACAAGGCATCGCTCGGCGAGACCAGCGACCCCGTGGACGACCTGCGCCGCGGCTGGGACCTGCACGTCGGGTTCGGGCTGAGCAACCCGGCCCTGTACTCACTCATCTACGGCGACGCCCGGCCCGGCGTCGAGACCCCCGCCGCGCGCCAGGCCGCCGCGATGCTCGCCCGGCACGTCAGCCGCATCGCCGCGGCCGGGCGCCTCCGCGTGAGCGAGGAGCGGGCCGCCCTGCTGATCCACTCCGCCGGCCGCGGGATGACCTTCACCCTCATCTCGCTCCCGGAGGACCGGCGCGACCCCGCCCTGTCCGCCCTCGCCCGCGAGGCGGCCATCGCCGCCGTCACCTCCGGGACGGCCCCGGCCGACGCCACCGACGACCCGGTCAGCAAGGCCATCGCCCTGCGCGCCGTCGCCCCCGAACTCACCGGCCTGACCCCTGCCGAACACGTGCTCCTCACCGAATGGATGGACCGCGTTACCGCCGCACCACCTGCCTGACTCAGCGGGCCCGGGTCGGCTTCAACCGGGATCTTCCCGGCCGGCCCGGCGCTCGTTGCCGTCCCACCGGCCAGGTGACTCGATCAGGAGGTCGTTCGAGCTGTTCGGCCGCCGCCCGGTACACCTGGGCGCGCCCGGCGCATATGCCCGCGTCCCACACCCGGCCCTGCCGCGACCAGACCCGGGATCGCGCGGCCTCCATGTCCGCGAGCAGCCGCCATGCCTGCGCCTCGCCGGAGAAGTGCTCGCCCCCCTCGGGCGCCTCCGGCCCGGCGTCCCCGAAGAGGAACACCGCCTCCGGTGACGGCTTCGAGAGCAGGGACTGGAGAGCCCCGCGCCCGCCCCGGCTCCTTCCCCGCGGCCTGGAGCTCCGCCGCGCCGCCCACGCACCGCGCAGCCTTCGCGCGGCGCTCACTGGACGACCTCGAACCACACGGTGTGACGTCCCGTCTCCCCGCGCAGCGCGCCCCACCGGTCGGCGAGTTCGCTCACCATCAGCAGCCCGCGCCCGGACTCGTCGCACGCCGGGGACTGCGCCGGAATCACCGGACGCCCTCGCGAGCCGCCGTCGTCCAGGATCTCCACCCGCAGCCGCGCGGCCGACACGAGCGCGGTCACCCACACCCCGCCGCCGGGCCTGCCGCTGGCGGTGTGCCGGACGGCGTTGGTGGCGATCTCGCAGACCATCAGGTCCACGTCGTCCAGCTCGAAGCCGTCCGAGCAGCGCGCCAGCGTCCGCCGCACCCGCGCCCGGACGTCCCGGACGTCAAGGACGTCCAGGACGCCGGGCGGGCACATCCGCTCGGTGCGCCACCCGTCCCAGACGATCACAGCCGGCCCCCGGCGGCCTGATCGGCCGTCGCCCGAACGGATCCGCCCGGTGTCGGGTGAGCGGCATACTCCGCTGGAGGCGAGTACTCAGGCAGGTTCGACATGGGTCCGATTTCTTTCCCGCCGGATCACGGCCCGGGGCCGGTGGGGCAAGCACCGCCTCAGGGCCGCTCCGTATCCGCTGATCGCCTGCGGTCCACCGGCCTCCCGTGGAACGCTCTGCACAGAACGCATCACTTAGAGTGTTGATGCAAAGGTTGCATTTACATTGCTTGCATTCACGGGTCAACCGAGGCGCGGAGGGCACGGGGGCTGTGGCCGCGCCCGTCGCACACACGGAAAGGAGTCGCAGTGGGGACACCGACGGTGCGTCTTCGGCGTCTCGCGGCAGAGCTGCGCCGGCTGCGCAAGGTCGCGGAACTCACTCGCGAGCAGGTGAAGGAGCAGACCGGCATCAACGTCGCCACGCTCTACCGGATCGAGACCGCCCGTGTCCGGCCTCAGGCGCGCACCCTGGCCGGCCTCCTGGACGTGTACCGGGTGGCCGAGCCGAAACGCTCCGAACTGGGGACCCTGCTCAAGCAGTCGGCGACGCGCGGCTGGCTGCACACCTTCGCGTCAGATCTTCCGGAACGCTACGCCTCCTACATCGAGTTCGAATCCGAAGCGCGCGACGTTCTGAACTACGAGTGCCTGTTCGTCCCGGGCCTCCTCCAGACCGAGCGCTACGCGCGAGCCGCCATCCAAGGCGCCTTTCCGGAGTCCGCCGTCGAGGAGATCGAAAGCAGGGTCGACGCACGGATGCGGAGGCAGGCGGCCCTGACGAAAGACCAGCCGCTGAAACTGTGGGCGATCGTGGACGAAGCCGCCATCCGCCGCGTCGTCGGCGGCCGGGAGATCATGCGGGAGCAGCTCGATCACCTGCTGGCCGTCACGGCGCGTTCGAACGTGAACCTCCAGGTGATCCCGTTCGACGCGGGAAGCCATCCAGGTATGCCCGGCTCTTACGTCGTCATGAACTTCGTGGAGGAGATCGGGCCTGACATCGTGTATCTCGAAAGCCAGGCAGGGGACATCTTTCTAGAAGAAGAGGCAGATGTTGCCCGATACAACCTGGTCAGTGCACATCTTCTCGCCGTCGCGCTCAGCCCGAGCGCATCCGCTTCGCTGATCGCCGCGTCCGCGAAAGATCTGCGTCCGGGAAAGGAGCGTGATGATCATGACGCCCGCGATGTCGCGTGCTCCGTGGCGGAAAAGCAGCCGGAGCGGCGGTGGCAACTGCGTCGAGGTCACCGGTGCGCGAGCCGCCATCGCGATCCGCGACAGCAAGGCTCCCGCTACCGGACACCTCACCTTCAGCGTCCAGGTCTGGCTCACCTTCACGACCCAGGTAAGAGCCGGACGCTACGACCAGAGCGCGAACGACGACGCCTGATCCGCCGGCGTCCGTCCCCACGGGACGGTGCGTGTGGCCATGGCTAGGACGGGTCGGGCAGCATGCGGCGCATGGCCTCGTGGGCGGCGAGGAGCTTGCGGTCGCGGGGGAAGCCCGCGCGCTTCTGGGCCGCCTCGTAGTTGCCGCCGGCGACCCGGATGGGCCCGTCCTTGAGGTGTTCGAGGCCCTCGCGGGCGATGTCGTCGGGGTCGGCGACGTTGAGGCCCGGCATGTCCATGTTCAGGCCGGCACGTTCCATCGCGGGGGTGCGGGTCACGCCGAGGACGAGTTCCAGGACGTCCACCCCGTGCTCGCGCATCTCCAGCCAGAGGCCCTCGGCGAAGACGCGGCCGAACGCCTTGACGGCCGAGTAGATGCTGATCTGCGCCTGCCCCATGTAGCCGGCGAGGGAACCGACCAGCAGGATTCCGCCGCGTCCGCGTTCCTTCATCAGCGCGCCGAAGTGGTGCGTGAAGGCCAGCTGGGCGGTGATGTTGAGGTCGATGACGCCCTGGAAGCGGTCCAGGTCGCCGGTTACGAACTCGTGGCCGTAGCTGTTCGCGCCCGCGTTGAAGACGAGGAGCCCGACCTCGATGTCGTCGGTGACCTCGCGGATCGCCTTGAGCGGGTCGGGGGCGACCAGGTCGAGTTCGAGGGTACGGACCTCCACGCCCTTCGCCCGGACGGCGCCGGCCGTCTCGGCCAGGGGGCCGGGCTTGCGGGCGATGAGGACGAGATTCACGCCGGCGTCGGCGAGCCGGTGCGCGAACGCGGCGCCGACCCCCTCCGAACCGCCGGCGATGACGGCCCACGGGCCATATTCGTCGATCACTGTTCTCCATCCAGGTCCGGGGTCCAGGCGACGCCGTTGATGTGCGAGCCGCCGTCCGCGAACAGGGTGTTTCCGGTCAGGTAGCGGGCGTCCTCGGACGCGAGGAACACCGCCACGGGCGCGATGTCGGTCTCCGGGTCGCCGAGGCGGCCCATCGGGTTGGCGCGGTCGGCGGCCGCCTCGATCTCCGGGTGCTCGGCCGCCACCCGGCGGAACGCCGCGCTCTTCGCGCCGGGGCAGATCGCGTTGACGACGACGCCGGACGGCGCCCACTCGCGGGCGGCCGTGCGGGTCAGCGTCCGGAGCGCCTCCTTGGCCGAGTTGTACTCCAGCGTCCCCATGTGGGCGTTGACCCCGTTCAGGGAGCACATGTTGATGACGCGTCCCCAGCCCTGCGCCTTCATGTGGGGGAACGCGGCCTGCATCGCCCACAGCGGGCCGTAGTAGCCCATGGCGAAGCCGCGCGTGAGCTGCTCGTCGGTCTTGGCCTCGACGCGGCCGACGGTCCCGGCGCCCCAGGCGTTGTTGACCAGGACGTCCACGGTGCCCCAGGTTTCCGCGGCGGCGGCCACCATCGCGTGCACCTGGGCCTTGTCGGTGACGTCGGTCTGGACGAAACGGGCGTTCTCCCCGATCTCGGCGGCCACCCGCTCACCGGTCTCCTCGTTCAGCTCCGCCACCACGACGCGGGCGCCCTCGGCGGCGAAGCGGCGGGCGACGCCGCGTCCGATGCCGTCGCCCGCGCCGGTCACGACCGCGACCCGCCCGGCCAGCCGTCCACCGGTCACTCCATCACCTGGACCGCGCCGTTCAGCGCGGCCTCCTGGATGGACGAGCGCAGTGCCGGGCACGTGTCGTGCGGGTCCTGGATACCCACGCACGCCGCCCGCGCTTCGGCGTTCCACTGGATGCTGGTCTGCTCCCAGCTCGCCTTGCGCACCAGCACCTCGGCGGCGCAGCGGCGGCAGCGGACGGGCAGCAGCGGGCCGTCCAGGAGGCGTTCGTCTTGGCGGGCCGTCACGTCGAGACCTCTTCGGAGTCCATGCGGGCGAGGTTCTCGTCGACCTCCTTCTGCCACGATTCGACGGGACGGGTCGTGTCGATCTCGAACTCGAACCGGTCGGTCATCTCCGGCTTGACGTCGGCGACGTCGACGTAGAACTGGTCGTACCAGCGGCGCAGCTGGTAGACGGGCCCGTCCTCCTCGGACAGCAGCGGGTTGTCGATGCGGGTCTTGTTCTTCCAGATCTCGACGTCCTGCTGGAAGCCGAGCAGGATGAACTCCGACAGCTTCTGCGCCGTCGCCTCGGCCGCCTCCGCCGGCAGCTTGTCGCTGTGCTGCACGATGATCCCCGAGTGCAGCGAGAACGAGTTCTCGTCGATCGGGTAGTGGCAGTTGATCAGGACGGAGTTCAGGTCGTACCCCTCGTAGTGGTACGTCAGCTCGTCGATCATGAAAGACGGGCCGTGGTAGGACGCGACGGAGGTGTTGCCCAGCATCAGCGGCCCGCCGCGGCCGGAGCCCTCCCGCTGGCGGCGCGCGTCCTCCCGGGTCACGCCCTTCATGATCTGGGTGGCGACCTGGCCCTCGAAGATGTTCTTGAAGAACGTCGGGAACGACTGGTGGATGTAGAAGAAGTGCGCCATGTCGACGACGTTGTCGATGACCTCGCGGGCGTTGGTGTGGACCACCTGCTCCGTCCAGCGCCAGTCGGTCCAGTCGTCGCGGGTCGCGCCTTCGATCACGGGGATGGTCACGTCCGCCGGGGGCTTGTTCCCCTCCGGGTCGTTCCAGACGAACAGCAGCTTGTCCTGCTCCATCGTCGGCCACGCCGCGGTCCGGGCGCGCAGTGGGACGCGGCGCGCGTAAGGGATCGACTTGCAGCGCCCATCGCCGCCCCAGCGCCAGTCGTGGAACGGGCAGGCGATCTCGTTGCCCTTGACGGTGCCGTCCGACAGGTCGCCGCCCATGTGCCGGCAGTAGCCGTCCAGGACGTTGGTCTTGCCGTCCGCACCGGTGAAGACCACGAGCTTCTGCCCGAACGCGTTGACCGTGTGGGGCTTGCCGTCCCGGTACTTCTCGGCCAGCCCGAGACAGTGCCATCCCCGGGCGAAACGGGAGGAGATCGCCTCCGCCTCGATGGCGCGGACGGCGTCCGACTCGGTTGCGGTCACGTGGATCATCCCTTCGAAGACGGATGGGTGATTCGAACGTTAGGTCGCACGTCGCCGTCCCGTTCCGGCGAGTCTCGCTGGCCGGGACGTTCCCGCTCGCGCGGTGACCCTGACATGGTGTCCTTCAACGGTCGCCTTAGGGAAGGAGCGGGGATGAGCAACGAGGTCCTGGACGCCGTGCGCGCGCTGCTGCCCGGCATCGCCGAGCGTGCCCGGTCCGTGGACGAGAAGGGGCGCATCCCCGCCGAGACCGTCCGCGACCTCACCGCCGCCGGCGTGTTCCGCATGCTCCAGCCCACCCGCTACGGCGGCGCCGAGGACGACCCGGTCGCCTTCTACGAGGTCGTCCGGGCGATCTCCGGCGTCTGCGGCTCCACCGGCTGGGTCGCGGCGATCCTCGGCGTCCACTCCTGGCACCTCGGCCTGTTCGAGGACGAGGCGCAGCGAGAGGTGTGGGGAGCGGGCCCGGACACGCTGATCGCCTCGTCCTACGCCCCGATCGGCCGGCTCACCCCGGTCGAAGGCGGCTACGAGGTGACGGGGCGGTGGTCGTTCTCCTCCGGCGTCGAGTTCACCTCGTGGGCGCTGCTCGGCGCGCTCGTCGTGGGCGCGGAGGGACGTCCCGTCGACTTCATGACGGTGCTCGTCCCCAAGGACGACTACGAGGTCCGCGAGGTGTGGGACTCGATGGGCCTGCGCGGCACCGCCAGCGACGACATCGTCGTGGAGAACGCGTTCGTGCCCGCGCACCGCGCGATGCGCAACTTCGAGCAGGCGCAGCTCCGCAACCCGGGCCGCAAGGTCAACGGCGGCCCGCTGTACCGGATGCCGTTCGGGACGATCTTCACCAGCACGGTCACCGCCGGCGTGATCGGCATGGCGGCCGGCTGCCACGACCACTACGTGGACCGGATGCGCGACCGGATCCGGCTGAGCCTCGGCGGCGGCCGGTTCGTCGAGGACCCGTTCGCGCAGGTCGCCGTCGCCCGCGCCGCGTCCGAGATCGACGCCGCGGTCCTGCAGACCGACCGGAACGTCCGGGAGATCCACGAGTACGCGGTCCGCAACGAGAAGATCCCGATGGAGCTGCGGCTGCGCGCCCGCCGCGACCAGGTCCGCGGCACCGAACGCGCGATCCAGGCGATCGACATCCTGTTCAAGACCGCCGGCGGCAACTCCCTGCAGCGCGGCAACGTCATCGAGCGCGCCTGGCGCGACGCCCACGCCGGCAGCGTCCACGTAGCCAACGACGTGGAACACGCCCTGTCCATGTACGGCCGCGGCGAATTCGGCCTCAAGGTAGAAGACAACCTCGTCTGACCCGCCCCTACGGTCACATGACCCAGCGTCGGAAGCCGCCCTCGGAGTCGACGACCTGCCCGGTGATCCAGGCGCTGTCGTCGCCGGCCATCCAGCGGACCAGGCGGGCGACATCGGCCGGTCTGCCCCAGCGCCCGCGGGGAAGCGCGCGGCCGACCCGCTCGGTCAGATCGGGGTCGGCCCAGCCGGTGTCCACCGGCCCGGGATTGACCGTGTTCACCGTGATGCCCCGGTCGATCAGCGCGTCCGACAGGCTGAGAGTCATCTGGTGGATGGCGCCCTTGCTGATGGCGTACGGCAACTCCCGGCTCATCGGGGCCAGGTGCTGGCCCGAGGTGAACAGGATGATCCGTCCGCCCGGCCGGTCGTCGTCGTGAACGGCCGCGAACGCCTGCGCCAGCAGGACGCTCGCCCTCGCGTTCACCGCCCAGGTCAGGTCCAGTTCGGCCGCGGTGACCTCGGCCAGGCTCTGGACCGAACTGCGCGCATGGTTGGCGACCAGCACGTCCACCGCGCCGAACGCTTCCACCGCCGCGTTCACCACCCGTTCGGGCGCCTGCGGGGAGGCGAAGTCGGCGGCGATGTGCCGAAGCCGGGGACCTTCACCACCCAGGCGTTCCACGATCCCGGCCTCTCCCACGGGATCGGCGCCCCATGGTTGGCCGGCATCATGCGGCGACCACGAGTGCACCAGTACCGAGGCGCCGGCGGCGAGCAGCTCCGCGGCCACCGCGAAGCCGATCCCCGCCCTCCGGCTCACCCCGGTCACGATGGCGACCCGGCCGTCGAGCGCACCTGCCGAAGACATTTCCATCCCTTAGCTCCGCATTCCGGTCTCGTTGTGGACAAAACACCCGGTATCGCGGTAGGTAAAGCCGACTACGTCACCGCGACATCGCTGTTCACCGCCCGGACGACCGGGCGTACCCCCATGAAGGAACACCGTGAACGACTCAGCATTGATCTCCGTCGGGCTCCCGGTGGCGCTGGCCATCATCATGTTCGGGCTCGGGCTCTCCCTGACCACTGGCGACTTCCGCAGGGTGGCCCGCAGCCCGAAAGCGGTGATCGTCGCGCTCGTCCTCCAGGTGATCGTGCTGCCTTTGGTCGCCTTCGGCCTGGTCCAGGCCTTCGACGTCGACCCGCTGATCGCCGTCGGCGTGATGCTCCTGGCCGCGTCACCGGGCGGCACGACGGCCAACCTCTTCAGCCACCTGTTCCGCGGTGACGTCGCCCTGAACGTGACGCTCACCGCGATCAACTCGGTGCTCGCCGCGGTCAGCATCCCGCTGATCACCAATCTGGCGATCGACTTCTTCGACGCCGAGGGGACGCTCGGCCTCCAGTTCGGCAAAGTCGTCCAGGTCATCGCCATCGTCCTCGTGCCGGTCGCCATCGGCATGCTGGTGCGCCGGCGGTCGGACGACTTCGCCCGGCGCGCCGACCGGCCGGTCCGGATCTTCTCGATCGTCGTGCTGGTCGCGGTCTCGCTGGGCGCCATCCTCGGCGAGAGGGAGCACTTCGTCGAGTACGTCCGCGAGGTCGGGCTCGTGGTCACCCTGTTCTGCCTGGCCAGCCTCACCTTCGGCTACGCCGGAGCGCGACTGTTCCGGCTCCGGCGCGAGCAGGCGATCGCGACCTCCATGGAAGTCGGCATCCACAACACCACCGTGGCACTGACCATCGCCCTGAGCGTCCTCGACAGCACGACGGTCGCCATCCCCGCCGCCGTCTACAGCATCGTCATGTACCTGCTCGCCACGGCCTTCGGCTTCACCATCACCCGCACCAACCCGACGAACCGACAGGAGACGGAGTCCCACGTTTAGCTGACGGCGCCTTCCCGTCGGCCGGATATCGCTCAGGCCGCCGGAGAGCGGCGCTGACGCTTTCCGCTTACGGCCAGGCGGCGAGGACGTCGTCCGGCGTCCACACCAGGTCGACACCGCCCGTGGTGCGGACGCCCGAAAGAGAGACGGCCACGAGTGCGGTCTGCGCCGGGTCCAGGCCCGGGACGGCGGTGACGGAGCCGCGAAGGCCGGTCAGGTCGCGATCGTCGAAGGGGCTGTTCAGCCACTTGATCGAGCCGGCGAAACGGATGCGTCCGGCCACGGGTGCCCGGTCGGCGCCGATCAGATCGATCTCGGGGTCGAAGCGCCGGTTCCACCAGCCACCGACCGCGCCGACGTCCGGCCAGGGCAGGTCCGACAGCTCCAGGGCCTGCCGGACGAGCGGCTCCACCGCCCGGCCCCGCCATGACGCCCAGCGGCGTTCGATCAGCCGGAAGCCCGCTTCCGACCGGCCTCGGCGGGTCTGCTCGTGGGCCGTGCGGAGCGCCGCCAGGTAGAGGCGCAGGTTGCTGTCGGCGATCCGGTACAGCGCCGGTCTCCCCGGTTTCGTGGACAGGGGCTCGTCCACGTCGAGGACGCGTTTCTCCTCGGTCAGGCGGCGAAGCAGCGGGGACAGGGTGCCGGACGGCAGGGCCTCGTTACGGCCGCCGGCGGTGGCGGCGATGTTCGCGTGGGTGCGGTCGCCGGAACCGACGGCCTCCAGGACGCGGCGCGCCGAGTCGGGGGTTCATACCTGCTGGCGGGTGAGTGTTCATGAGTGTGCATAGCCGTTCATGAGTGACGTGGGTGTGGTCATGAAGCCGGTGGAACGAGTGGTGCGCTGGGGGCTGTTCGCTGTCGTGCCGGGGGTGGGATGCCATGTGACGGGGCACGATGGTGCTCATGTGGGTCGATTGCATGTTCGAGGAGAGTGACTTAAAGTATCCGTCATGTCGCAGTCCGCCATCGTCGAAGGTGTGGACGCCGTCCCCGCAGCGGCCGCCCACCCCGGCGTGGACGATGCCATCTGCCAGGTCGGGCGGACCGCAGCGCAAACCGCGGCGCAGACTGCGGTGCGGGGCGGGCACTCGCAGCGGCTGCGGCCGATCGATGCGCCGTTCCTGGCCGCCGGCCCGTCGGGGGTGGCGATCCGGACCCGGCTCAAAGTCCTCACGTTCCAGGACGAGAACGTGCTGCGCGAGGTGGCGGCGCATCTGGGGTCGCTGGCCGGTCGTGACCTCAAAGCCCGGTGCCGGGCGGGGACGGCGCATGACGCCGACGGGTGGGCGGCGCGTAAGCGGGCGTTGACGGGGGAGTCGTCGGCGCGGTGGGCCGGATCGATCACCAAGGCCACCCACGACCAGTGGGCGCTGGCCCGCCGCAGCCACCTCGCGCACCTGAACAGTCTGGAAGCCGGGATCGCGGTCATCGAGCGGCGGCTGTCGGTCCCGATCGGCCAGAAGGGCACCCGGCAGGCAGTCGGCGGGTACCGGTCCAGGCGGGAGTGGTTCGCCAAGTCCCGCCGCCTGCACGTCCTCAAAGACCGTCTCGCCGCCGTACGGGCGGACTGGGACGCCGGGCGGGTGCACGTGGTGCGCGGCGGCAAGCACCTGCTGAACCACCGCCACCACCTTGACGCCGCAGGGCTGAGCCAGGAGCAGTGGCGGGCCCGGTGGGAGGCCGGGCGCCGGTTCTGCCAGGCCGACGGCGAGTCGGGGAAGCGGTACGGCAACGAGACCATCCGCGTCACCCCCGACGGCGAAGTAGCGATCAAGCTGCCCGCACCGCTGGCGCATCTGGCCAACGCGCCGCACGCCCGCTACGTCCTGACCGCCCGCGTCGGCTTCGCGCACCGGGCCGCCGAGTGGGCCGACCGCATCTGCGCCGACCGGGCGGTGGCCTACCGCATCTACCACGACCCGGACCGAGGCCGCTGGTACCTGACGGCGTCCTGGCAGCGCCCCGCCGTCCCCGCGGTGTCGCTGGAGGCGGCCCGTGCCCGCGGCATCATCGGGGTGGACGCCAACGCCGACCACCTGGCCGCCTACCGCCTGGACACCTGCGGCAACCCGGTCGGCGACCCCATGCGGTTCAGCTACGACCTGACCGGCACCACCACGCACCGGGACGCGCAGATCCGGCACGCCATCACCAGGCTGCTGCACTGGGCCCGGCGCTGCGGCGTCGCCGCCATCGCCATCGAAGACCTCGACTTCGCCCAAGACAAGACCCGGGAGAAACACGGGCGGCGTAAACGGTTCCGGCAGCTGATCTCCGGCTTCCCCACCACCAAGCTCAGGGCGCGGCTGGTCTCGATGGCCGCCGAGCAGGGTCTGGCGATCGTCGCGGTGGACCCGGCCTACACCTCCCGCTGGGGCGACCAGCACTGGCGCAAACCCCTCACCACCAGCAAACGTGAAATGACCCGCCATGACGCCGCCTCGGTGGCGATCGGCAGACGCGCCCTCGGACACCCGATCCGGCGACGGACGACACCGCCCCGCCAGCACCAGAGCGATGCTGTCGGGCATCGGACCGTCCAGGCCGAACCGAGTGCCCAAGGGCGTGAGGAAACCCGCCCACCCGTCACGGAACGCGCACACGATGCACGCCCCCGGACCGGGACACACGGAACGCGGGCAACCAGCGCATCCAACACCGTTCGGGATACGCGCAGTACCAGGAGGTGGGTACAAAACTCACTCCTGGACACTGTCTAGGAACGGTTCGGGAACTCCGCGAGCAGCAGCGACTCTGGGGACAGTGCCTTGAGCGCTTCGGCGTGCATCCCCCACTGTGGCCCACTCAAGTTCTTGCCCAGGAGCGCGGCGGCCGTCTCCTGGAGCATCTCAAGGTTCACCAGGACGCTCGGGAGTGTGCCGCCCGGTCCTCCGAGTCGGGAGAGCGTGTCGAGCACGCCGGGCAGCTCCGCGGAGCCGGGGGATAGATCAGCGTGCCGCGCGCCGTCGATGAAGTCGAACATGTGCAGCGCCCAGCCCCCGGCGTCGGCCGTCCATAGCATCCGGGGCGCGGGGACGGCCGGCGAAAGCGTCAGGTTCGCAGCACGCTCACGAAGGAAGAGCCGGGTGGCGGGATCGTTCGCCGGAACGCCTTTGAGGAAAAAGCTGCCGCCTTCGGTGTGAAGCCTCGCAGTGACGCCCCGCTCCGCCGACTCGGCCTTGAACACCGTCCCGTGACGGTCCTCCACAGCCGCCCGTGCCTCTTCTGGCAGCTCGTCCCAACGATGCTTCCGCACGCTCACGTAGTCCTGGGAGAGTCGTGACACCCCTGGTGACACTGGCTGCAGTCACCCTCCGTGGCCCACAGGTCGGGGTCGATCGGTAGCCCGGCCTTCTCCATGGCGGCCACGGTAGTCCTGATGGATGCCGCTCCGTCGCTGGCGCGGTCCGAGTCGTCGGGCGTGTGGTGGATGAAGCGCCCCGCGACGCGCTGGCAGAACTCCGCCTCCCGTAGGTCACGGGTGATCCCCAGAGAGCCGTAGGTGCCGCTCGGGTGAAGAGCATCTTGATCGCCCGGGAGCCCTTTGGATCCTGCCGGGGGAGTGCGTTACCGGTCGTGGCGTCCGGTCTTGGCCTGGGCAAGGAATGTCACCCACACTCGGGTGGTGAACGTGAGGTGGCCGGTGTCCGGGGCCTTGCTGTCCCGTATGCCGATGCCCACGTCGAGGTCGGCGACCTCGACGCAGTTGCCGCCGGCGCCGTTGCTTCGCGTGCTCTTGCGCCATGTGGCACGCGTCAGATCAGGCATCATCGTCCATGGTTCTGTCATAGACTCCGGCCTTTGCCTGGGCGGTGAAGGTGGTCCACGCTGGACGATCGAAGGCGAGGTGGCCTGCGTCCGGGGACATCGGACGCAATACCCCAGGCGGGGCATCCCGGTGCTGTCGGCGAGGTGCCCTGGTTACCCGTCGTGGTGTCCGGCTTGTGCCTGGGTCATGAAGGCGGCCCACTGGTTGGGGCTGAACGTGAGGTGGCCGGCGTCCGGGGCCTTGCTGTCGCGGACGGCGATACTCACGTCGAGGTCGGCGACCTCCACACAGTTGCCGTTCTGGCCACTTCGGGAACTCTTGCGCCACGTGGCACGGGATATATCGGCGTTGTCCATCCCGTACGTCCTTTGATCGTGCTCAACTGCCTGCACCTGCCACGCGCTGGATCAGTGAGACCGAGTCGTCGGGAGGTAGGGCAGCCGCAAGCAGACGGTCAAATGCAAGCATAAACGCCTCGACATCGTTTGCGCCCTCCAAGTACACCCCCTCCGGGATGGTCTCCAGGTACACCACGTCCCGATCGGCGGGCTCGGCGAAGTTCAGGATGACGAAAGGCCCCGATGTGCCTGCGTGGGCACCAGACCCGAACGGAACGACCTGCACGGTAGTTCTTCCCTGTTCGGACACGGCGACCAGGTGGGCAAGCTGTTCGCGCATGATCGTGTCGTTCCCGACGGTCCGGTGGAGCGCTGCTTCGTCAAGGACTACCCAAAGGCGCGGACGGTCAGCTCGCATAAGGATCTGCTGTCGTGCCACGCGCACCTGAACACGGCGGTCGATCTCATCAGGGTCAAGTTCTTGCGGCCCACCGCGGATCATGGCGCGTGCGTACTCCGGGGTCTGGAGGAGGCCAGGTACCGCCAGAGGTTCGAACGCCCGGATGGTCGTGGCCCCCGCCTCAAGGCCGATAAAGACCTCATATGGGTTAGGAAGGACGTCTCGGAAGGAGTGCCACCACCCTGGCTGTCGGGCTTCGCGCGCCAGCTGTACGAGTCCTTCTTTCTCTGCGCCGGAGACTTCGTAGAGTCCAAGCAGTTCGCGGACGCTACGAGGCTGGGGCTTGGTCCGGCCGGTCTCGATGCGGAACAGCGTTGAGCTGGACCACTCCAAGCGACGCGCTACCTCTTCGCGGGACATGCCCGCTGTCTCGCGACGCTTGGTCAGCTCCAACGCGAGTCGACGAGCCCGCAGGGTGGGGCTGTGACCTTGATCTTGGTTGCGCGTCACGGAGACCTGCCCTCGCTGGAAGGATTTCGAATGCAGTATTGCATCACAATGTGACGTGGTGCATTCTTGCGACTACAGGATGCCACCGGACGCATGGTGGCGCAGGAGAATGGAGCGGCCCCGGACCGGTGCGGCCACACCGGTCCGGGGCCTAAGCCCGACTGGAAAGGAGTCGGACCCATGACGAACCTACCCAACGGCCCGTCGCCGGTGGAGCAGGAGCAGGAGCAGTGGAGGGAGGTACCGGCGGCGACGGTCGAGCGGCTGAACATGCTGGTTCGGTTGATGCTAGACCTGCGCAGTCTCGGGCGTGGCTCGGTCTTGTACCTAGACGGGAAGGCCGAGCCGGTTCTGTCGGTGCCGGTGCTGTCGCGGCGGCGGTCGATGGCGGTGCTCGTCGTCCAAGAGGGCGGCGGGTGGTCCTACCTGTGGGACTCCGTCCACCGGACGCCGGGCAGATCGGTGCGGGTGGCGGCCGAGCGGATCGCCGGGGTCACGCGGTGATCATGTGGGACGAGGTGCACGCCGAGCGGATGTGCTCGGACGGAGTACTCGACGTCCGGGACGTCCGGGCGCGGGTGCGGCGGACGCTGGCGGGTGCGCTGGGCGGCAACGTCCACGGGTTCGATCTGGACGACGTGGACCTGATGGTCTGCGAGATCACCACCAATGCCGTCCGGCACGGTGCCAGTGGCCTGCCTGGTGGCGGGGTCTGGGTGACCGTGCTGGTGTCGGGGGACCGGCTGCGGGTGGAGATCCAGGACGACGGCGGCTCGGACGGGCGTCCCCTGATCCCTGCGCAGAGTGCTGGCTGGGACGAGTCCGGGCGCGGCCTGATGGTGGTGAACGGGCTGGCTGACTGCTGGGGGACGCTGCCGGGCGCGGACGGACGCCACACGGTCTGGTTCGAGGTCGTCCGATGAAGCGGATGATCGGGCAGCGCCTCCGCGATGCGAGGGCGTCCTGGCGTGGTGATACGGCTTGGCAAGGCGAGCGTCAGGCCGTCCAAGATCTATCGGCCGAGCCGTATCCGGAGACGGTGTTCCTGTTCGCGGGGCTGTCGCCGGAGGCGCGTAAGGCGCTGGAGGTCATTCCGCAAGAGGCGCAGGCGTGGCGTGCGCTGGCGGAGATGGAGGCCGCACGGGCGCGACTGTGGTCGGGACGGGGGCGGGTATGGGACG
>NZ_SMKK01000096.1 GCF_004348425.1 Actinomadura sp. 7K507
CAGCACCGAGCACCACCTGCGCTGGCACACCTGGCGACGACGCCACCAAGCCCGCGCCCGCTGGTTCCACTACCGGGCCCGCCTCAACCGCCAATGACAAGATCACGTTCTACGACTGCCGTACTAGAGATCGCCACTAACATCGCCAAAGAGCTAGTCACTCGGAAAGTTACGGTTGTAGCGGGACTGGCTGCTGGCATCGACACCGCTGCCCACCGCGCTGCACTCGACTCCGACGGGCGCACGGTAGCCATTATTGGTACCGGAATCAATAAGGTCTACCCTAAGGAAAATCGCGACCTCCACAGTGAGATCTCATCGCGAGGTCTCCTACTTTCTCAATTCTGGCCAGATGCGCCACCACAGAAACATACATTCCTGATGCGGAACGCGACCATGTCTGGATATGGAATTGCGACTGTAGTCGTAGAGGCGGGCGAACACAGTGGAGCTCGTGCTCAAGCTCGAATGGCAGTCGAGCACGGGCGTCCGGTCATCCTGACCGGCCTCGTTGTTACGAACAATCAATGGGCTCGGGCGCTTGTCGGTCGACCAGGTGTTCATGTTGCCGACGGGCTTAAGGACGTACTGGGCATTGTCGATGGCCTGATAAGCGAAGCATCCATCCTTGATGCCGACCTACGGCGCCTGGTCTCCGCCTAGATATGCTCGCGTCTGCGGTTGAACAACGACTCCGCGCGGCTCTGATCGCCACCGCCGGTGGGTACCTGCGAAACCCGGTTCGGCAGGACCATGTGACATGCGCAGTCTGCACGACTCCGGTCGAGGAGAATTACCGGCTCTGCTACCCATGCAAACAGCATCGCATTAATAGCGGGATCGCCGATGTCGTTGCGCCAGTGACCTATGCTGTTGCGGGGCAACAGTCCGGCTACGTCATGCGCGGCTACAAGGCACCGAATTCTCCGGTCGAGGCTCATTACGGAGTAGTGGCGATGCTTACGCTCTTCGCTCTGTCCAGGCATGGTGGCTGCGCGAGCGTTCTCGGAAACTCGCCGATCACTCACTGGGCATCAGTTCCGTCACTACCTCTGAAGTCTGGCGAACACCCCGTTCCATCGCATAGTAAGTGGATCGGCTCCGGCAACTGAAGTGCAACTTACCGCTGCTGCGAGCATGTCGAATGCGCGAGCAGTCGATGCTCGTCACTTCACCGCTGATCGCGAGTTGCCCACAGGCTCGCACGTACTACTGCTGGACGATACTTGGACGAAAGGCGGCCACGCCCAGTCGGCGGCCCTGTCGCTGCGAAATGCAGGGGCACAGAGGGTCTCGGTTATGGTGGCCGCTCGTTGGATCAAGCGGGACTACGCCGATAACGCCAAATTCCTCGACGGACTCCCGGACTATGACCCGGATATCTGCCCCTGGACTGGAGCCTCCTGTCCAGGGTAATGACGCTCACCAGGAAATCTCTGCCACGCCCCACACGGCGGATCATGACCGAAGTCAGGAGCGCCGAGGTCGAGGCACGGACTGGGCGTAGAGCTCTGGGTCCTGTGTGATGCACAGCAACGGTTGGCCGAGCGGCTCCCCCTGGCGAAGGCCGTCCGACCGAGGATGCCTCCACACCCCAAGGTCGACTGGAAAGCGCTGAGGGCGGGACCATGGGTCCCGCCCTCGTAGCGTTTGGCCAGGTTGACGGCCGGTTGGGTGGCGGTGGTGGTGGGATTCGAACCCACGGAAGCTTGCACTTCACACGCTTTCGAGGCGTGCGCCCTCGTCCACTAGGCGACACCACCGCGGGAGAGCTTACCTGACTCTGCGGTGCGTGAAGAACTCCGTTAGCAAGGCGCCGCACTCGTCGGCGAGCACTCCGGCGATGACCTCCGGCCTGTGGTTGAGGCGCCTGTCGCGGACGACGTCCCACAGCGACCCGACCGCGCCCGCCTTCGGGTCGACGGCGCCGTACACGACCCGGTCCAGGCGGGCCTGGACGGACGCCCCGGCGCACATCGTGCACGGCTCCAGGGTCACGACCAGGGTGCAGCCCGACAGGCGCCACTCCCCGCGGGCGGCCGCCGCCTCCCGCATCGCGACGATCTCCGCGTGGCCGGTCGGGTCCGCCGAGCGTTCCCTGTCGTTGTGGCCCGTTCCGATGACCGTGCCCGACCCGTCCAGCACGACCGCCCCGACCGGGATCTCGCCGTCCTCAAGGGCTCGGTGCGCCTCGCGCAGTGCCCGGCGCATCGCCGCCACCGCGCCGGCGAGCACGGGATCTCCTTCGTCGGCCGCGCCGGGCGGTCGCCCCGGTTCCCGGCCGGGACGGGGCGGCGGGTCAGTCACGGAGACGGTCGAACTCTTCGCCGAAGCCGGCCTGCTCGGCGACGATGAGCAGGGCGTCGCCCGGGATGGCGCTGTCGCCGAGGTCGGTGAGCTGCTTGGGGTCGAGGCCGAGGTCTTCGAGAAGGGCCGGGTCGCCGCCGGGGTCGCCGTTCGGGATCTCGCCGACGAGCTGCTGGAACAGCGAGCCGAGCGTGTCCTCGCGGATGGTGGAGACGTAGGCGCGCGGCTCGTCCTGCCCGTCCAGCCGGACGACCGCGAACCAGTCGTCGTCCTGCTCGATCAGGAGGACGACCGGGTCGCCGTAGGACTCGACGGCCGCCTCCCGCATCAGGTCGGCGATGTCGTCGACGTGTTCGGCCTCGGCGAGCATGGCCTCGGCGCCGACCCAGCCCTCCGGGGTCCGCGCGAACACGGCGGCGAAATATGACACGTGGTAATTGTGACCCACGGGGTTGCTCCGGTCACACCCCTTGACGCTGCGGGATCAGTCCAATCGCCGCTGATTCGTCCGTCATGTCCGGAACGGGGGCGGTCAGGCGATGGCGTCCATGGCGCGTTCGAAGGCGGGGGCGAAGCCTATGCGTCCGGCGATGCTGAGCAGCATCTCGTCCGGATAGAGCTCCAGGTCGCCGGAGATGGCGCCGAGCTCCATCTCGTCCAGGCCGAGGTCGGCGAAGATGGACATGTCGCCTACGGGGAGGACTTGGTCGAGTTCCTCGTCCTCGGGGATCGGGATGTCCAGGTATTCCAGGACCTGGCCGGCCAGCGGCCAGTCGACCGAGGCCGTGACGTCCGACAGGAACACCATGACGTCGTCGCCCAGCAGGCGGATCGCCACGAAGAAGTCGTCGCCGACCGAGACCAGCCCGACCGTGCCGCCAAGGCTCGGCTGCTGGCGCAGGGCATGGATCATCCCCGCGAGGTCCTCGGTCAACGCCACCGGGAGGATCTCGGCCTCCCAGCCTTCGTCTTCCCGGTACACCACGACAGCGAAGTCCGTCGCGTCAACATCCGTCATTTCCACCCCACCGGCGCGTCTCCTGCCAGGGCATGGTCCCAGATGCGGCGGCCCGCGCGTGCCCCAACGCCAAACTGGGCGCCGCACTCGCGCGTGAGACCGGGAGTCAGTGCCGCAAACCCATGCCCAGCGGAAAGAACCTACTCGATCCGCGTCAATTTATACGGAAGGTGCGGCGGCGCAGCGCCGCGTGGATCCGTGCGCGCCGCGAGCGGTGCGGCGTAACCCGGCGGCGCAGCTCACGGGCCTCGGCCAGCTCGCGCAGGAAGATCGCCCGGCGCCGCAGGTGCTCCCGCACCTCCTCCGGGGAGATGTCGCCCTGGGGGCCCGGACGCGGCCGGACGTCCTCCCCGGCTGTGACATCGGTCACCGGGGCCGTCGCGGACGCCGTGGCGTCGTCGCCGGAGGGGGCGGGAGCGTCGGAGGTCGGGGCGGAGGGAACGGGAGGCGGCGGCACGGTTTCGGGAGGCGGAACCGCCGCTTCGGGAGGTGACGCCGCGGCCTCGGCCGGGGGTCGCCCCGCCTCGGCCGGGGTCCGCCCGGCCTCGCTCGGCGGAGCCGGCGGCTCGGGTGGGTCGGGCGCGGACTCCCCGTCCCGCGCCGGACCTTCCGGCTGGTGATCGTTATCGCTGTTCATATCGCCATCCTGCCCAGCTCAGCGGCGTCCTACCCAGTCCCGGCGGGGGCCCGGCCGGGGCTGGACGGTGGGCTACGGTGAGCGCATGCAGACCCTCGCCGTCGATCATCCCCTCGTCGCGCACAAGCTCACCACACTGCGGGACGTCCGCACAGACTCCCCCACGTTCCGCCGGCTGGCCGACGAGCTGGTGACCCTGCTCGCCTACGAGGCGACCCGCGACGTCCGGGTCGCGGACGCCACCGTCGACACCCCGCTCGTCCCGGCGCGGGGCGTCCAGCTGGCGAACCCGAAGCCGCTCGTCGTCCCCATCCTGCGTGCCGGACTCGGGATGCTGGACGGCATGACGCGGCTGCTGCCCACCGCGGAGGTCGGCTTCCTCGGGATGATCCGGGACGAGGGCACGCTGCAGGCCCAGACGTACGCGACGCGGCTGCCGGACGACCTGTCCGGCCGGCAGTGCTACGTCCTGGACCCGATGCTCGCGACCGGCGGGACGCTCGCCGCCGCCGTCCGGCTGCTGTTCGACCGCGGCGCCGACGACGTCACCGCGATCTGCCTGCTCGCCGCCCCCGAGGGACTGAAGCACCTGGAGCAGTCGTTCTCCGACATTTCGGCGCCCGTCCGGGTCGTGACGGCCGCGATCGACTCCCACCTCAACGAGCAGGGCTTCATCATGCCGGGCCTCGGGGACGCCGGGGACCGCCTCTACGGCGTCGTCTGACCGTCGTCTGACCGGCGTCCGTCCGCCGCGGCCGAGAGGCGTCGTCCCGATCCGGGTACCGGTTCGTGGTCCCGGCGCTGACCTGCGATGTTCGTTAGCGTCCGCCGAGGGTACGAAGGCGCTACGGAACGCCAGTGCGCGTTCCCCTCCGCCGCCCCGGCACAGGGGGACCGTTACGGACCGGGCGGTGGGAGCGAGTTCGATCGAGGACATGTCATGGCTCACCAAGGGGACGGCGACCGGCCGCGCTACACGGCGATCGGTGATCGGCTCGTCGAGGAGTTCGAAGGGGTGCACGCCGCCGACACGGTGGACAGGTGCGTGGCCGCCGCACGGCACGGCGCCGAGGAGGTCACGGGGTCGGCGCCGCTCGATCTCGTCGAGCGGATCGCGCGCAGGCACCTGGAGGTGCTCGCCACCGTCGACGCCGAGAAACGCCGCAAGGCGCGACGTTCGTCGCTCGACAACGCGCCATAGGCCTTGCTTTGACGGCCGTGCACGCTGTGCGAAACTGAACCGGGGTCCGTGGGTCAACGCTCCGGGAGGCTGCCGTGCCCGCCAAGAAGTACATGACGTGGGTCGCGGTCGCCTTCGTGGCGTTCTACGTGATCAACCAGCCGGACGGCGCCGCGCAGTCGGTGGAGAGCGCCGCCAGCGGCATCGCCTCCGCCGCCGGCTCCGTCGCCACCTTCGTCAACGCTCTCGCCTGAGGCCGCCATGAGGCTCGTAACCCCCGGAGACTCCGCCCCGGCATCGGTCAACAAGTACCTGCTCCCGCACGAGAACCAGGTGATCACGGTGCGGCGGCATCCGGCCGTGCTGATGGTCCCGGTCGGCCTCGTCCTCGGCGGCCTGATCATCGCGGGCGTGCTGAGCAACACCCTGGCCAGCGACGCGGGCACGGTCATCAGCTGGATCTGGTGGGGCTGGCTGATCCTCCTCGCCTGGTTCGTCTGGCGGGTCGCGGAGTGGTCCGTCGACTACTTCGTCATCACCAACCAGCGCATGCTGCTGACCACCGGGCTGATCACCCGCAAGGTCGCGATGATGCCGCTGGCCAAGGTCACCGACATGAGCTTCAAGCGGACGATCGCGGGCCGCATGCTCGGCTACGGGGAGTTCATCCTGGAGTCCGCCGGACAGGACCAGGCCCTCACCAACGTCGACTACCTGCCCTACCCGGAGCAGCTCTACCTCGAAGTCTGCGAAATGATCTTCCCGAACAAGAACCCGCAGCCCGAGGAGAAGACGCTCCCCCCGCCGCCGCCTCCGCGCCGTCCGAAGGAACCGGCCCCGCCGGACGACGTCCCCACGGGCACCGGCCCGGACGACCCGATCTGACCCCGCCGCCAAATCCGCCGGGCCCCCACCAACACCTCCTCGTCGCGGGTGGACGGGCGCTGGCCGGTAAACGCGGCGGGGTGATCAATATCGGCGGTTATTGCGATCTTGTATGGAAGGTCGGATACCTTCCGAGGGTGACAGACGTTGCGGTCGCCGGGAGGTTCACCCGGTCGCAACCGGCGCGCCACGGCGTCGCGGAGCGTGTGCGCGGGGGCGGGACGGGGCCGGACCAGCCGCTCTCTATCACTCGCCGCTTCTTTACTCTTGATGTGCGATAACCCCCAATGTGCAATCATGTCGGCACCCCAGCCGCCTGTTTACTTCCGCTAAGTGAGTCCACATGCCGGGTCCAGGCAACGTCGGCGAACGTGTCCGCAACCTGCGGCTGACCAGACGCTTGTCGCAGGCACAGCTCGCCGGTCACGACCTTTCCGACAGCTACATATCCCTGATCGAGTCGGGTAAGCGCACGCCGACGCCCACGGTCCTGCGCATGCTGGCCGAACGTCTCGGCTGCACCCCCGAGTACCTGGCCGAGGGCGTCGAGCCGGAGCAGCGCGCCCACCTCGAGGTCCGCGAACGCCACGCGCACCTGACGCTGCTGCGCGGCGACCCGGCCACGGCCGAGGCCGGTTTCGACGAGGTGATCGCGCGAAGCGACGATCCCGACCTGACCGCCCGCGCGCGCTGGGGCCGTGCCCGCGCGCTGGAGGAGCTGGGCCGCACCGACCCCGCGATCGCGCTCTTCGAGGACCTGCGCGAGCAGGCCGAACGGGACCCTGGCCGGGCGAGCTGGCTGGCGCCCGTGATCGCGCTCGCCCGCTGCTATCACGCCGTCGGCGACCTGGGGCAGGCCATCGCGCTCGGCGAGCGCGCCATCGCCCGCCTGCACCACCTCGGGCTCGTCGTGGGCGAGGAGTACACCGAGGTCGGACGGATTCTGCTGCTCGCCTACGTCGACCGCTCCGATCCGGCGCGCGCGCACGACCTCGGACGGCGGCTCCTGCACCCGGAGGTGTCCGGGGACGAGCCGACGAGCGTCCACTACCAGCGGGCCAGCATGCGCGCCCTGGAAGACGGGGCGATCGGCGACTCGCTGTACTTCGCCGATCAGGCCTTGGCCGCACGCAGTGACACCAGCCCGGTCCGCGCGCGCGAACGCCTCGCCCTTGCGGCCGCCAAGGCGCTGCTCAGGGGCGTCATGCCGTTCTCGTCCACCGCACCGTCCGCCGAGGTGCCGACTGGTGAGTACGGGTTCGAACGTCCTCGTCCCGAAGGGTCTCGTGAGGCCGCGCAGGAGGCACTCGACCTCCTGCAGGGGACGACCAGCCTCGATGGAGCGGAGTCCACGGAAAGCACGATCGCCAAGGCACGGGCACTCGTGCTCATCGGCGAATTGGACGACGCCATCGCCACCCTGGAGCAGTTCCTCGACACGGGTATGGCCCTGGGCCCCCCGACGAGCCACCACACCGTGACCCCGCAGCCTGGCAATGACCTCGCCGCACGTACACAGAAGACCGTCCTGGCCCGTCTCGTCCTAGCGCGCGCACGCGTGGCCCAGGGGGACCGGACGGCCGCCCAGGTCGTCCTGCGCGCCGCGTCGGAACAGCTGGCGACTCTGCCGACGGGCCGTCCGGCGGCACATCTGCTCAGGGAACTGGGAGAGCTGTACGAACTCGTCCAGGACGCGGAAGCCGCCGCGGCCGCCTACCGGAAGGCCCTGGAGGCCGCCGGCCTCCGCGCCCCACGTCCTCTCGCGGCCAACCGCGACCTGGGCCGCGTCTGAACCACGGCTGCCGCCGGAAGGCGCTGGTCAGGTCATGTCCACGGCGTCCAGGTCGAGGACGCGCGCGTGCAGGACCTGCCGCTGGTGGAGCGCGGCGCGCAGTGCCCGGTGCAGGCCGTCCTCCAGGTAGAGCTCGCCCTGCCACTGGACCACGTGCGGGAACAGGTCGCCGTAGAAGGTGGAGTCCTTCGACAGCAGCGACTGAAGGTCCATCTCGCGTTTGGTGCTGACGAGCTGGTCGAGACGTATCTGGCGAGGCGGGATCTTGGCCCAGTCCCGGGACGAGAGTCCGTGCTCGGGATAGGGCCGTCCCTCACCCACCGCCTTGAAGATCACGCCCCGAGTCTACGGCGTAGGTGTGACCTGGAGAAGGAAACGCAACAACATGAGTCACTCTAGTTGCCGCAACTGTAAACCAGTTACCTCCCAGCTCAACGGCTTCGTCAGTAAGTTCCGCCCGCCGCCCGCCTACCAGGTGTCGACCTTCAGGTTGCCCAGCTCGCCGACGGCGACGCGGTCCTCGACGGCGAGGATCGTGACCATCCGCTCGGCCTCCTCCACCGTGACGAACCGGCCGTGCAGCTCACGCTTCTTGGGGTAGGTCGTCTCCAGCCACAGCTCGGGCCGGTTCGGCCCGTCAGCGTGCCACATCATCTGGACGGTGCCCTCGGAGCGGCCGGTGAACGTCAGGAAGTGCCCGTGGACCGGCTCCAGGCCCCGGACCCAGTTCAGGGCCTCGTCCAGCAGGACGGGCGACATGGCCGCGTCGCTCCGGTACCGGTTGTGCACCCGCACCATGAGCATCGGCAAGGAGACGTCCGGTCCGGTGACCAGGCTCGCGGCGTCGGCGTCCTCGCCGTGGAACAGCGGGCCGAGCGACTCCCACAGCCGGTCGACGGGGACGGACACCTCCGACTCGATCGGGTCGTCCACGAGGGTGCCGTTGAAGCGGTCCCACTCGCGGCGCAGCCGCAGCTCGCGGTCCCGTACATCGCGCAGGAGGATCTCGATGCCGTCGGTGATGTGCTTGCCGTAGTTGTCCAGGACGGTCTCGGCGGACATGATCATGTCCCGCCCCTTCGGAACGGTCATCCCGCGCTCGGGCCCGTTGTCCCGGGTGACCAGCGCGCGCGGCACCGGATCCCGGTCCCAGTGGCCGTCACGCAGGGACAGGCCCTTGCCCAGGACGGCCCACCGGAACCGCTTGGCGGGCTCTCCGTCGGCGACCTCACCGCGGTACGCTGGGACGACCTGCAGCCCGCGTTCCACCAGCTCGGGGGCGCGCTTCTCCCAGAAACCCGTCTGCCCGGGGCCGAGCAGGACGGCCCGATCCAGAGCGAAGCCCGGCACGTCGATCGGCCGGACGTGAACGGTGTCGCCGAGCTCGCCGTCCATCAGGTCGGCCACGGCGTCCAGCATGGCTTCCACGACGTCCTCGCGGTACCCCCGGTTCGCCTTGGCCACCAGCACGCGGTCGTCGCGGAAGAGGTAGACGAAGACGCCGACTTTCCCCTCTTCGACGAGGACATCGTGCCGTCCGACGCGTCTGCTTTCCCAGTCCTGCGTGAAGCGCCGCTCTTTGGCGAGCGCAACGAGATCAATCCCCATGCGCCGGGACGATATCGACCCTCGCCGACATCCACCGTCAAAACGACCAGGCGTGCGGCTCGCCGCACCGGCCGGAACGCCTCCCCCGCCCGCCGCGGGCTCTCCGGCGGCCGGATCGCCACCGCCATCCGGCCGCACCGGACGTCTAGCGAGACACCATCATTCGTTTTATGGTGGTTACATGCTTCCTGATCTCGAAGGTGAACGGGCCGCTCGCGCCGAGGAGCGGCTGCGCAAGGAAACCGTGATCTGGCTGACGACCGTGACGCCGGACGGGCAGCCGCAGACATCGCCGGTCGGGTACGTGTGGAACGGGAAGACGTTCCTCATGATCAGCGCCCCCGGCACTCCGAAGATCCGCAACCTGCGCGGCAACGCCAGAGTCGCGCTGCACCTGGATCTCGACACCGCCTCGGAGGACCACAGCGTCCTCACCATCGAGGGCGTCGCCGAACTCGACCCCGCCCCGGCGGGCGGGCCCGCGCCGTTGGACGAGGACGAGATCGCCGCGTACATGGAGAAACACCGGGAGTCGATGGACTCGGCGGGCATGACCCCCGGCGAGGTGTTCACCGAGCTGTCCACCGTGATCCGCGTGGCGCCGGCCCGCGTCCGCTCCTACTGATCCGCGGGAGCGCGGCCGGAGCGGTTCGGCGGCGGGAACGAACGAGGCTGGAACGAGCTGAGGGCGGCACCCCGGGGGATGCCGCCCTCAGCGTTACGCCTGTGAGGCTGGCGGAGGATGCGAGATTCGAACTCGCGAGGGCGTGAACCCAACACGCTTTCCAAGCGTGCGCCCTAGGCCACTAGGCGAATCCTCCACGGGGAAGCCTACCGGTTCTCGGGCAGTGACCTGACATCAATTACGGCGGCGATCGGGATCGGTCCGTAGACGTGGGGGAAGACCTCGTCGCCCGCGGGTTCGTAGCGGACGGGGGCGTCCAGGGACGTCACCTCGATGACCAGGAGGAGCAGGTCCGAGCGGGGGACGCCGGCGTAGAACCGGCCGAGCACCCCCTCCACCTGCGCCATGTCGGACGAGCAGTGGACGAAGCCTTCGTCGTCGAGGGTCCGGCCCAGCGTGGACATCGTGTACGACACTCCCGCGTCGCGAGCGGCCTCCCAGTGGGTTCGTTCGGCGATGTGCAGGAGTGTGTCGTGCGTCGGGGCGGACATGAGGCGGAGACTACGCGGAACCCTGGCAATCCTGGGCCGCGGATGTCATAGACTCTGGGGCAGACCCCTCGCATGGCGTCACCCTGTGAACCTCCCCAGGGCCGGAAGGCAGCAAGGATAAACAGGCTCTGGCGGGTGTGCGGGGGGTCCTTTTTCGTCTGACGCTCTGCTTCTCGAGGGAGGACGGCTCCCCGATGAGTCTGGCTCTGTACCGCAAGTACCGGCCAGCGACGTTCGCCGAGCTGAAGGGGCAGGAGCACGTCGCCGAGCCCCTGCAGCAGGCGCTGCGCAAC
Organism: Actinomadura sp. 7K507; assembly: GCF_004348425.1. Classification (GTDB taxonomy): domain Bacteria; phylum Actinomycetota; class Actinomycetes; order Streptosporangiales; family Streptosporangiaceae; genus Spirillospora. The sequence continues at coordinate 10,897 of NZ_SMKK01000096.1, forward strand.
GGCCGGATCAACCACGCGTACCTGTTCAGCGGTCCGCGCGGCTGCGGCAAGACGTCCAGCGCCCGCATCCTCGCCCGCTCGCTGAACTGCGAGCAGGGGCCGACCCCCGACCCGTGCGGCACCTGCGACTCCTGCGTCGCGCTCGGGCCGACGGGCACCGGGCACATCGACGTGATCGAGATCGACGCCGCGTCCCACGGCGGTGTCGACGACGCCCGCGACCTGCGGGAACGGGCCTTCTTCGCCCCCGTGTCGGCGCGCTTCAAGGTGTACATCATCGACGAGGCGCACATGGTCACCCGCGAGGGCTTCAACGCGCTGCTGAAGCTCGTCGAGGAACCTCCGCCGCACCTGAAGTTCGTGTTCGCGACGACCGAGCCGGAGAAGGTCATCGGGACGATCCGGTCCCGGACGCACCACTACCCGTTCCGGCTGATCCCGCCCGGCGTCCTCACCGAGCTCGTCGAGGAGATCCTGGGGTCGGAGGACGTCCCGTACGAGGCGTCCGCGCTGCCGCTGGCCGTCCGGGCGGGCGCCGGTTCGGCCCGCGACACCCTGTCGATCCTCGACCAGCTCCTCGCCGGTTCCGACGAGGACGGCATCACGTACGCGCGGGCGGTCTCCCTCCTCGGATACACCGACTCCGCGCTCCTGGACGAGGTCATCGCGGCGTTCGCGGCCCGCGACGGGGCCGCCGTCTTCGCCGCCGTCGACCGGGTCGTGGAAAGCGGCCAGGACCCGCGCCGGTTCACCGCCGACCTGCTGGAACGCGTCCGGGATCTGGTGATCCTGTCGAACGTCCCGGAGGCCGGGGGGACGGGGCTGCTGAACGTCCCGCCGGACGAACTCGAGCACATGCGGCGCCAGGCGTCCTCCCTCGGGCCGGGGGAGCTGACCCGCGCGGCGGACCTGCTGCACACCGGCCTCACGGAGATGCGCGGCGCCACGTCCCCGCGGCTGCTGCTTGAACTGATCTGCGCACGGATCCTGCTGCCCGCCGCCTACGCGGACGAGGGGTCGATGTTCGCCCGCCTCGACCGCCTGGAACGCCAAGCCACCCAAGGCGGCTTCACCGCCGGCCAAGGCGGCGGCATGCCCGCGCCGCCGCAGGCGCCCGCACCGCAACCGTCGCCCGCGCCGCCCGTCGAGCAGGCTCCCCGCGCGGCCGAACGTTCTTCTCCCACCCCGCCCGCGCCGGAAAGGCCCTCCGCACCGGAGCGTCCTGCCCAGCCTGCGGCTGAAGCGCCGCCGAGTCCGGCACCGCCGAGTCCGCCAGCGCCGCCGAGGCCGGAGCCGAGGGCGGAGCCGGCGCCGGAGCCGGGTCCGGCCCCCGCCTCCTCCGGGGGGATGGACTTCTCCGCCGTTCAGCGGCTGTGGCCGGACGTCGTCGAGGCGGTCAAGCAGAAGAGCCGCGCGACCTGGATGGTCATCATGTCCGGGGTGCATCCGGTGTCGCTGGAAGGGAAAGTCCTCACCCTGGGGTTCGACGCCGAGGGACGCCGCCTGGGCTTCGTCAACGGCGGACGCGACACCGTCATCCGCGAGGTCTTCAAGGAGCGGATGGGCGTCGACTGGCGGATCGAGACCGTCGTCGGCGGCGCGCCCGCGGCCTCGCCGCCTTCCCGGCCGGGCCCTAGTGGCGGGTTCGGTGGGGCGGCCGCACCGAACCCGGAGCCACGGCAGCAGCCGCGGCCGCAGGCCCGTCCGGACACCGGGCCGCCCGCCCCGAGAGCCGAATCGGCGCCGGAACCGCCGCCGCCCCCGCCTCCGGACGAGCCTCCGCCCCCGCCCGATCCCCCGCCGATGGACGAGAGCGACGAGGTCGACCCGGTCGGCGACGCGGACGCGGACGGCACCGAGGCCGAGATGAGCGGCATGGCGCTCATCCAGCGCGAACTCGGCGGCCAGATCATCCGCGAGATCGACAACTCGGCCCCCGCCCAGCCGTAGCGGCGATCGGCCGCGTTTGACCCGGACGTGACGCGGAACCACCGTGCCCAAGATCTTCCCGACGGGGCCGACCGGTGCCCGTACTTACGGCGGAGCGCCGGGAGCCCGTAGTCTCGGGGGACGGACGTCCGGTGGCTGGCGGAGCGCCAGAGAGAAGGCCCTTTCGGGGGGCCGGAAGAGGAGTGCACCGTGGAACCCGGTGGTCAGCTGAACATGCAAGAACTGCTCCAGCAGGCGCAGGCCATGCAGGAGCAGCTTTTCAGTGCCCAGCGCGAACTCGCGGAGGCCGAGGTGAAGGGCACCGCCGGGGGCGGGCTCGTCACCGTGACGGTCAACGGGCAGGGCGAGGTCACGGGTCTGTCGATCGACCCGAAGACCATCGACGCCGACGATCCGGCCGACACGGCCGAGACCATCGCCGACCTGGTGCTGGCCGCGATCCGCGACGCGGGCCGCGAGGCGCAGCAGTTGCAGCAGGAGAAGATGGGGCCGCTCGCCGAGGGCCTCGGCGGCGGTGGCGGCATCCCCGGGCTCGGCGGAGCGGGCGGAGGCGGCGGGCTGCCCGGCGGTTTCCCGGGTCTGGGCGGTCCTGGCTCCGGCGGTTCCGGCGGTTCCGGCGCCTGAGTCGGCCGGTACACAGAAAGGAGGGGTCCGTTGTACGAAGGGGTGGTCCAGAACCTCATCGACGAGCTGGGCAGGCTGCCCGGCGTCGGCCCCAAGAGCGCGCAGCGGATCGCCTTCCACCTTCTCGCCGCCGACCCGGCCGACGTCGAGCGTCTCGGCAAGGCGCTCAAGGAGGTCAAGGACAAGGTCCGCTTCTGCGGGACGTGCGGGAACGTCGCGGAGGAGGAGGAGTGCCGGATCTGCCGTGACACGCGCCGCGATCCCCACATCATCTGCGTCGTCGAGGAGTCCAAGGACGTCGTCGCGATCGAGAAGACCCGTGAGTTCCGCGGCCGCTACCACGTGCTCGGCGGCGCGATCAGCCCCATCGAGGGTGTCGGCCCGGACGACCTGCGCATCCGTGAGCTGATGCAGCGCCTCGCGGACGGGGCGGTGACCGAGCTGATCCTCGCCACCGACCCCAACCTGGAGGGCGAGGCGACGGCGACGTATCTCGCCCGGCTCGTCAAGCCCATGGGGCTCACCGTCACCCGTCTGGCCAGCGGCCTGCCGGTGGGTGGCGACCTCGAGTACGCCGACGAGGTGACGCTTGGCCGCGCATTCGAAGGACGGAGGCTGCTCGATGTCTGACACCAACAGCCCGCAGGACTGGAACGCCCTCGCCGAACGCGTGGCGTGCCATGTCGACAACTACCTGAGCGGCCTGGAGGCCGTCGCCCGCGGCGACGGGGGCACGCACACCATCCCGTTGCTCCTGCTGGAGGTGTCGCAGGTCATCCTGGCCGGCGCGCAGCTCGGTGCCAGCGCCGACGTGATCCTCCCCGACAACTGGGAGCCGGAGGTCGGCGACGACCCCGACCTCGACGCCGTCCGGCAGGGCCTGTCCGAGCGCCTCGTGGCCCTGGACGAGTACGTCGAGGTCTTCGACCCCTACAAGGACACCGAACCGACGTCCTACCGCCTGTCGGACGACCTGGTCGACGTCGCCAGCGACCTCGTCCACGGGCTGCGCCACTACCAGCAGGACCGTCCCCTGGAAGCCCTGTGGTGGTGGCAGTACTCCTACTTCAACCACTGGGGCAACCACGCCGGCGCGGCGCTGCGCGCCCTGCACGCCTTCGTCGCCAACGCCCGTCTGGACGTCGCCCCCGAAGTCGCCGCCGCTCAGTAGGGCGCGCCGGGATTGACCGGCGCGCCCATCGTCCACGCGATCACCTCGGCGGCCTTCTCGGCGTCCGAGCCGATCTGCCCGCCCGCCTCGGACTCCCACGCGAACGATCCGAGCTCGCCGTCCCAGATGACCGTGGCGGTCTGCCCCCGGTATCCGACGCGCAGCCCGGCGTCCTCGCGGTCCGGACGCGTCGCGGCGATCTGCGGAGCCCGCCGCCGCAGCGCCGCGTACAACGAATCCAGCGGCCCTCTGCGGACGCGCGGCAGTTCGGCCATCAGCTCTCCCATCAGCTCGGTCACCGCCGCGCACGCCCCGCCGGGGCATGGCGCGGACGCAACGGATCACGGGTGGACGAGATGAACCACGCCATCCCGCCAACCCCTGCCGTTACGTAGACGCTTCACCCCGCCCGCAGGTGGTCCGCCGGCGTTCGACGCCGTGACTTCGTTCCGTGCGGGGGAGCCGGTGCGTCCGGCGAGAGGGGGCCGTCAGCTCAGGCGCTGATCAGGGTGCCGGAGTTCTGGAAGGCGGTGACCATGACGCGGCCGACCTCGTCGAGCTTCTTGCGGACCTTGGCGACGCCGACGGCGCCGCCGGACATGCCGGTCGTGGCGAGGCCGGCGTCGACGACCAGGCTGCCGTCCTGCTGCGGGCGGAGGATGATGCGGTACTTGTAGTGGGTGCCGAACGCCCCGAGGAGCATCGCCTTGGTGCGGCTGCCCTTCTCGACGATGGCCTCCGCGGGGTTCTCCCACGTGAAACGGAAGCCCTCGGGCTGCAGCGCCTGCTCCAGCAGGGGGCGGACCTGATCGGGCGTGCCGGTCACCTGAAGCTTGACGGAATCGGCCATGACACTCCTTGTGAAGGGGGATCGGGGGGTCGGACGCTCCGCTGCCGCGGCGGCCGGACGAGCGCGTCCGCCCGTGCGTCCGGGACGTTGAAGTGGGAACCATACCGCCCGAGCGAGTTACCTGACCGTAAGTCGCTTGTCCAGGCTCGATAGACTCTTCGTTCGGTACGCCTGACCCCGATTCGAGGAGCGCCCACTCGTGGCTCTAATCGTGCAGAAGTACGGTGGCTCCTCCGTCGCCGACGCCGATGGCGTCAAGCGGGTCGCCCAGCGCATCGTCGCGACGCGGAAGGCGGGCAACGACGTCGTCGTCGTCGTGTCCGCCATGGGTGACACGACGGATGATCTCATCGATATGGCCGAGCAGGTCAGTCCCCTGCCGCCGGGCCGTGAGCTGGACATGCTGCTCACCGCGGGCGAGCGGATCTCGATGGCCCTGCTGGCCATGGCCATCGCGAACCTGGGCCATGAGGCCCGCTCGTTCACCGGCTCCCAGGCCGGCGTGATCACCGACGGCTCGCATGGCAAAGCCAAGATCATCGATGTGACGCCGGGACGGATCCGCACCGCGCTGGACGAGGGCTCGATCTGCATCGTGGCCGGTTTCCAGGGCGTCTCGCAGGGCACCAAGGACATCACCACGCTCGGCCGCGGCGGGTCCGACACCACCGCGGTCGCGCTGGCGGCGTCGCTGGACGCCGACGTGTGCGAGATCTACTCCGATGTCGACGGTGTCTTCACCGCCGACCCGCGCATCGTGCCGGCCGCCCACAAGATTTCGAAGATCTCCTACGAGGAGATGCTGGAGATGGCGGCGAACGGTGCGAAGATCCTGCATCTGCGCTGCGTGGAGTACGCGCGCCGCTACAACATCCCGATCCACGTGCGGTCCTCGTTCAGTACGAAGGAGGGCACGTGGGTCGTCGACAGCAGCGATATCGGAGGACACGACATGGAGCAGGCGATCATCTCCGGGGTCGCGCACGACCGGAGCGAGGCCAAGATCACGGTGGTGGGGGTGCCGGACAAGGTCGGTGAGGCCGCCGCGATCTTCACCGTGCTGTCCGAGGCCGAGATCAACATCGACATGATCGTGCAGAACGTGTCGGCGGCGTCCACCGGCCGCACCGACATCTCGTTCACGCTGCCGGCCACCGACGGGCAGACCGCGCTGACGGCGCTCAACAAGCTGAAGGAGCGCATCGGGTTCGAGTCGCTCCGCTACGACGACCGGATCGGCAAGGTGTCGCTGATCGGTGCCGGGATGCGTTCGCACCCGGGCGTCACGGCCAAGCTGTTCAGCGCGATCGCCGACGCCGGGGTGAACATCGAGATGATCTCCACGTCGGAGATCCGGATCTCGGTCGTCGTCGCCCAGGACGACATCGACTCCTCCGTCGTCGCCGCGCACCACGCCTTCGACCTCGACGCCGAGCAGGTCGAAGCCGTCGTCTACGGCGGCACCGGCCGCTGACCCCGGCGTAGACGCGCGGCGGCGGCCTTCGCGAGGGGACCGGACGCCGCGCGGGTCGCCGGGCTCGTGGCCGCCGGACCCGCCGCCTGGCGCCACCGGGCCCGTCGCCTGGCGGCTGGCCGCCGGACTTCTCAGGATGAGCAGGACGGCGTGGCGGGCTTTAGGCTGGCATGCGTGACCGAGACGAAGGCCGTGAAGTCCGAGCAGACGCGGTCCCTGATCGTCGTGACGGCGTTGCGGCTGTTCAGGGAGCGCGGCTACGAGGCTACGACGATGCGGGCGATCGCCAAGGAGGCGGGCGTCTCGGTCGGCAACGCCTACTACTACTTCGGCTCCAAGGAAGAGCTGATCCAGGCGTACTACGACGAGCTGCAGGACGAGCACGTCGCCGCGTGCCGGGCCGTCCTGGACGCGGAGACGGAGTTCTCGCGGCGGCTGCTCGGCGTGCTGAAGGCCCGGGTCGACACGATGGTCCCCTACCACGAGTTCGCCGGGAAGTTCTTCAAGTTCGCCGCCGAGCCGACCAGCCCGCTCAACCCGTTCAGCGCCGAGTCGGGCCCGGCCCGCGAGTCGGCGGTGCGGGTCTACCGCGAGGTCGTGGACGGCTCCGACCTGAAGATCGACAAGGAGTTCCGGGCGGAGCTGCCCGAGCTGCTGTGGATCTATTCGATGGGCATCGTCCTGTACTGGGTGCATGACAGCTCGCCGGGCTGCCGCAAGACGTACCTGCTCGTGGAGCGGACGGTCCCGCTGGTCAACCGCATGGTGTCGATGTCGCGGATGCCGGGCTTCAAGTCGGTCACCCGGGAACTGGTCGGCATCATCCGCGAGGTCCGCGCCTGACCCTGGAAGGGCTCACCGGAAAGTGACGTCCCAGTGGTCCTTCTCGCGGGCGAACAGGACGCCGCCCGGTGAGCGGTAGAGCTTGGCGCCGTCCCCCCGGACTCCGGCCGACGGGAAGCGCTTGATCGCGCGGTCGACGCAGCGGGTGGGCGCGATGTCGGCCTTGTAGCCGTTCCAGTGGCTGTAGGCACCGCTCGCGTGGCCGCGCTCGGTGCCGCCGGTGACCGTGACGTCGCAGCCGCTCGACTTCGCGAAGCGGATCACGCCCTTGACCGTCCCCCAGCGGATCTTCTCGAACGACGTGCAGGTCGTGCCGCTCCGCTTCGAGCAGCCGCCGGTCGAGGTCCACCGGATCCCGTTCCCGCGGAGGACCTTCTTGGCGATCCCCTGCTCCAGCCGCCGCGACTCGGGCATGCCGGGAGGCACCCCGTCCGGGAGGACGAGCCCCGGGGCTGCGGCCTCCTGCGGCTCGGCACCCGGTGGGACGGCACCGTTGGGTGCGGCGTCTTGCGGCTCGGCGCCCTGCGGTGCTGCGTCCGGTGGTGGGGCGACCTGAGGCTCGGGCCCCTGGGGTCCCGGGTCGCCCGGCGCCGTGTCCCCGGGCGTGGTGTCCTTGGGCGGGGTGTCCGGAGACGCGCTGCCGGGCGGTGTCGGGAAGACCTGTGGTGTGATTCCCAGGTCCGGGATGTGCAGGAGGGGCGGCGGTTCGTCGGCCGGGATGGAGCCCGGCCTCTCCGGCTCCGGTTCCGGCGGCGCGGTGGAGCCCGTGCGCAGCGCCGGCCGATCGGCGGACGCGTCGCGATTCGAGGCGGGCACTGCCGCGGCCACGGTGCGTGCGTCCGCGACGGCTCCCGAGGCGGGACGGCGCTTCGCGTCCCGTTCTGCGGCGGACGCGCGCGGACTCGCGACGGCAAGGGTCGTGGTGGCGATGGCCAGGCCGGTCATCAGGGCCGTCAGCCGGAACGCCGGGCCGTGGGCCACGGGTTTTCGGTGGCCGAGGGCCTGCCGGGCGCGGGCATGGGCGTACTGAAGCCGTGTCATGTGATCCCCCCCAGATCGACGATGGTCGAGCGCCGGGGGGCGAGCCGGGTCCTTACCGGCTCGTTGAACCTTTCCATCCGCGCCGGTCGTGCCGGCCGACGGCCGTGGCGGCGGTCCGGATGAGAACGTTCAATGCTCACTAGCGGCCGGTCGGGAAAATGCCCGGCATTCGATCTTGTAAACCCGGGGACGGGCGGTGCGTCCGCCCGTCCCCGGGAAGATCACGACATACCGAGATGCTTGCGGGCAAAGCCGATTTCGGCGGCCATCTGGGTGATTCGCTCCTCGACGACGAGGGAGCCGTGACCGGCGTCGTACCGGTACATCTCGTGCGGGTGGCCCAGCTCGTCGAGCCGTCCGAGGTAGTTGTCGATCTGCCGGATGGGGCAGCGCGGGTCGTTCTCCCCGGCGAGGATCATCACCGGGGCCTTGACCTTCGAGACGTAGGTGATCGGGGACGATTCGCGGTAGCGGTCCGGGACCTCGTCCGGGGAACCGCCGAACAGCGACCGGTCGAATGCCTGCAAGCCCTCCATCTCGTCCTCGTAGGCGGCGACGTAGTCGGCGACGGGGACGCCCGCGACGCCGACGCTCCAGTCGTCCGGCTGCGTGCCGACGCCGAGCAGGGTGAGGAAACCGCCCCACGAGCCGCCCGTCAGCACGAGCCGCGACGGGTCGGCGAGCCCGCTGGACACCGCCCAGTCGCGGACGGCCTTGATGTCTTCGAGTTCGGTGAGCCCCACACGCCCCTCGATGGCGTCGCGCCATTCCGAGCCGTATCCGGTGGAGCCCCGGTAGTTGACGCGGACGACGGCGAACCCGTGGTCGACCCAGGCGGCGACGGGCGCGGCGAACGAGTCGTCGTCCTGCGCGGTCGGCCCGCCGTGGACGTCGAACACCGTCGGGTAGGGCCGGTCGCCCTCCGGCTTGCTGACCAGCGCGTGGATGCGGCCGGCGGGGCCGTCCACCCACACGTCCTCGACCGGGACGGACGGGGGAGCGGCGGGTCCGGGCGGGGTGAGGACGACCGCCCCCGACGAGGACCTGATCACCGGCGGCTCGGCGGCGGACGACCAGGAGAACTCGACCGTCCCGTCCGGGCGGACGTCCGCCCCGCCGATCACGCCGCGCGGCGTCTTGATCCTGGTCAGGCTCTTGTCCGAGATGTCGTACCGGTACAGCTCGTCGCGCGCCTCGTGGGAGTGGGAGACCAGCAGCGCGGTCCCGTCCGGGTACCAGCCGGCGCCGATCTCGCCGGGCAGGTCGAGGGTGATCTCCTGCTGGGTGCCGATGACCGGGTCCCAGATCAGCATCTCGTCCCGGCCCCGGCGCTCGTGGTTGACGAGGAGGCGCGAATCCCCTTCGACCGGGGCGAATCCCGCCGCGTAGACGCCCTTGCCGGGGCCGTCCCACAGGTCGGCGACCGTGGCGCCGTCGGGACGCACGACGCGCAGCGCCATGTGCCTGCTGTCGCCGTGCTCGCTGTGCCCGATCGCGATCAGGCTCTCGCCGCGGGACAGCGCGGCGACGTGCGCGTCCTCGGCATGGTGGTACAGGACCTCGGGATCCGCGCCGGCCTGGCACAGGTGGATCGTGTTGCCGTCGTCGGTCGTCCGCCCGACGACGGCGAGACCGGTGCGCCCCAGGCACAGCCCGGACGGGTAGGACGGTTCGAGTTCGGGGACGGCGGGTTCGCTCTCCGCCCCTTCGTCCGCGTCGAACGGGACGCGTTTCCAGACGCCGAACTCGTCGCCGTCGGTGTCGGCGAACCACCACACCCATTCGCCGGACGGGTCGACGGTGCCGATCCAGGTGCCGTTCGGCCGGTCGGTCACCTGGCGTTGCGTGCCGGTGTCACGGTCCCACGTGTAGAGCTCCCACGTTCCGGTGGCGTTCGATCTGTAGATGCTGTGGCTAGGGGCATCTCTCGCCCATCGGGGCAGGCTCATCCGGGCTGCCCGGAATCGCGCCTTCCAGCGTTCCTCATCAACCATCTGCCCGATATTACGGCCGATCAGACCTCCGGCGGGGACCGCGACGACCAGCCGCTGCCAATCGATCACAGACCGCAGGGTTCCCGCAGCTCAGGGGGCGGTCAGCCGCCCGAGCAGCTGGTCGATCGCGGCGCGGACCTGCCGGTCCATGGCGCGGGCGAAGCCCGCCTCGACGGTGACCTGCGCGCCGGGCCGCAGCCGCGCGAGGACCTCGGTGAGCTCACCGAGGTCCTGGTCGTCGATGCGCCCGACGACGTGCGTCGCGATCAGCCGGATGAACATCGCGGCGAGGTCGTCCATGCTGCGCTGGAGTTCTTGCCCGGCCGACAGGACCTCTTCCAGAGGCACCCCGGCCTGGACGAGCGTCACCGTCGCGTCCAGCTGGCGGCGGCTCCAGTGGGTGACACGGTCGCCGTCCACCTCGATGTGGCCTAGGGCGATGGCCCTTTCCACGGACTTCGGGTCGACCTGGCCGGGGAACAGCGCCGCGAGCTCGTCCAGCGTCATCGTCACCGGGACCTCTTGGGACCACGGCGTCGTGACGGCCTTCTCGACGCCGAGGACGGTACCGATGTCGCGGCCCTGTTCCCACGCCGACAGCAGCTCGCGGATGCCTTCGAGGGTGTGCCCGCGGTCGAGCAGGTTCCCGATCATGCGCAGGCGGGCCAGATGGTCCTCGGAGTAGAGGCCGATGCGTCCCTCGCGGCGCGGCGGCGGGAGCAGCTTGCGCTCCTGGTAGTAGCGCAGCGTCCGCACCGGGACTCCGGCGGCGTTCGCGAGCTCGCCGATGCGGTACTCGCGGCCGCCGCCCGGGTGGCCGTCCTGATCCTCCGTCGGCTCATCGCTCACGGGCGCAAGCATAGTTCGCGTCCGGAGCCGGTCACGCCCCGTATCACGCTCCGGCGGAACGCGTTGCGTGATCGCGCACGTCAGAGACACGTCGATCGTCTTGGTCGCAGCAGCCGCAGAGAGGCCGAACATGCCGAAGAAACGCCCCGTCGCCCTAGCGCTCACCGTCCTGGTCGCCGCGTCCGGGCTGACCGCCTGCGGTGGCAGCAACCGCTGGTGTGAGCACGACGCGACGGACCGGAAGGTCGCCGACCGGTACTGCGAGAACAACACCTCTGGGTACGAGTGGGAGTCCGGGAGCAAGTCCAAGAAGAAGAGCAAGACGAAGAGCAAGAAGACGCGCCACTGACCCCGCACGTCCGCCGTCGACCGGCGGACCGCGCGGGGTGCCCGGGCGCGGTGGCTAAGTGACGCGCCGGACGGTCATGGTCTTGCGTTGTCGGCGGCGGCGCCTTTCGTTCCCGGCCTGGGACGCCTCGGTGGCGAGCAGGTCGCGGAGCGAACGCGGGACGATGTCCTCGCGCCGGTCGGTGAACTGTGAACGCATGGGCTTCCTCCCTTGTCGTGGGCCGGTCAGGCTGCGGTGGTGAGTTCGCGCCGGTAGGCCTCGGACACCGTGGTGAGGGCCCAGCGCATCCGCGCGAGGTAGTTCTCCGGGTGGTCGCCCGCCTCCTGGGCGACGATGGCGAGGCAGGCGGAGCGGTCACCTCCGCAGGCGCCGAACCGGTCGTGTATGGCCGTGCGAACCTGCTCGGCCGAGGGACGGTCGGATTCCTGCAGCCCGCAGCAGAACAGGATCTCGGCCAGGTCGGAGGTGCTCAGCGAGGTGGGGGGCGGCGTGTTCGACATCATTGCCTTCTTCCTGCGGAGGGGACCTCGTTCCCCTGCTGCTGAATATGACTCTGCCCGCCGGGCGAATTAATCGCCATAGGGGAAAACCCCTATCCGGGGTGTACTTATCCCCTGGGGAGACCCGTAGACCGGGGTCCTCCGGCATGGGGGGGCGTTCAGCAGAACGGAACGAGCTCTTATGTCTCGGCCCGCCCAGGCTTCGGGGCTGTGACCTGGGCATTGCGCCTGGGCGTCGCGCGCGGCGGCTATGAGCCGTCAGCCTTCCAGGCTAGCTCCGCTCCGCAAATCCGCCGGCGAGCGCGTCCCGGAAGGCGCGGACGGCGGGGTGCGAGCCGCCTCCCCGGCGGGACGCGGCGAACAGGCGCCGGACCCGGTCCTGCTCCCGCAACCGGACGACCGGAACCGCCGGCGGACGCCCCGCCCACACGAGCCCCGGCAGCAGCGCGGCGGCGTGACCGCGCTCGGCCAGCCGCAGATGCAGCAGCAGGTCGGTCGACTCGAACCGCACGTCCGGCTCGAACCCCGCCGCGCGGCAGAGCCGCATCGCCCACCGGCGGGACGCGGTCCCCTCCGGCTCCATGACCCACGCGGCCCCGGCCGCCTCCCGCAGCCCGGCTCCCTGCGACGCGGGGGACGGGAGGGCGAGGGTGAGTTCGTCCTGGCCCAGTTCCGCGTACTCCAGGCCGGCGGGGCGGGGGCCCGGGTCACCCGGGTACTCCTCGGTGATGACCAGGTCGAAGTCCCGTGCGAGCAGGGCCGGGAGTGCGCTCTCGGGCTCTCGCTGGGTGATCTCGACGCGTAGCCGCGGATGGGCTTCGCGGAGCGCGCTGAGCGCGTCCGGGACGAGGGCGAGCGCGGCGGTCTGGAACGCGGCCACGCGCAGGACACCCGTGATGCCCCGCCCCGTGACATCGCGCAGGGACGCGGCGAGGTCGGCCTCCGCGCGTTCGAGGCGTTCCAGGACGGCCTCGGTGTGCGCGACGAGGATCTCGGCCTGGGCCGTCAGCCTGACGCGCCGCCCCACCGGTTCGAGCAGGGGAACGCCCGCCTCCTTCTCCAGGACGGACAGCTGCTGCGAGATCGACGACGGGCTATAGGCGAGGGCCTCGGCGACGGCGGCGAGCGTCCCGCGATGCTTCAGCTCGCGAAGCAGCCGGAGCCGGTGAAGATCCAGCACGGGCCCCCCATTCATCGGTTCAGCTGATGATTATCGCTCAGAAACATTCGCTGGACCGATCGAAGGTGGCTGGGGAAGCGTGTCGTCCATGGTCACGGCTCCCGCCTCGCTCGGTCTGTCCTGGTTCGCCCGCCCGGCCGCCAGGGCGTGGACATGCCCGCCCGCCCCCGGCGACGTCGCGTCCTTCCACCGGACGCTCCCCGGCTACGCCCCGACGCCGCTCGTGGAACTGCCGTCGCCGGCCGCCGAACTGGGCGCCGCGCGGCTGTTCGTGAAGGACGAGTCGTCCCGCCTCGGGCTGCCCGCGTTCAAGATCCTCGGCGCTTCGTGGGGCGTTCACCGGGCGCTCTGCGACCACTACGGCCTGCCGCCCGGCCCGCTGCCCGGCGGCCTGCGCGGGCGGCTGCGCGAGTTCGACGGTCCGCCGGTACGGCTCGTGACGGCGACGGACGGCAACCACGGCCGCGCGGTCGCCGCCATGGCCCGCCTCCTCGGGCTCACCGCGGACGTCTTCGTCCCGTCGGGCGTCCACCCCGCCGCCGTGGCCGCGATCAAGGAGGAGGGGGCGGGAGTCACGGAGGTGCCCGCGCCTTACGACGAGGCGGTGCGGGTCGCGGCGGACACGGCGGCCTCCGACCCGTCGGCGCTGCTCGTCCAGGACACCGCGTGGCCTGGGTACGAACGCGTCCCGCAGTGGATCGTCGACGGCTACTCCACCCTCTTCACCGAAATCGACGAACAACTCGTCGCTGCTGGCGCCGACCCGGCGGGTCTTGTCGCCGTCCCAGTCGGGGTGGGGTCGCTGGCCCAGGCCGCTGTAACCCACTACAGGTCTGGACGGTCCGCGCCCACCGTTCTGTGCGTGGAATCCGATGCCGCCCCTTGTGTGCTGGCAAGCCTCCACCACGACCGTCCGCTCACCATCGAGACCGGAACGACGACCATGGCGGGGCTCAACTGCGCTACACCGTCCAGCCTCGCTTGGCCGGTCCTCCGCTCGGGCGTGGACGCGGCCGTAGCGGTCACCGATGCGGACGCCGCCCGAGCCGGTAGCGACCTGGCCGCCCTCGGTGTCTCCGCAGGACCTTGCGGGGCCGCCTCCCTGGCCGGTGCCCGCGCCGCCCTGACACTTCACCGCCGCTCAAGCGTCGCTCCAGAGCACGCAGGGACGATCGTCCTGCTCAGCACGGAAGGCTCGGCCGCCAACCCGGCTTGACGGGCGGGAGGGGCCGACCGGTGTCGCGCCAAGGACTTGTGGGAATAAGGGAACACATCGCGCCTACGCGCCGGTAACATGCCCCCATTGCGCCCATGCGCCAACGAAATGGGAGACGTCCCATGAAGCCCGAGTTGGAGCAGTTCCTCACCGAGCGCCTCGACGAGATCATCGCCGAGGTGGTCGGCGAGATCACCGCGCGCGTCCCCGCCTACACGCATCTGCGGACCCATGCCGTGCTGGCGCTCGTCCGGGACGCCCTGTCCGGCTACCTCGGCGCCCACGACAAGACCGCCGTGCTCGACTCGTTCCGCGACCTCGGGGCCAGCGAGGCCCGCGCCGGCCATGAGATCCACCATTTCGAGTGCGCGGTGCGCACCGGCGCCCGCGTCGTCGTCCGCCGGACGGCCAGCGCCGCCGCCCGGCTCTACCCGCCCACGACCGAGTACGTCACGGTCATGGAGACCGCGTTCACCGCCGAGGGCGAGATCGTCGAGGCGGCGGTCGACGGCCACTGCCAGGCCATGCGACCCGAAATGGACCGCCGCCTCCACGCTCTCCTCACCGAGAACTAATGCTTGTGGACGGCCCTTTCGTTCGGGACGCAGTGGGTCATCTTCAGGCCGCCGACGTCCCGCGGCCCGTTCTTGCCGAGGTTCCCGAGCCGCTGCCGGTCCTCGTCGGAAAGGTCCTGGCCCGGTAGCGGATCGAGGTGCCCGACGTCGTCCGGGCCGATGCCGAGTCCCTCGCCGACGCGCAGCCCGAGGTCGTCCTCGGCCAGCAGGAAATGCCAGACCATCCGCTCCTGGACGGGACGCGCGCACTGCGAGATCAGCGCCACGAAATTGCCCACCAGGTCGTCGCGCTCCCAGTCCTCCAGCAGCCGGTAGCGCTGGCCCGCCTGCTTGTAGTCGTTCGGCCGCGCGATGCGCATGCGGGTGAGCCGCCCCCGTACTTCGGGACCCTGCTCGTCGTGCGTCGGATACTGCCCTTCCCGCAGGCCGCCCGTGATCGACGGCTCGTAATTGACGTGCGGATTCGCGCCGCCCGAATCGACGTAGTACGCCATCTCTCCGTCACGCTGGTTCGTCTGTACCTGCGTGTGCTTGGCCTGGTTGACGGGCAGTTGCAGGTAGTTCGGCCCGACCCGGTGGCGCTGGGTGTCGCTGTAGGAGAACGTCCGGCCGACGAGCATCTTGTCGTCGGAGAAGTCGAGGCCGTCCACCAGGACGCCCGTGCCGAACGAGATCTGCTCGTTCTCGGCGAAGTTGTTCTCGACGTTCCTGTCCAGGACGATCCGCCCCACCGGCATCGGGGGGAACTCGTTCTCCGGCCATACCTTCGTGTCGTCGAGCGGGTCGAAGTCGAGTTCCGGATGCTCGTGGTCGTCCATCATCTGGACGACGAGCTCCCATTCCGGGAAGTCGCCCCGGTCGATGGCGTCGCGCAGATCCCTGGTGGCATGCCCGAGGTCGCCGGCCTGCACCGCCGCCGCGTCCTCCTCCGTCATGCTCCGGACGCCCTGCTTGGGCATCCAGTGGTACTTGACGAGCTTCGTGTCGCCCGCCCCGTTTACCCACTTGTAGGTGTTAACCCCGAAACCCTGCATGTGCCGGTAATCGGCGGGGATCCCGCGCGGGCTGAAGAGGTTGACCAGCATGTGCATCGACTCCGGTGTCTGCGACATGAAGTCGAAGATCCGCGCCGGTTCCTGGCGGAACGTCACCGGGTCCGGCTTGAGGGCGTGGATGACGTCCGGGAACTTGATGGCGTCGCGGATGAAGAAGACCGCGAGGTTGTTCCCGACGAGGTCCCAGTTGCCGTCCTCGGTGTAGAACTTGATGGCGAAACCGCGCGGGTCGCGGGCCGTCTCGGCCGAGTCGCGCCCGCCGATGACCGTGGAGAACCGCAGCGCGATCGGCGTGCGTTTCCCCTGCTCCTGGAACAGTTTCGCGCGGGTGAACGTCGCGATCGGCTCGTCGCCCCATTTCCCGTACGCCTCGAAGAACCCGTACGCCGTCACGCCCCGCGCGTGGACGACGCGCTCCGGGATGCGCTCACGGTCGAAATGGCTGATCTTCTCCAGGAACTGATAGTTCTCCAGCGTCGCCGGGCCCCTGGAGCCCACCGTGCGCTGGTTCTGGTTGTCGTAGACCGGGTGGCCCTGGCGGTTGGTGAGCACCGGACGCTCGTCCCCCGGCTGCGGCCCCCTGCTCGAAACGTCCGTCACGACAGACACTCCTCTCGGTAGTTCAGAGGCCCTACCCGAGAGGAGAGCAAGCCAACGTCCCCATCGGGTAAACGCGCCGCCAGCCGAGACGGCGTCAGCCGAGACGGCGGAACAGCGGAGACGGCGGCGGAAGCGGCTCACCGGCGCACTGCCGCGCGACGCGGCCCGCGGCATCGGGCAGGAACGGCTCCAGCGCGCCGGCGACGGCCCGGCACGCGTTCACCAGTTCGGCGAGGACGCCGTCCAGCCGCGGGTCTTCCGCCTTGGCCAGTTCCCAGGGACGGACGCGGTTGATGTAGCGATTGGCCTCATCAACGATTCTCCAGACCGCGGAGGTCGCCCGCCGGAAGTCGAAATCGTCCAGCGCGGCGTCGACGAGGTCTGGCGCCTCGCGGCATAGCTCGCCGAGCTCTCCGGGAGCTTCGCAGGCAGGAACGACGCCGTCCCGATACCGATGGACCATCGATACGACCCGATTCACCAGGTTGCCGAGCCCGTTTGCCAGTTCGTCGTTCGCCCGCGAAACCAGCCGCTCGACGGTGAAGTCGGCGTCTCCCGCTTTGGGCACTTCCCGGAGCAGCCACCACCGCACGGCGTCCACTCCGTAGTCCTGGACGAGCGCGACGGGATCGACGGTGACGCCCGCCGACTTGCTGATTTTCCGTCCGTTCGCCGTGAGATACCCGTGCACCAGGATCTCGTCCGGCAGCGGCAGCCCGGCGGAAAGCAGCATCGCCGGCCAGTACACCGCGTGAAACCGCAGCACGCCCTTGCCGGCGAGATGCACGCGACGGCCGTCCCCCGCCCACCATCGCTCGAAGTCGGCACCGTCACGCCCGTAGTCGAGAGCGGTGATGTAGTTGCCGAGCGCATCCCACCACACGTAGATGACCTGGTCGGGGTCGTCGGGCACGGGGATTCCCCAGCCCCGCGCACGCTCGACCGACCGCGAAACGGAGAAGTCCTCCAGACCGCCCGCGATGAACGAGAGCACCTCGTTGCGCCGCTCAGCCGGTTCTATGCGCAAACCGCTGCCGCTGATGAGGTCGTGCAGCCTCCCGGCGTACCGGGACAGGCGGAAGAACCAGTTCTCCTCGGAGACCTGCTGCGGAACGGTGCCGTGTTCGGGACACAGTCCGTCGACCAGTTCGCCCTCGCCGTAGAACTGCTCGCACCCGACGCAGTACAGCCCCTCGTAATGCCGCCGATACAGATCTCCGGACTCGGCGCATGCCCGCCACAGCCGTTCGACTCCGGTGCGGTGCCGCGGATCGCGGCTGGTGCGGATGACGTCGTCCACCGACAGCGACAACGGACCGGCCAGTCCGACGAATTCGGCGGCGAGCCGGTCGACGTACTCCTGGACGGCTTCACCGGCTGCTTCGGCGGCCAGCACGTTCTTCAGCGAGTTGTCGTCCGTCCCCGCCTGGAACCGGACGGCCCCGTCGCGCCGCCGATGCCTGGCGAGGACGTCCGCCTGTACGAGTTCGAGCGCGAATCCCAGATGCGGGCGCGCGTTCACGTACGGAATGGTCGTGGTGATGTAAGAACCCATTGGGAACCTCCAGAAAGACCGGAGCCCCAGAAACGAGAAGAGGCCCCGCGAACAGGGCCTCGAAGAACGTCGTCGCGCGTCAGCGGCCCCGCGAGCGGGGCATCATCACCTGACCTGCGAACGTCCTCACGCCCACGAGTCTAGCCAGCCGGCCACGAGACCGGCGGGGCCAAACCTTGCCAGTTTTTGTTGGCAAGGTGACAAGACACCGGCGGCCCGCGAGTTCAGAATCGGCGCATGAGGAAACTGAGCATGGCAGTGGGGTCCCTGGCCCTGACCGGTGCGCTGACCTTGACCGCGGTCCCGGCGCAGGCGGCACCGGCGCCGGAGAGCGACCGTCAGGTTCCCGAGAGCGTCATCCAGCAACTTCCCGCTCCTCTCCAGGCAGCGGTGGAGGAGAACATGGGTGACATCGGGTGGGACGAAAGCGGGCCCTACATCGTCTGGGGCAACCTGCACTGTCGCATCCACCTCCTGCTCCCATGGGAGTGGGCGTGGGCCTGGGGAACGGGTCCCTGCTGGTTCTAAGGCCTGTTGAACAAGTCCCGTGGTGGGGGTTTGTTGAACAGTCGGATTCGTGGTCGGTGTCTGTCCGGCGTGACCATTGCCTCGCCCGCCGGTGTGGTGGGTGGGGGTGGTTCATCCGGGGTCGGCGCCGTACTGGTCCGGGTTTGCCGAGCAGAGGCCGCCCGCCGGTTCCGCCGCCGTGGTGTGCGGCGGCGGGGTTTGGCCGGAATGGCTGCCGCGTTCCCCGTCCCGGCACCGGCTCGGGTGCCGGTGCTGGGTGTGGGGATGGGTGCGGTTGACTCGGTCAGGGCTCCAGGCAGCCCTGGCCCGCCCGCGCACAGCACGCGGCGGGAGGTTTGGTAGTCCACCCGTGCGGTGGACGGGTCGTCGGGATCGTGCAGGTGGGTGAAGGCGGCGAGGGCGGCGGAGATGAGGTCACGATCGCCGGTGAGCCCGCAGCCGCCGTCGGCGATTGGGCAGTGGTGGACGCGGACACCGAGGTGTTTGGGGACGCGGCGTCCGCACGGGCAGTGCTGGGACAGGGCGGTGGTGCGGGTGGCCGCCCGCAGCAGCCGCCCGCCCGTCTTGGTGCATTCGCCCTCCAAGGCGGTGATGAGCATGCCGGGAGTGAACCGGGCGCAGGCCCGTCCCCACAGCCGGAACCAGCCGCTGATGTCGCAGTCCTCAACCACCAGGTTCGGGCCGTGCACGGCGACGATCTGCCCGGCGGTGTGCCGGGCGCGGGTGCGGCGGGATTGGGTGGTGCGTTGTGCGGCGGCTGCGTCGCGGGCGCGTAGCCGCCGGTAGGTGTTCGAGAGGGTGTCGCGGTGGTGGGAGCGGCGGGGTGTGCCGTTAGCGCGGGCGATGCGCGGCCCGGCGGGCACTGTGACCTGTTTGGGGGGCAGTCCGGCGGCTTGGCGGCGGCGCTGGCGTTTGCGCTGGCGTTTGCCGAGTTCGTACTGAGCGGTGTTGGACGCGCGGCGCGAGCGTTCCAGCGCCCGCTGCCGGCCTCGCCGTTTACGCTCCCGCCGGGCGATGCGGTCCCGCTCGTCGGGCGGCATCCTCACCTTCGAGGAGACCACGCCCGGGGAGACCATCGCCGTGTGCGGCGACGCCGCGGCGACAACCCCTCCGGCAGGGACCGGTTCGGCGGGGGCCGAGACCACGGCGAGGTTGGAGACGTTGCCGTCCACCCCGCCCCGGCGGCCTGTTGGGGCCTGGGCCCGCCGCCCGGCCGTCGACGGCGCGATGTAGGCGGGTGCCAGGACCATCAGGTGCGCCTCGTACACCCACCCGCCCGGCTCCGCCGGATCGCGGCGGCGCACCAGGTCGACCTTGTGGAACGCCTCGGGATCGCTCAGGGTGTGCAGCAGGTGCGGCCACTGGCCCGCACCCTGCGGCAGCCGCACCGGCACCACCAGATCACCCCGGCACCCGTCCGGGCCACCCGCATACACCAGCGTCAACGGCCCGTCATACTCCCACCACACCCCCTTCCCGCCCCGGCTACGGGGCGCCGACGCGACCGGCATCGTGCGGGGCTGGGCCAGCACACCGGCTCCCGGCGGCAATGCCGCCGCCTCCTGGGGAGTGAAGCCCTCGGGCAGGCCGGGCACCCGGTGGGCGGCCAGGTGCCCGGCCAGGGTGCCGTGCACCCGGAACGTCTCCCACTTGCGGGGCGTGGTGTGCGAACGGGCTCGGCCCGGGATCCGGGTGAACCCCCACCACGACCCCGCCTTGG
This sequence comes from Actinomadura sp. 7K507, assembly GCF_004348425.1. Classification (GTDB taxonomy): domain Bacteria; phylum Actinomycetota; class Actinomycetes; order Streptosporangiales; family Streptosporangiaceae; genus Spirillospora. The sequence continues at coordinate 30,971 of NZ_SMKK01000096.1, forward strand.
GCACACCCTGGCGGCGCCCCGACGCGTCGGCGAACAGATGCCGTTCCAGCCCGCACCACACCTCGTCGGCGATGTGCATGGCCACCGCCTTGGACAGGTGATGCCGCAGATGCCCCGAAGCGTCCAGATGCCGGTACCCGGCACGCTCCAGCGCGTCCCGCGACAACCCCAGCCGCACCCGCCACTGCTTGGCCTCCTGCGGGGTGCTGCGGGGGCGGTGCCCGGCCCGGTAGGCCAGCGCACGGGCCCGGCCATCGCGCCGCAACGCCCGCTTCAGACTCCACGCCGCCTCGAACAACTGCTCCAGCCGATGCCGCGCCGCCGGGTCCGGCACCAGCCGCAACCGCACCACCGTCACCGGCCCATCGGCCGGACGCCGCCACGCCGGAGCCTTGTTCCTCCCCCGGAACCGCCGCCCGGCGGCCTGGGCCTCGTCCACCGGTCTGCCCACAACCTCAGACACAGCCCCGGCCACAGCCCCGCCGACGGCAGAGACGGTGAGGGCGCCACTCGCACGATCGGCTGCGGACTGCATCATGGTGGATACATTAAGTCACGATCTTCGAACACGCAATCGAAGTCCGACGGTAACCGCCCACGCGACAGGTCCCGCCCGCAC
>NZ_SMKK01000097.1 GCF_004348425.1 Actinomadura sp. 7K507
TGGTGCTTGCGGGCCTGCCGGGACGGTGAGGGCGGCCGGCAGGTCGGGGGCGGGTCGGTGGTCGGCGGGGTTAGCGGCCTTTTCCAGGGCCGCTTGGGCCGCTGTGTGGTCGGTGGCGGCCGGGACGGTGAGCAGGTCGATGCGGCGGCCGTCGGCGTATATCGCGGTGAGTAGGCCGGCGGGGAGGTTGTCGAACCAGCTCAGCCGGACCTCCCGGGTGTCGTCGGGACCATCGATGAGCAGTCGGCGCGGGTGGCTGTCCCAATCGTCCGCGCGTAGCAGGACGTGGCTGATCGGCCGGTGGCCGTCGGGTGGGCCGTGGGCCCGCAAGGCCAGCAGCAACCCGGGCAGTTCGGTGACCGGGTCGGCCGAGCGGGGCCACCAGCCGCCGTCCAGGAGTGCGCGGCCCCGGACCGGACCGGGTCGGCCGGACGGGTCGCAGCGCCGCAGGGTCAGCCGGGGCGCCTTGTGCGGCGTCAGGCCGATGGCCGTGCTTGGCTCAGCGGCGGTTCGCATGGGCCTTTCCTCTCTCCAGGGGCCGCCACGCGGGTTCCCGGGTGGCTTGTCGATCAGTACCGTCCGGACGGGTGTCCCTGCGGGGCGACGCGGCGGAGCCCGCCGCCGCACGGTGCGATCTCAGCAGGGCCGACCCGGTTCATTCGCTAAGCCGATCTGGCTGCGATCATTCGGCGCCCAGTCGGTTGCGCACGGCTCGGAATCGGCGTGATCAATCCTCCTGTTCGGGTTGAGCCGGTGTGTGACGGGTCACCCTCAAGGGCGAGAATGTCGTATTTGCCGGATATCTTTAATCCTATCCTCGACTCCCGATATCGGAAAATATCTGGAGTAATATCCGGGTATGTTTTTGAAATTTCGTTCCTCACCCGCCGGTTTGAGGGATTTGGTGGCGGCGAGTTGAGGTTCGGCTCCGTTGGTACTGAATCTGCGCCACCAGGGCCGACCTGGGGTTCCTCGGCGGGGGGAAGGCCGTGTCGACCGGGGTGGCTCATGAGGTGGGTGGGCATGTTGATCGTGGTCCCGCAGTTGCAGGCGGCGGTCCGGGCTCACGCCCGGGGACTCCCGTGAACGGGTCGGCGAGCGCCCCCGATTTGTGGTGATCGACATTGGGGGCGCGGACCGAAAAATGGCACCCTGGTGGCTGGGGTAGCGATTATTCCTTGGCCGCTACATTCGTTGCGCCAGCCGCCACGTTTGGGTCGCTACCGGCCGCCTGTGCAGGAAATGCTGGTCGATGGGGGGTTTGTGATGGCTGGGCAGGACGTGGCACTTGAGCATTTGCTGGCGGCGGTGGAGCAGGCGCCGCCGGTCGAATCGTCGGCGGTGATCGGCCGTATTCTGGCCGAGCAGCTCGGCGCGTCGGACGTGTGCTTCATGCTGACCGACTTCGCCGGCGACTCGGTGTGGCGGCTGCCCGCCGAAGCCCGGTTCGGCGAGGGTAAGAACGACCGGGAGGAGTTGAGCGGCAGCCTGTACGACCAGGTGATCAGTTCCCAGCAGGTCCGCGTGACCGATTCACCCGGACCATCGGGCGGGTTCGACCCCGGGTACCGGGTAGTGGCGCCGGTGACCAACCGCGGCGACGCGATCGGCGTGCTGGAGCTGACGATGCGGGAGCGGCCCGGTGACCGGCAACTGCGGCATGTCGCGCAGGCCGCGCATGCCATGGCCTACATCGTGGTGGCCAACCGCCGCTTCACCGACCTGTACGAATGGGGACGGCGCAGTATGCCGGTGTCGCTGGCCGCCGAGATCCAGCACAATCTGCTGCCGGACGCGTTGTCGTGCGAGGCCGTCCAGGCCACCATCGCCGGGAACCTGGAGCCGTCCGGTGACATCGCCGGCGACACCTTCGACTACAGCCTGGACGAGCGCAGCCTGCACATCTCCATCACCGACGCCATGGGCCACGACGTGCCCGCCGCGATGCTGGCCACACTGCTGGTCGGTGCCCTGCGCAACGCCCGCCGCGCCCGCGCCGACCTGGCCGCACAAGCCCGGGCGGCCGACCGGGCCGTGACCGACTTCGGGCAGGATGCCACCGCCACCGGCCAGCTGCTGCGCATCGACCTGACCACCGGCCGGGCCCTGTTCGTCAACGCCGGCCATCCCTGGCCGCTGCGACTGCGCGACGGGCGGGTGACCGTGATCGAACCCGGCATCGACCCGCCCTTCGGCGCGCCCAACCCCCACGGCCACCGGGTGCAGGACTTCGACCTGGCCCCCGGCGACCGGGTGGTGCTGCTCACCGACGGCATGAGCGAACGCAACACCAACGCCCTGGACCTGCCCGCCCTCATCGCGGACGGCTCCGGACTCCATCCCCGCGAAGCGGTCCGATCCATGACCCACGCTCTGAACAGGGTTACCGGCGGCGACCTCCTCGACGACGCCACCGTCATCTGCCTGGACTGGCACGGCCCCGGCCCCGGCCCCGGTCCCGGCTCCGGCCAGCACACCCCATGAACCCCGCCGGGGCCGCCCACGGCCCTGTCGCCTGCCGGTGGCGGTTTCATCCGACTTTTCGAGATTCCCCGAACGGTTGGTGATGGACTCTGTACGGTGCGTTGAGGGGGCGGTGGAGACAGGGAGTCGAGGGATGGACGCGAAGGGTCCATTAGCCACTGAGACGCGATCACAACGCGCTGCCGCCAGCGCGCTGGCGGCAGCACTGCAGGAGCGCGGCCTGGCCGCGACGGTGCGGCGGCAGGGGGTGGTCGGCGCGTTCAACCCGGAGGGCGCCTCAGGCGTCGGCGGCGGTGCCGGTGACTGTGCGGGTGACGAGTGCCGGCAGGGGTTCGGTCCTGGGCTGCGGCAGGAGGTTCGGTGCGCCGAGCGGCCGGGCGGCGCGCTGTGGTGGTTCTGGGTGTGGTGGGACGGGCCCGCAGGATCCGGGCCCGATCTGGAACCGCTGTGCCCCGCCGGTGAGATCCAAACGGCTGCGGAGCGCATCGCGGCCGTCCTGGCGGTGTCCCCGAGCTAGCCAGCGCAGCCCGTGGTGCAACGCGTGCCTGGTGCAGGGACACGAAAAGGCCCCCGGCCGGGGTCGCGGCCTTGAGCGTCTAGCCGTTGGCCCGGGCCCGGGGCAGTAGGAGGGGGCGAGGCGGTCGTGTCCGCCGTGACGGTGGCGCGACCGCCTCGCTGGGCCGCGACGACTCCCAACCCGATCGATCGGCGATCGATCGGGCAGGACGGCACGATGGTGGTCACGATACCCGTGGGAATGGGTACAGCAGGTCGTTCAGGCGCCTGCCGGGTGGGACCGTGCGGCCCCGTGACCCTGGTGCGGAGTTCAACGTGGCGGCAGCGTGTCGACGCGGCGAATCGGGATGCCCAGTGCCCGCAGGGCACCGCGCAGGGCACCGCGCAGTTCGCCGCGTTCAGCCGCGGTGACCTGTGCGTGCCTCATGTACAGGGCCCTGACCAGCTGATCGATCGCCTTTCCCACTGTCCGCCGGCGGCCGCGCCGGTGATGCGCCGCAGCACCGCTGGGCAGTCGATCCTGGACGCGGCCGGGCAGGTGCCGCATCGTAGCCGCCGGTTTGCGCTGCTCTTCCCGCGGCATCCGTGGCGGGAGGCGGCCACCCGGATATCAGAACACCGGCCGGTGGGAGGACTGGTCAGACCGAGTAACCGCAGGTTCTGCTCCATCCCCCAAAGGCGTCCCCTTCCCAGCGCTCCTGTACCCGAATCGAGCTGGCCAACGCGATCTTCGAGTACCTGGAGGTCTTCCACAACCGTCGACGTCGTCACAGCGTGCTCGGGATGCTCAGCCCCATCGAATACGAAAGACTCCACTCACCCCAACTGCTTGCCTGAGGTTCCGGTATCCCGACCCCATGAAACTCGGGGTACATCAGTGACTCACGAAACCGGTGCAGTTCATGCGCTCGCCGACACAGGCCGTGTCTTGGTCTGACCTCCCTGGGCGGTCCCGCGCCCGGGGAGCCGAAGCCCAGCAGCCGCTGTACACGGCGTCGGCGTAGCCATTGGCGCCGTCCCGGCAGACGGCCTCGACGCCGGGGTGCTCGCGCAGCCACGCTGCCAGGGTGCTGGACCTGCGGTCGGGCAGGACAACGACACGGTGGCGTTTCTCGGCGTTGATCAGCACGGTTGCGCAAAAGTGGGAGCGTCGCAAGGCGAGGTCGTCCACGCCCAGCCATTGCCTCCGCCGATCATCGAACCGACCAGATCGCCCACCTGAACGCCCGTGGGGGAGCGGCGATGACCGTCTCTTGGCTGGAGGTCCAGGGCGGCGGCACCACCCGGCTCAAGGTCGGCGTATCCGGCGACTGCAGGGGCTGGTCAGTCGGATTTGATCAGTGTGACCAGGCCGTCGATCAGTTCGTCTCCCGCGGCGACGCAGGGGTCGAGTCGTTCGATGAGGTTGCGGCGGTTGCGGATGTCGGGTGCGGCGATCCGGGTGTCCAGCACGTGGATGCTGGAGCTCAGCTCGTTCAGTCGGTCGAAGAGGATCTCCTCGGACCGGTCGATCAGCTCGATCCCGGCCTGGTCGGCTGCCGCGAGGAACGAGTCCCTTGTCTGCTCCGCTGCCTCGTCCAGATGGTCGATCCATTCCTGGCGTGTGAGGTCCAGTGAGGTGACCTTGCCTGCGCGGACCCGGAATCCCGCATAGGCGACCGCTGCGCTGGCCGCCACCCCCATGGACGCCCATAGCGCCGGACCCGACAGCACTCCCGCCGCCACGCCCGCGGCCGAAGCGGCGCTCGATCCGGTGCCGACCAGCGCGGTGAGTCTGTGGATCACGCTCTGCGTGCTGGTGCGGCGCTCGCGTGGCTTCGCCGTGATCAGCTGATCGAGGTCGATGCCGATCGCGGTCCCCAGGCCGTCCACGCGGTCGGTGGCCTGCAGCGCGCCGCGCAGAGCGATCAGGACGTCCTTGGTGAACGCGTCGCGTTCGCTTCCCCAGCGGGTGTCGGCGCCCTCCTGGCTGCCGAGCCAATCGTGAATCGCTTGGGTCTTGAGCACCTCGAGGCGGTTTTCCTGCCGTGCCTTGCGGGGGTCCATGGTCTTGATCCGCGCGTCCATGGCGCTGTGCAGTTGCGGTGCGAGTTGCCGGAAACCGCGTTCGATGATGCGCAGCCGCCGCTCCAGGTTCTTCTCGAGCTGGTTGCGGACCGTATCGACCGCCTCTTTGAGGTCGTCGTATCGGCGCTCCATGTGTTCGCGCTCGGTGGCCAACTCCTCGACCGGTATCCGCTCGGCATCCAGCATGGTGCGCAGCCGCCGGAGCTGAGGCTCGATCACCGAGTGCGCCTGGCCGGCGACGGCGGCGATGTGCCGCTTGCCCGCTCCGGCTTCGATCATGTCGCTGATCGAGTTCCGCAGCTCGTCCATCCGGCTCTCGGCGATGCAGTCCGCCGCCGCCTCGTCGTTACCTGCTGCCGCCAAGGCGCGTCCGCGCGCCTCCAGCGCGGGGGAGACGGGGACGAATCCGGCGCCGATGAACGCCTTGTCCGGCTCGCCGTCCGGGAGCGGGAAGTTCTCCCGCAGGTAGGCGTTGTTCTGCTTCAGCGTGTCCTGCCATTCCGGCATGTCGTCCAGATCCAGGTCCATGGCCTTGTCGATGGCCGTGAGCACCCAGATCACCGGTTTCCCCCAATGCGTGTGGTGCCCGTGCAAGAAACGGATCAGGTCGAGTTCGTTCTCGGTGAGCGTCTTGGTGGCGTTGGCGACATAGACGAAGCAGTCGGTCTCGGCCATCGCGTCCCGCACGACCTTGTCGTGCGTCTTGATCGGCGAGCCGTATCCGGGCAGGTCGTACAACTTGGCGGGCAGGCGGTAATCCGACAGGAGTATCTCGATCTCGGCGACCTGCCGGATCATATGGTCCGGCCGCACCCGCGCCTCTATCCTTTCCGGATCCTGCATCGCGTAGGCGGCCACCACGAGCGGACCGAGGGAACTCCCGATGTCCGTCCAGTCCTGGTCTCCGGAGAAGCGCGCCCGCAGAAGGCCGCGCCCGCCGGCGTCCTGTCCCGTGCCGGTCTCCACCGGGAGCACGGTGGCCGGGCAAGCGGTCGTGGGTTTGGTCGCCGACGGCAGCAGGCCAATGTACTTGTCCGCCTTGCGGGCCGCGGTCGGGACCTGCATGTACTCCAGCACGCCCTGCAGCCCGCTGATGAGGAAGCTCTTGCCCGAAGAGAAGCCCCCGAGCAACCCCACGTTGATCAGCGACGACGCCGACCGCATCCGCATGGCCACGAGATCCTCGCGGTCCCGCGCCAGTTGCCGTGTGAGATCGTCGTCCTCGGCGTCCGCCGTGAGCTCCACCAGCCACTTCTCCGAACGTTCCAGCAACCGCTGCAGCTCACCGCGGAGCAACGCCACCTCACTCATAGTGAAAGTTGTACCGTCCCCACCGTCCCCAGAAGCCGCCGCTGAGCCGCCTTGGCCATCTGTGGCCGCAGCCGGGGAGCAGCGAGGCCGGCCTCCCCGTGCCCGTTGATCGCTTGGAGCCCGCTGCACGAGGAGGAACCCGGCGAGGGTTGGTCACCATGGACGCCCTGCAGACGAACATGTTCCTACTGCGGCGGACCACCGACGGGGGCGGCTGGTGCACGTGCTCGTCTATTCCCGCCGTGGTGGTGGCCCAAGTGCGAAAGCGAGAATGAGGTCAAGGTGTGGACGGCCCCCAGCAGCGCGGCCAGCTCGCTCACCTTCGTCCAGCTCGTCGCCGAGGCCGGAGTCAACGCTAGGTCCTCACCCACAGCACACCGATTTAAGACGACTTCCAATGCCGAGCCCAGGAGGCTGGCAAGCTCCCCCGCCTTCCAGCACCCGCAAGGCCAGATCACCGACTGGTGTCTGTCTCCCCGGGGAACCATGGTGCTGGCTATGTCCCCACGGTTGACGCGTGCTGCGGTGTGGATCCGTCTGCTGCGGTCCCCAGACACTTGGGCGCAGACCGGGGTCGACGTGCGTCGTGGGCGGTTCTCTTCGGGCTCGTCACGGGCATGAGCGCCTTGTGCAGCGGGTGGCCGGTTACGCCTTCTTGATGGCCGACCGGGATCCGCTGGTTCGGCTCGACATGGCGGCACAGAGCCCGCCGCCGGGCCGGACGACGCTGTCGTGGCCGGGCAGGACGTTAGGCGCCCCTACCAGGACGTTGGGCACTACCAGCACCGTTCCGCTGGATTCGACGCTGGAAATGGCAGCCGAACCGATGAAGGAGGCGCATCATGCGAGCTGTGGTGTATCACGGCCCCGGGAACAAGGTGTGGGAAGAGGTGCCCAAGCCTGAGATCGTCGAGGACGGCGACGCGGTCGTCCGGGTCGATGCTGTGACGATCTGCGGGACGGACCTGCACATCCTCAAGGGGGACGTCCCGGCCGTGACCGATGGGCGGATTCTCGGCCACGAGGCCGTCGGGACGATCGAGTCGGTCGGTCCGGCGGTGCGGGCGGTCAAGCCCGGCGACCAGGTGCTGGTGTCGTGCATCACCGCGTGCGGGACGTGCCGGTTCTGCCGCGAGGGCCGCTACGGGCAGTGCCTGGGCGGCGGAGGCTGGATCCTCGGCCACAAGATCGACGGGACGCAGGCCGAGTACGTGCGGGTGCCGTTCGCCGACACCTCGGTGTATCCGGTGCCCGACGGGGTGCCGGTGCAGGACGTGCTGATGCTGGCCGACATCCTGCCGACCGGCTATGAGGTGGGGGTGCTCAACGGCTCCGTCCGCCCTGGTGATGTCGTCGCGGTCGTGGGCGCGGGCCCGATCGGGCTGGCGGCGATCATGGGGGCGCGGCTGTTCAGCCCGAGCCACATCATCGCGATCGACCTGGCCGACAGCCGGCTGGAGGCGGCGAAGCAGTTCGGCGCCGACATCACTGTCAACAACTCCCGGCAGGACCCGCTGACCGTCGTCCGTGACCTCACCGGAGGGTTGGGCGCGGACGTGAGTGTCGAGGCGGTCGGCGTGCCCGAGGCCTTCGAGCTGACCGTGGCGCTGGCCCGGCCGGGCGGCCACATCGCCAACATCGGCGTGCACGGCGCCCCGGCCGCGCTGCACCTGGAAGAGCAGTGGATCCGCGACATCACCATCACCACCGGGCTGGTGGACACCTTCTCCACCCCGACGCTGCTCCGCCTGGTCTCCGGCCGCCAGCTCGACGCCGGACGGTTCATCACCCACCACTTCACGTTGGACGAGTTCCCCAAGGCCTACGACGTGTTCGCTGACGCCGCGCAGACCGGCGCGCTGAAGGTCGTCCTGACGCGCTGACTCCGGACTTGAAGCCGCGGCCATCTTCGCGATGGCCGCGGCTCGCCTGTTTCCGCGCACAGGATCGCGAGCGGGGGCTGCTGGACGGGGGTGCGAAGAGATCGGTGACGGTCGTCCCCGCAGGGCGGGACCTTTGGCCGCGGAACGGCGGCTACCCGCGGCCTAGCGTCGAAGGCGAAAGCGACCCAAAGGGACGGCTAAGGAGGACTGACCGATGTCGGCTCCGATCGTGGTGGGAATCGATGGTTCCGCGCATGCCTGGCGAGCATTGGACTGGGCGGCGGACCGTGCCGTTCGCCGGCGTCTGCCGTTGCTGCTGGTGCACGGTTCACGTGCCCTGGCCGACGACGGTCCGATTCCGCCGGACGCGTTGCGCCGGCTGGTCGCCGAACGCGAGGACCTGCTCGCCGAGGCCCGGCAGTACGCGCTCAAGCTCCACCCGGATCTCGAAATCCGGACGCGGCTGGTGCCGGTGGACCCGGGCCGGGCGCTGGTGGAGGAAAGCGAGCATGCCGACCTGGTGGCGGTGGGATCGCGCGGGCTCGGCGGGTTCGAAGGCCTGCTGTTCGGGTCCGTCGGCCTGCACACCGCCGCGCACGCCCGTTGCCCGGTGCTGGTGGTGTCGCGGTCTGCCCCCTATCCGGCCGACGCGCCGACGGAGATCGTGGTCGGTGTCGAGGGCCGCCCCGGTGAGGACGCCGTCGTGGAATGGGCCTTCGCGGAGGCCGCCGCGCGGGACGCCAGGGTCCTGGCCCTGCACGCCGTGGGCGGGGAGTTCGGCTCGCCGCGCCGGCGCGTGATCGAGGACATGGAACTGTCGGAGGCCCTGGCCGGGATGCGTGAGCGGTATCCGGACGTCCGGATCGACCAACTGGTCTCGGAGCGGACACCGTCCCGGGCACTGGTGGAGGCTTCGCAGAACGCCGCGATGGTCGTGGTCGGCGCCCGCCAGAGGCGAGGGCCGGTCGGGATGGCGCTGGGCCGGGTCAACCATGCGGTGCTGCACCACGCCCACTCACCGGTCGCGATCGTCCCCACCGGGGACTGATGCCACCCCAAGCTCCGCGCGATACCCCGCGCCGGAGTATGAGCAGAGGAGTTGACCATGTCCCATCCGATCATTGTCGGGGCCGATGGCTCGGTTCCGTCCGAAGTCGCCGCGGCTTGGGCTGCCGAGGACGCGGCCCGGCACGGACGGGATCTGGAGATCGTCCACGTGGTGGAGCGATGGCCGTTCGATGTCCCGCTGACGCTCGCGCCGGGGGAAGCGGGCTCGCTGTCGCGTGTGGGCAGTGAGGTCTTGGCGGGCGCCGAGCGTATCGCGCGCGGCCGCCGGCCCGAAGTACCGGTGAGCGCGGAACTGGTGTCCGGACGCACCGTCCGTGCCCTGACCGACCGTTCCGAGAGGGCGTTCGAACTGGTGGTCGGGCACCGTGGCCTGGGCGGTTTCGCGGGGCTCGTGCTGGGATCGGTCGGGCTGGGCGTCGTCCGGCACGCCGCTTGCCCGGTCGTGGTGGTCCGCGGTGAATCGGCGGCCGAGCCCGCCGGTGAACGCGGCGAGATCGCCGTGGGAGTCGGCCTGGGTGATGACTCCGCGGCCCTGGAGTACGCGTTCCGGGCCGCCGACGCGCGTCACGCCCGGCTCCGCGTGGTGCATGCCTGGCCGTTCCCCGAGGCGCTGGACGGGCCCGGGGCGGGAGCCGACCTGCAGCGCATCGAGGAGCGGGCCCGCTGGCGTGTCATCGAGGCGCACGCTCCTTTGCGCAAGCGCTTCCCCGGTGTGGAGGTCGCGGAGGACATCGTCCAGGACAACCCCGCCGCCGCGCTTGTGGCCGTGTCCCGCGACGTCGACCTGGTGATCGCGGGCTCGCATGCCCGTGAGGGCCTGACCGTCCCGCGCGCCCGTGCGGTGACGCACGCGCTGATCCACCACGCGCACTGCCCCGTCGCGATTGTCCCTGACCGACCTGACGCCTGAGCAGGGGACGGTGCACGAACGAGGCCCGGACGAACATCCGGGCCTCGTTCTCGTGCTTCTCTCCTGGCTTGCGGGCGCGGTCGGTCACACTCGCCGGCCGCCATCGTTGTCAGGCGGCGGTCTGCTCGGCCCCGGCCGCCCGATGGATACGCCGACCCGTCAGCCGCTCGCAGGATATGCGGACGAACCGCGTGTCCGCCGCGGCCGTCCAAGGGCGCAGCGCCGTCCGGACACGCTCGCCCGGGTCGCGGACGACCCGGGCGCGTCCGACAACGGTGACCGACCACACCGTGGCGCCGCCGGTCTCGAAGCCGTCGGTCTCGAACGCCACGATCGCGCCGCGGACGGCGGTGACCAGCGTGGAGCCGGACGGTGTGCAGACGACCACGTCCTCGCCGTCCAGCACGAAACCTACGGGCAGTACCGCCGGCAGTGCCTGCTCGGTGAAGACGATCCTGCCGATCGGCGCCGTGCCCATCAGTTCGTGGCATTCGGCTCGCGTGAGGCTCTTCGCTCCGACCCCGATCTCTTCCATGACTCCATGCTCCGCCCTGGCCGACGCCGGCCGCAGTGGCCAAGGTCACCGGAGTAGAAGGCCATCGGTCCCGCCTCGCTGCGAGGAATGGACCGCTCGAAGTATGGATCGCTCAGCCGCTACTTCTCGACGGTGATGCGCTTGGCCTCGGCTTTGGTGGCCTTCCATCAGTCGGTTCCGCGGTCCTTGTAGCGCTACGTCAGCCTGCTGCGGGCTCCGTCCGGCCGTGCTGGAGGGAGCTCTCCCAGGACGTGCCGGGCTGGATCTCGGTCTCCTCGGCTCGGTAGGACACGCGGATGGGGGAGGCGGCGCCGGGATGGAGCGTCACGCGGATCAGGTCCTGCCGGCACGTCAGGTCGATGCCCCAGTGGCCCTGGTAGCGGAGTCCGAGGCGGAGCTCGCCGAGCGCGGTGGGCAGCCGCGGCTCCAACTGGAGGGTGCGGCCGCGGGTGCTGACTCCGGCGTGGCAGCGCTGGACGAGGTCGACGGTGCCGGCCATGGCGCCCAGGTGGACGCCTTCGGCGGTGGTGCCGTGCTGGGCGTCGGTGATGTCGCTGAACAGTGACTCCAGGAAGAGGTTCCAGGCGGTGTCTCCGTCGGTGCGGGCCAAGATCCAGGCGTGCACGAGCGAACTGAGCGTGGATCCGTCGCAGGTGCGTGGCAGGTAGTAGCCGATGGTCCGGGCCGCCAGGGCAGGTCCGTGCTCGTAGCCGAGTTGCCGCAGGACGTCGTCGAGCTCGCCAGGGGCCAGCACATAGAACAGCATCAGCACATCGGCCTGTTTGGATGCCTTGTAGCGGTTGGGGGAGTCGCCTTCGGCTTCGAGGATGCGGTCCAGCCTGCGGATGTCGCCGTAGCGCTCGCGGTAGCGGGCCCAGTCGAGTTCTTCCAGGTCGGCGTAGCCGTCGAACTGGCTGATCACGCCGTCGTGGAACGGGACGTGCATTTTGCGGGCGACGTCCTCGAAACGGGTGATCTCCTGGCGGGTCAGCGTGAGCCGCTCACGCAACTCCGTGCGGCGGTCCTCGGGCAGCGCGGCGAGCGCGTCGAGCGCCCGGCGCAGCACCCAGACGGTGAGGACGTTGGTGTAGGCGTTGTTGTCCAGGCCCGGTTCGTCCCGTCCGGGATAGGCGTCGTGGTACTCGTCGGGCCCCATGACGCCGTGGATCTCATACCGGTCGGTGGAGCGGTCGTAGCCGGCCAGGTCAGCGAAGAACCGGGCGACCTCCAGCATGATCTCGGTGCCGTGCTCGGCAAGGAACTCGATGTCTCCGGTCGCCTCGTAATAACGCCAGACGTTGAGGGCGATGGTGAGCCCGACGTGCCGCTGCAGATGCGAGTGGTCGGGCAGCCATCGCCCCGAGCGCGGGTTGAGGTGGACGCGCTGGGTCTCTTCGCGTCCGTCGGCGGCGCTCTGCCACGGGTACATCGCGCCGCGACGGCCGACCGCCGCCGCCGCGCGGCGGGCTGCGGGCAGGCGCCGCCACCGGTACATCAGCAGCGCGCGGGCGATCTGCGGGAACCGCATGGTCAGGAACGGCAGGATGAACAGCTCGTCCCAGAACACGTGACCGCGGTATGCCTCGCCGTGCAGGCCGCGGGCGGGGACGCCCGCGTCCAGGTCCACGCTGTGCTCCGACACCGTCTGCAGCAGGTGGAAGATGTGCAGGTTGAGGACGCGCTGCACCTCGGCGTGGTCGACGCTGAGCTGGCAGCGCCGCCACAGCCGGGACCACGCCGATGTGTGCCGTTCCAGGAGAGCGTCAAAGCCGCCGGCGTCCGCGACGGCGGCCAGTGCGGCCTGGCCGCATTCCTCGACGGCGTGGTCGCGTGAGGTGAACACCGCGGCGACCTTCTCGATCGTGACCGGTACTCCTTCGCGAACGTCCAGCGTCAGGTCATGGCCCGTCCAGCCGTGCTCACTGCGGCGGGTCGCCGCGGTCTGGGCCGATACCCGGGTGCGGGCCGCCACCGCGATCCCGATCTTCGATGAGTTCGTCCGGGTGCGCAGCAGGAGAAGCTCCGGATCATCCGGCTGAGCGGTTTTCGTGTGCCTCAGGTGCGCCTCCGGCAGCCCTCGGTACCGCGCGACACCTGCATTGACGACACGTCCGTCCAGCGCCGACACGATCTGTGCGGTGCCGCTCCAATCCTCTGCCACAACGGTGGTCTCCAGGGCGGCCAGATGCGGATCGTGCATGGACACGATGCGGCGCTGGGCGACCCGTGAGGTCCGTCCCCGTGAATCGCGCACGCGCACGAGCCGGGTCACGACGCCGCGCCGCACATCCAGTTCCTGCCGGTAGGACAGCAGCCGGCCATCCGCCTGCGCCTGGTCGAGATCCAGCCACTCGCCGCCGGCGGCGCGGAAGGCCAAAGGCAGCCAGTTCGGCATGTTGACCAGGTCGGCGTTGTCGATGTCCCGTCCAGCCACCTCCGCCGCAAGCCGGTCATAGCACCCCGCGATGTACGTCCCCGGGTAGTGGGTGCCACCGGCGGACGACTCCGGGGCGGCTCCCCGGGTGGCGAAGTACCCGTTCCCGAGGGTGCACAGCGCTTCCCGCAGCCGCTCGGTGCCGGGGTCATAGTCGTCATAGGACAGGATCCACCGGTCCATGGTGTCCCCTCACGCTGTCGTCTAAGGCCGTCCGCAGAGCATTCCCGGCTTCCTCACGTTCCCACCGCCTCGCCGCGCCCGGCAGTACCGGACGGCACGGCCAGTCGGGACCTTCGACCCCTGCACGGCAGCCCGTGGCCTGCGGAAACTGGAAGCGAAACCTGCGTTCCCGGAAGGGGGAGACCGGATGGTTGCGCTGACACGGGTCCAGCGGCCGAACATCCTGCTGGGCTACGACGGAACCGAAGAGAACGCCCCGGCGCTGCGCTGGGCGGTCGAGGAGGCCCGGCTCCGCGGCCTCGACCTGGAGATCTGCTACTGCTGGCACTGGCCTTATCCGCGAGGACATGTGGACTCCGATGTCCAGGCGGTCATTCAGCGGGCGGGTGAGAACATCCTGCGCGAAGGCGCCCGCCGGGCCCGCGACCTGGGGGCGAGCGGGGAGGTGTGCACGCTGCTCAGGCGCGAGCCCGTTTCCGAGACACTCGTCCACGAGTCCGACGACGCGGAGCTGATCGTGGTCGGCTCGCACGAGCGGCATCGCCTGCCCGCCGGGTCGACGGCGGTGCAACTGCCCGCGCGCACTCATCGCCCGGTGATCGCCGTCCGCGGCATCGCCGAGCCGCGTCGGCTCGTCGTGGCCGGTGTCGACGGATCGGCGGCCGCGGACGCGGCGCTCGGCTTCGCCATCGAGGAAGCCGCCCTGCGCGACAGCGATCTGCGCGTGGTCTACGGAGCCTGGGAGCCGGGCGCGGTGCCCGAGGCCGAGCTTGCCCTGTTCACCGACAAGGACAGGCTGTTCCGCACGCGTGCCGGCATGCTGGACGAGGCCGTCCACCCATGGAAGCGCCGATACCCGCACGTCCGCGTCCAGATATCGCTGCAGCTGGAACGTCCCCGGGAAGTCCTGCTGGACGCGGCCTCGGGCGCCGACCTCCTCGTCGTGGGCGACCGCGGTGCCGGGGGCCTGGATCCGCTCCTGCTGGGGGCGACCAGCTCGGCGATGCTGCACCATGCCCCCTGCACGGTCGCGATCGTCCCGCCGACTCGTCCCGCCGCGCAGTGGGCGGCCTGAGGAGCAGCCACCGCCGGACCTGCGGTGGAGAGCGGCCCGGGTTCAGTCGGGGCCCATGCTGCTCCGGCCAGGGTGTGCCGGACTTGTGCTCGGCAGCACGGGTTCGATGCGGTAGAGGGACGGCATGCCCATGCTGCGCGGCACGCTGTCGTGCTCCGCACCGGCGAGCGCGGAGATCAGGTCCCGCGCGGTGATCAGGCCGATGAGGGCGCCGTACTCGGTCGTCACCGGGACGTAGTCCGCGCCGGCCTCCAACATGGCGCGTGCCACGTCGGGAATGGCGGCCGACGGCCGCACCGCCGTGGGCGGCCGGTGCGTCAAGAGCGCGGTCACGGGCCGGCGGGCGTCGCGGGGGGTGGCGGCGTTCCAGGTCGAGGCGAGGGTCTGCGCGTCGACAACGCCGAGGAACCCGCCCTCGTCATCGGTGACCGGCAGATGGTGCACCTCAGCCTTGCACATCAGCTCCCACGCCATCAGGACCGACTCCGACGCGGCGATGGTGAGCAGGTCCCTGGTCATCACATCGGCGGCGGTGCGCTGCTCCAGCAGCGGATACATGCTCATTGCTGCTCCTATGGCTCGTTCCACCTCCAGGTTCTCCTCCGGGCCCGCCAGACGTCAGAGACCAACGTCCCGTCCATGGGCAGCCGAAGGGCACGTCAGCGGGCGCGCTGGGCGAGCTTGAGAAGCTCCACCGCCGCGTACGACAGGACGGCGATCACCGCGATGCGCATCCAGGCGGCGGCATCCAGGGGCGCTGAATGGAACACCTCGTTCATTCCCGGCACGTAGGTGTATGCGGCCTGGAGCGCGATGAGGCCGAGGGCACTGACGGCGACCCACGGATTGCGGCGGACGCCTTTAAGGAGCAACGGGCGGTCCAGGGACAGGCAGTTGAACAGGTAGGTCAGCAGCGTCAGCGCGAACACGTTGACGACGATGGTCTGCGCGACCTCGGGCGACGCGCCGTGCGACCGTTCCCAGGACTGGAGGCCGAACGCGCCGGCGAGCAGGATCGCCGACACCAGCAGGATCCGGGCGGTCAGCGCGCGGGAGATCAAGGGGAGCGAGGGGTCGCGCGGCGGGCGGGTCATGATGTGCTCGTCCTTGGGTTCGACGGCGAACGGCAGGCCGAGGACGAGCACCGCGGTCATGTTCAGCCAGAGGACTTGCAGCGGCAGGATCGGCAGGTCGGTCCCGGCGAGGATCGCGGCTACCAGTACCAGGCCGAGGCCCACGTTGGCCGGCAGTGCCCAGACGATGAATTTGACCAGGTTGTCGAAGACGCCGCGTCCCTCTTCGACCGCCCGCTCGATGGAGGCGAAGTCGTCGCCCGTCAGCACCATGTCGGCCGACTCCTTGGCGGCGTCGGTGCCGGCGCGTCCCATGGCGACGCCGATATCGGCTTGTTTCAAGGCGGGGGCGTCGTTGACACCGTCGCCGGTCATGGCGATCACGTGCCCGGCGCCCTGGAGCATCCGGACCAGGTGGAGTTTCTGCTCCGGTGAGACGCGGGCGAACACGGCGGTGTCGCGGACGCGTTCGGGGGAGACGTCGGCGGTGAGTTCGGCGCCGGTCATGACCTGGCCGTCCAGCCCGACGCGGGCGCCGATGGCGCGGGCGGTGGCGGCGTGGTCGCCAGTGATCATCTTGACCTGGACACCGGCGTCGTGGCAGGTCCGGACCGACTGGGCGGCTTCGGGCCGGGGAGGATCCAGCATGGCCTGGAGGCCGAGGAACCTCAGCCGGGGCAACGCGTCCAGGCCAGGCGCGTCGTTGCTCCCGCGGGCGAAGGCCAGCACGCGCAGCGCCTGCGCCCCGTAGTCCTCGGCGCGGTCGTGAACTGCGGAGGCGTCGAGCGGGGCCGGGCCGTCGGGCCCGGCGGCGTCGTCGCACAGCTCCAGGATCCGCTCGACCGGGCCCTTGACGTAGACGGTGCCGTCGTCGTGCAGGGTCGCCATGAAGCGGCGTTCGGAGCTGAACGGCAGTGCCGTGGCGCGGGGCGGGACGTGGTCCAGCCCGGCTTTGGCGGCGCTGGTGAGCAGGGCGCCCTCGGTGGGATCACCGGTGATCGTCCACTCCTCGCCCTGGTGCACGAGCCGCGCGTCGTTGCAGCCCAGGCCCGCCAGCAGCGTCTCCCGAAGAACAGGGTGCCCGGCGAGATCGACCGGGCGGCCGTTCTGGAGGATCTCCCCAGCGGGGGCGTAGCCGGTACCGGTGAGCGTGTAGTCGAGTCCGCCCGCGGTGAGGGCGGTCACGGTCATCTGGTTCTGGGTGAGGGTGCCGGTCTTGTCGGTGCAGATCACCGTGGTGCTGCCGAGGGTCTCCACGGCGGGCAGGTGCCGGACGATCGCGCCGCGCCGCACCATCCGGGCCACGCCGAGCGCCAGCGTGATCGTCACGATGGCGGGCAGGCCCTCGGGGATCGCGCCGACCGCGAGCGCGACCGCGGCGGTCAGCATCTCCGCCGCGCCACGGCCGCGCAGCACGCCGATGGCGAAGGTCAGCGCGGCCAGCGCCAGGATCGCCACCGTCACGATCTTGCTGAACTGGGTGATCTTGCGGGTGAGCGGTGTCTGCACCGAGGCGGTGGTGTGCATCAGGCGGTGGATGCCGCCCAGCTCGGTGTCCGCGCCGGTGGCCACCACCAGGCCCGCGGCGCGTCCGGTGGTGACCAGCGTGCCGGAGAAGGCCAACGCGGTGCGGTCGGCGAGCGCGACCTCGGGCAGTGCCGCCGGGTCCTTGGCGACCGGCAGCGACTCCCCGGTCAGCGCCGACTCGTCCACCGCCAGCTCGTCGGTGCGCAACAGCCGCAGATCGGCGGGGACCTTGTCGCCGGCGTCCAGTTCGACCAGGTCGCCGCGGACCAGATCGTCCGCCGTCACCCGCCGCGGGGCGCCGTCCCGCACCACCGTCGCCGACGTCCGCGCCAGCGCGGCCAACGCGGTGAGCGCCTTCTCCGCGCGGGACTCCTGGATGAACCCGACCACGGCGTTCACGATCACCACGCCGAGAATCACCACGGCGTCCACGTGCTCGCCGAGCAGCGCCGTCACGGCCACCGCCACCAGCAGCACGTAGATCAGCGGGCTGTTGAACTGCAGCAGGAACCGCGTCACCGGTCCGCGCCCGCGCGCGGCGGGCAGCGCGTTGGGTCCGTCCCGTTCCAGCCGGGCCCGCGCCTCACCGGACGCCAGGCCGCGGGACGCGTCGCCGCCGAGGTCGCGTACGACGTCCTCGGCGGGTCTGCGGTAGGGCGCCAGGGCCGCGGTCATCGCAACTTGGCCAGCCGCTCGTCGTACTCCACGGTGTCGATCTCGCCTCTGGCATACCGCTCGGCGAGGATCCCGCGGGCGTGCTCCAGCCCCGTCACGCGGGGACCGGACGCCTCGGCGCGGCGAGTCGCGGCCGCACGGACGATCAGCCAGGCCGCCCCGCCGATGACGGCCGCCCACAGCAGCATCATCGCCGCGCCCCACAGCCACATCCAACCGGACCAGGCGCCGTTCCCCATGTGCCCCCAGCCGTCGCCGGGAGCGGCGATCATAAGGGCGTAACCGGTATTCATCGCCCCACCTCCTGACGCCCTCCACCCTGCGATCCGGCGCGCCCCGCCGACAGGGCCGAAGGTCCCCCGCATCGGCGGACCCATGCCCCTGACCCGCGTGTCATTGCCGGACGAACTTGGAACGTGGAGGTGGGCAGTCATGGACGAAGGGCACGTGCTGGTCGGCTTCGACGGTTCCCCTGCCGCGGAACGGGCGCTCCACTGGGCGGCCGCCGAAGCGTCCGTGCGCAGGTTGCCCCTGCACATCTGCCATGCGTGGAACTGGCCATATCCGCAGCGCCCCGAAGACCGCGATGCGATGGGGATCGTCCACGGCATGGGGGCCTTGACCTTGGACGACGGCGTCCGGCTCGCGCGGGAAGCCGTCCCGGGCCTGGACGTGCGGCCGGTGCTGCTGAAAGGCGCACCGTCCGGAGCCCTGCTCACAGCGGCGGTGGACGCGGCGCTGATCGTGGTCGGCGCCCGCGGGGGCGGCGGCTTCGACCGGCTACCGCTTGGCTCCACCGCAGTGAACGTCCCGGCGCACGCCAATCGTCCAGTGGTCGTCGTGCCCGCCCGCCAACGCGCCGGCGTCGCGAGACGGATCGTCGTCGGGGTCGACGGCTCACCGGCCAGCGAGGCCGCATTGCGGTTCGCCCTCCGGGAGGCAAGGCTGCAGGACGCCTCGGTGACGCTGGTCTGCGCGTGGTGGGACCCCGCCGTGCTGCCCGGCCCGGACCGCCTGCCGTTCACCGACCCGCAGGCCATCAAGGAGCAGGCCAGAGCACGGTTCACCAGCACCGTCGGACCGTGCCTGGTCGACTATCCCGACATCACCGTCCAGGACAGGTTCGTCTCGGAACGCGCCCAGCGCGCCCTGGCCGACAGCGCCCGGGACGCGATGCTCCTCGTCGTCGGGGACCGCGGGATCGGATCCTCCCCCGCGACCCTGCTCGGAGCCGTCACCCGCGCGGTCCTGCACGAGGTGCAGAACCCGGTCGCGGTCGTTCATGAGCGCGACCCATATCTGAAGGAGTCGTCATGATCCGAGTGCTGGTGGCCTACGCCTCCGAGCGCGGAGGAACCGCCGAGATCGCCGACTGGGTCGGCGCCGGGCTGCGCCAAGCGGGCGTAGACGCCGACGTGCGTCCCGCCGGTCAGGTCACGACCCTGGACGGATACGACGCCGCCATCGTCGGCGGCGCCCTGTACGCCGGACGCTGGCACCGGGAGGCGCGCCACTTCGTCCGCCGCCACGCGGACACGCTGACGCACCGGCAGGTGTGGCTGTTCAGCAGCGGCCCCCTCGACCGCACCGCCGAAGAGCGGGACATCGCACCCGCACCGGGCGTCGCCAAAGTCGCGCGCAGGATCGGCGCCGAAGGACACGCCACCTTCGGCGGACGCCTGACCCCCGACGCCCGGGGATTCATGGCCTCGAAGATCGCCAAGCGGATGAGCGGCGACTACCGGGACCGCGCCCAGGTCACCGAATGGGCGGCAGGTATCGGTCGCGAACTGCGGAAGGTCGCCGTGTGAACACGGTCATCGGGGAGCCGCCTGTGGCCGTCGTCCGCCGGCGTCCATGAGGGTCGGCATCTGGAGGGTCGGCATCTGCTGGGCCGGAGCGGCTTGCGGGTCCGGTCGGCCGAACTTACTCCCGCCTGCCCTTGGCGTCGGACGTGTTGGCTTTGAGCTGGGCGGCGAGGGCGGCGGCCTGGGTGCGGCGGCTCATGCCGAGCTTGGCGAAGATGTTGGAGATGTAGTTCTTGACCGTCTTCTCGGCCAGGAACAGGCGTTCGCCGATCTGCCGGTTGGTCAGGCCCTCGCCGATCAGCTCCAGGATGTGGCGTTCCTGCTCGGTGAGGCCCTGGAGGGGGTCCTTCTTCTCCTGACGGGTGCGGATCCGATCCAGCATGCGGGCCGTGCTGCGCGGGTCGAGCAGGGATTGGCCGGTGGCGACGGTTCGGACGGCGCCCACCAGGTCGGAGCCATGGATCTGCTTGAGGACGTAGCCCGCCGCACCGGCCATCACGGCCTCGAAGAGGGCGTCGTCGTCGTCGAACGAGGTGAGCATCAGGCAGGCGAGCTCGGGCATCCGCGAGCGGAGCTCGCGGCAGACGGTGACGCCGTCGCCGTCCGGGAGACGCACGTCCAGAACGGCCACGTCAGGGCGGGCCGCGGGAACCCGCGCGAGCGCTTCGGCCGCGGTGCCGGCCTCGCCGACGATCTCCAGGTCGTCCTCGGCGGACAGCAGCGCGGCCACGCCCCGCCGCACCACCTCGTGATCGTCCAGCAGGAAGATCCGGATGGTTCGTGCGCTCTGTCGGGCTTGCTCGGTCATGGCAGATCGTTCCTCGGCTCGACGGTGACGTAACCGACGTTACCCACCGGCCGATAGCGGGCACAGTGCCGAACGTCCCGGCTAACGTCGTCCACCGATCTTCGAGGACGTCATGGTTAAAGGAAACTTCAGCACAACCTCCTCTCCAAAACTTCTGCCAGGAGAACGAGCCGTGGTTCTCAGGTCTGACATCCCGCCTCGAACTCGGCAATACTGATCCTGTGGCTGAAGAGTCTGGTATCGGTGCAGACCGGGCGCGGCTGATGTTGCCGCAGTTGCAGCTCGACGAGCTCCTGACGGAGCTGCAGACCCGGCTGGAGGCCGCACGGGCCACGCGCGACCGCGTGCACGCGCTGCTGGAGGCCGTGGTCTCCATCGGCAGTGATCTGGAGCTGGAGACGGTGCTGCGGCGCATCATCGAGGCCGCCACGACCCTGGTCGACGCACGGTACGGGGCCCTGGGCGTGATCAGTGACGAGGGGGAGCGGCTCGTCCAGTTCATCACGGTGGGTGTGAGCGATGAGGAGATCGAAGCGATCGGGCACTGGCCGCACGGCCACGGCATTCTCGGGCTGCTGATCCGCGAGCCGCGCCCGATCCGGCTGCCGGACCTGGGCGAGCACCCCGACTCCTACGGGTTCCCGCCGAACCACCCGCCGATGCGCGGGTTCCTCGGGGTACCGATCCGGGTGCGGGACGAGGTGTTCGGCAACCTGTACCTGACCGAGAAGGCGGGCGGCGGCGAGTTCGAGGACGAGGACGAGATCGTGGTGATCGCGCTGGCCACCGCGGCCGGGGTCGCGATCGAGAACGCCCGTCTGTATCAGGAGACGCGACGGCGGGAGCGCTGGCTGGAGGCGTCACAGGAGATCTCCACGGCTCTGCTGTCGGGCACCGACCCTCACGAGGTGACCATGCTCGTTGCGCAGCGTGCTCGCGAGGTCGCCGACGCCGACCTGTCGACGGTGGCGCTGGTCGAGGAAGGAGCCCCGGAGTTCGTGGTGGAGGCCGCCTATGGCGAGGGCGCCGAGCGCCTGAGAGGCATGCGGGTGCCGCTCGATCACTCGGTCGCCGGCCCCGTGTTCACCGAAGGCGCCCCCCTGCGGCTGGCCGACGGCAGCGAGGCCGCCCGCGAGGCGAATGTGCCGACGCAGGTTCCGGTCGGGCCGTTGCTCGTGGTGCCGCTCGGGGTGGGGGACTCGGCGCACGGGGTCATCTCGGTGATCAACTCGCCCGGCGGCGCGGCCTTCTCCGAGGGGACGCAGCGGTTGCTGGAGGCGTTCGCCGGGCAGGCGGCGGTGGCGCTGGAACTGGCGGAGCGGCGCCGGGACGCCGAACGCCTGACGCTGCTGGAAGATCGTGACCGGATCGCCAAGGACCTGCACGACACGGTGATCCAGCGGCTGTTCGCCACGGCGATGACGCTGATGGCGACGCTCAAGCTTGTCCAGCGCAAGGAAGTGGCCGTCCGGGTGCAGCGGGCGGTGGACGACCTGGACGACACCGTGCGGCAGATCCGCTCGACGATCTTCGCCCTCCAGGGGCCCGACGACACCGAGTCGCTGCGCAGCCGCGTGCACGCGCTGATCGACGCGGCGACCGAGAATCTCGGGTTCGCGCCCTCCGTCCGGCTGGACGGGCTGTTGGACACCGCCGTCGACGACGACATCGGCGAGCATCTGCTGGCCGTCGTCCGGGAGGCGCTGTCCAACGTAGCTCGCCATGCCCACGCCACCGAGGCCATCGTGGTCATCGGCGTCGGTGACGAACTTGTCCTGCGCGTCGAGGACGACGGCGTCGGCATCCCCGCAGGCGGTCGCCGCAGCGGGCTGCGCAACCTCGCGGAGCGGGCCGAAAGCCTGGGTGGATCATGCGCCACGCACTCACGCGAGGACGGCGGAACGGTACTGGTCTGGCAGGTCCCGCTCAAGAACGGCTGACCTGGGCACGGGGCCGACCCGACAACTGCCGAATGCTTCCACGCGTATCCCGTAGTCGGTAACGCCGCCGCATACATCGTTCCCGCCCCGAATCACCGGGCTCAGGGGACTTTGGTCCCGCCGAGCGTGCCCCTAACGGTCCTACAGCACCGAACCGCCGGACGGTTCACTCAGAGGTGAGGGAAATCAGCGATGTGATGGGAAGGCGAGAGGCAATGGCAGTCTCCGAGCACAAGACCCGCAAAGGGCGCAGCACTCTGATCCAGGTGGTGACACCCAAGCCGATGACCGAGTCGCCCGCGGCGCGGTACGTGTGGGCGGCGGCCCGGCTGGCGCTGGGCTGGGTGTTCGCGTGGGCGTTCCTCGACAAGCTGTTCGGCTGGGGCTACGCGACCCCCGCGGACAAGGCGTGGATCGACGGCAACAGCCCCACCGAGGGATTCCTGGCCAACAGCCCCAAGGGCCCGTTCGCGGACTTCTACACCGGCATCGCCGGAGCGGCCTGGGCCGACTGGCTGTTCATGATCGGCCTCGCGGGCATCGGTGCCGCGCTCATCCTGGGCATCGGGATGCGGATCGCCGCCGCGGCCGGCGCGCTGCTCCTGGTGATGATGTGGACGGCCGTCCTGCCCCCCGAGAACAACCCCTTCATGGACGACCACCTGATCTACGCGATCCTCCTCGTCGGACTGGCGCTGGTCAGCGCCGGCGACACCCTGGGCCTCGGCCGCTGGTGGAGCAACACCCGCCTGGCCAAGCGCCTCCCCTTCCTGAAGTAACTGACCCGACCGAATGGGACGCCCACCCACCGTGGTGGGCGTCCCTTTCATCGTTCCACCGCTTGCGTGAGCTACGTGTGTCGTCGGGATGTGCGGCCGGTGGGAGTGAAGCGGGCCAGGAGCGGGCCGACCATGGCGAGGATGATGACGTAGCCGGCGATCAGTGGGGCGAGGCGTGTGTCGCTGTCTGAGGCCAGCCCTATGATGACGATAGAGAATTCCCCACGGGCGATCAGCGCAATTCCGGCGCGGTTTCGGCCTCGGCGGGCGACGCCGTCCTGGGACGCCGCGAAATGGCCGGTGGCGATCTTGGTCAGGGCGGTGACACAGGCCAGGGCAAGCGCGGCGGGCAGCATCGGGAGCAGGGAGCCTGGGCTGACGGACAGGCCGATGGCCACGAAGAAGATCGCCGCGAACAGGTCGCGCAGCGGCTCCAGCACGGCGCGGGCGCGGTCGGCGTGCTCGCCGGTAAGGGTGAGCCCGACTAGAAAGGCGCCCACCGCTGCCGAGGTGTGCACGGATTCCGCCAGCGCGGCCACCACGAGTGTGATCCCCAGGATCCGGAGCAGCAGCAGTTCGGAGTCGGCGTGTGCCAGGGTCCGTCCCATGTGGTGGCCCCATTTGTAGGTGGAGGCGAACGCGGTGGCCAGCGCGGCGACGGCCACGGCGACCCCGAGCAGCGCCTGCCACCGGGTTCCGCCGGAGGCCAGGACGGCCAGGACCGGCAGGTAGGCCGCCATCGCGAAGTCCTCGAGCACCAGCACCGCCAGGACCGACGGGGTCTCCCTGTTGCCGAGCCGTCCCAGATCTCCCAGCAGTCGGGCCACGATGCCCGAGGAGGAGACGTACGTGGCGCCCGCCAGCGCGAGGATCCCGACGCCGTCCAGCCCGAGCAGCCAGCCGGCGACCGCGCCCGGCACCGCGTTGAGCACGGCGTCCACCCCGGCGGACGGCACGTGCCGCCGCAGGCTGGCCGTGAACTCCGGCAGGGAGAACTCCAGGCCCAGCGCGAGCAGCAGCAGGACCACGCCTATCGCCGCCCCGGCCTCCACGAACTCCTCAGCCGCCGGGACAGGAGCGACCCCGCCGTCGCCCAGGACCAGCCCGCCCAGTAGGTACAGCGGCACCGGGGACAGGCCCCAGCGGCGTGCGAGCGATCCGAGCACGCTCAGCGCCGCCAGGATCAAGCCCAGTTCGAGCAGGAACGCGACCGAGATGTGCAAATTGTCAGCCCGCGAAGACGCGCTCGACCGCGGTGAGGCCCTCGGCCGTGCCGATGACCACGAGCACGTCCCCGGCCAGCAGCCGCTCCTGCGGCCCCGGTGAAGCGATCACCATCTCGCCCCGGACGACCGCCACGATCGAGGCACCGGTCAGCGTCCGCGCCCGGCTGTCGCCGAGCAGACGGCCCGCGAAGCGACTCGCGTCCCCGATCGCCACCTGCCCGGCCACCAGCCCGGGCACCTCGCGGGTCAGATCGGCGAACCGCTCGGCGATCCGGGGCGCGCCCAGAATCTGCGCGAGGGCCTCGGCCTCCTCCCCGGTCAGGCGGAACACCGGACGCGCCTCGTCCGGGTCGTCCTCGTCCTCATAGACGACCACGTCGAAACCGCCCGACCGGCGCGCGACCACACCGATCCGCTCACCGCTCCGGCTGGTGAAGTCATACCGCAGCCCCACCCCCGGCAGGAGGACCTCGTTCATATCCATCAACCCATCATGCCGTGGGCCGGAAAGGAGGCACGGGTCGCCGCGGCCGGGATGACCAGGCCCTCACCGATGCTGGTCGGCAGGGGCCAGGTGATGAACCTGCTTCTTCGACGGCGGCCTCAATCGTGGCGAAGGCCAGGCAAACCTAGCCGCGGGCGCGGGAGCATAACACCGCCGCGTCCCCTTTCTCGGCGGATGCCAGAGGGGGCGTGGGACGGTCGGCTCTGTTCAGTCGGGCGAGAAGAACGGGCGGCGGGGCCAGATGTGTCCGGGGCCGGGTGGGTGGACGGCGGTGAGGGCCTGTTCGGCTGCGTCGGCTAGGGGGCCGCTGGTGTCGATCGTGATCGCCTCGGGCCACGGGTCGGCGTGCGTGCGCATGGCGGTGGCGGTCTGGGTGTCGGCGTCGGAGGGACCTCGCGCGCGGGTGCGGATCCGTTCTGCGGTCAGGGCCTCGGGGGCCTGGCAGCGCAGGGACGACAGGTGTGCGTGTTCGCGTTCGGCCGTCGCGGCGAGGAGATCGCGCTGCTGCCTGGAGGTCCAGGAGGCGTCCAGGACGACGGTCTCTCCACGTCGGAGCAGCTTCGCGGCCCGGTCGGCGAGTTCGCAATAGGTGCGGCGGTTCCATTCGGGGGTGTAGATGCCGGTGCCGTAGGGGGCGGCCGCGGAGTCGTGGGGAGCGAGGCCGGCGAGTTCCTTGCGGATGCGGTCGCTGCTGAGCAGGGAGCAGCCGAGCCGGTCGGCCAGCGCGCCGGCCAGCGAGGTCTTCCCGGTGCCGGGCAGCCCTCCCACCAGGATCAGTCCGACCCGGCCGGCACGCAGATGCCGCAGCGCGATGGCGCTGTAGGCGCGTGCGTCGGCGGCCGCGTCCGGGTCGCCCTGTGCGTGCCGCATGCAGGCGACCTTGGCCCGGACGAACGCCCGGTACGCGACGTAGTGGTGGCGCAAGGAGGGCGGTGCCGGGTCGGCGGCGAACTCGGCGTACCAGGTGATGAAGCGTTCGGCGAGGCCGGGGGCGCCGAGTCGTTCGAGGTCCATGGCCAGGAACGAGGCGTCGTCGATTCCGTCCAGGCTGCGGAGCTTGTCGTCGAATTCCAGGCAGTCCAGGATGCGCGGGCCGTCGTCGAGGCAGAAGATGTCGCCGGCGAGCAGGTCGCCGTGGCCGTCGACGACGCGGCCGTCGTCGATGCGCGCGTGGAACAGGGCTCGTCGTCCGGCGAGGAACTCGGTGACCAGATCCTCGATCTGGGTGGCCGTCGCGACGTCGATCACCTCGCCGTGGAAGGGGCGCACCTGGTCGAAGCTGTCGGCCCAGCGGGCCAGGAGGGCGTCGCGGGTGCCCTGGGCGGCGATGCGGGGGCCGCGGGGCGCCTGGGCGTGCCACGCGGCGATGATCCGCGCGATGTCGCGCAGTGCGTCCTCGACCGGCGCCCCAGCCTGAATCAGGGTGGCCAGACGCCGGTCGGCAGGCATTCGCCGCATGACGAGCAGGTGGTCGCAGACCTCCCCGCCGGGTCCGTGCACGTCGGCGATGCCGAGGTAGACGTCGGGGGAGAAACGGCTGTTGAGGCGGACTTCTTCGTGGCAGGCGCGCTCGCGCAGCTCGCGCGTGCTGAAGTCGAGGAATCCCAGGTTCACCGGCTTCTTCAGCTTGTAGGCGCGGTCGCCGACGAAGAAGACGACGCCGATGTGGGTTTCGGAGACGGCGGCGTTGTCCATGGAGCTCACGCCTTCCACTGAGCGGTCGAGTGGGTGTCGTCGTGGTCGTAGCCGAGGGTGTGGACGACGTCCACGACGCCTTCGGTGGCGGCGGCCAGGCGGACGACGATCGGGATGAGGCTTTTGACCTTGACGCGGCCGGTCAGGTGGACGATCCCGTCCTGGACACGGACGTGCGCGTCGGCGGGGTCCTGCCAGAGCTTGTGGATCAGCACGTCCCGGATGATCTCGTCGCGGATGTCGGCGTCTGAGCGGTGGAACACGCGCAGCAGGTCGCGGCGGGCCACGATGCCGGCGAGGCGGCCGTCCTTGCCGACGACGGGCATCGCCTTGTAGCCGTGGGTGTTCAGCAGCCGGGCGGCCTCGGTGATGGTGGTGTGCGGCGCGACCGAGATGGCCGGGGTGCTCATCAGCCCGCGCGCGTCGACGGCGGCGGCTTTGGCTGCGGCCGGGGCTTCGGGTGCGGCATGGCGCATCCGGATCATCGGCCGCCGCGGCCGCCGTCCGGCGTCGCCCTTGTACTCCTGTTTGCGGAGCAGGTCGGCCTCGGTGACGATGCCGGTCACGTGCCGGTCGGTGTCCAGGACGGGCACCGCGCTGATGCGGTGCTCGGCCATCGCGTCGGCGATCTCGGTGAAGGGGGTGTCGGCCGTCACCGTCACCACCTGCTTGGTCATGACGTCGGCGACTGTTCGGCGTTTCATCGTCCCTCCCGGGCCGGCCTGGTCTGGAAGGTCTTGGACGTCGCGGTGTGGTCGGCGCAGATCACGACGCCGCAGCGTGCGCGCCGGCGCACGACCGGCACGGTGCCGCCACCGAGGGGACTGCCGTGTTCAGAGTGCGCCCGGGCACCGATGACCAGGAGTTCGGCGTGCTCCGCCGCGCGTGCCAGAGCCTCGCCGGGCGCGCCGTGGACGATGCGGAGGCGGGTGGTCAGATGCTGGGCGCGCGGTAGCGCGTGCGCCGCCAGGCGGCGCAGTCTCAGCCACTCCCGCACGGTCCGCAGCGGTTTTGGCGCGAGGGCGCCGTCCGGTTCCAGGACGCGAACGACGTCCAGCCGTGCGTGCCGGTCGGCGGC
Source organism: Actinomadura sp. 7K507 (assembly GCF_004348425.1). Classification (GTDB taxonomy): domain Bacteria; phylum Actinomycetota; class Actinomycetes; order Streptosporangiales; family Streptosporangiaceae; genus Spirillospora. The sequence continues at coordinate 27,581 of NZ_SMKK01000097.1, forward strand.
CTCCCGCGCGGCGCGCCGCAACGCGGCCATGGAGTTCGGGGAACCGTCCACCCCGACGACGACGCAACGGTGCTCCGGCAAGACCCACATGGGTGACCTCCCTGTTCGTCTCCAGCCTGCGGCCGGGACGGCTCTGAGGTCAGTGCCGAGCGTCCCTGCGGTCCGGGACCTTCGGCCCGATCTGGTGCCCGGTGACCTCTTGGCCCGGCCGACGGGACCTTCGGCTCTTATGGGCGCGAACCTCGACGCGAACGCTGGAGATGAGTTACCAGGCCGAAAACAGGAGGTGGCTTCGATGAGCGAGATGACGGTCGTCCACCGCGAGCATGACGCCTTCGCCGTGCTCGTCCGGGGCCACGTGATCCGCGTGGACCAGCCGTACTCGGCGGGCGGCACGGACGACGGGCCGACACCGGTCGAGCTGTTCGTGGCGTCCCTGGCCGCCTGCGCAGCGCACTACGCGCGGCGGTACCTGGTCCGGCGCGGCCTGCCCGCGGACGGGCTGGAGGTCACTGCCGGCTTCGCCATGAGCGCGACCGCGCCGACGCGGGTGTCGCGGATCGGGTTGCGGCTGCGCCCTCCGGTCCCGCTCTCGAGCGCGGACGCCGAGGAGCTGCGCAGGGCCGTGGAGGGCTGCACCGTCCACAACTCGGTGGTCGACGCCCCGCGGATCGGCCTGGAGATCGAGACGGAGGCCGAGGCCGCCTGACCGGCGGCGGAGGTCCCGGGCCAGAGGACCGTTCGGTTCTGTCCTGGTCACGCTGATCCGGCGATCGGATGGAAGTGGGCCGAGATAAGGGAGGACGTTATGAGCCACGTTGTTGTCGGTTACGACGGAACCAGCGAGAGCGAACGGGCCCTGCGCTGGGCGGTGACGGAGGCGCGGCTGCGTCGGCTGCCGCTGACCGTCAGCCATGTCTGGCGGTGGCCGTATCCGATCAGCTATATCGACTACGAGGGCGTGGCCATCGTCCGCAGGATGGGCGAGCACCTGCTCGACCACGGTGCGGCGCTGGCACGGGAACTGGCCCCGGGTCTGAAGCTGCGCAAACGGCTGCACGACGGCAGCGTCTCCCCGGCGCTGGTGCACGAGGGGCATGATGCCGAACTGATCGTGGTCGGCTCGCATGAACCTGACCAGATGCCGGTGGGCTCCACGGCGCTCCAGGTGCCGGCCCACGCGGGCCGTCCCGTCGCAGTCGTCCGAGACTCGGCCTCCCGCGACGGGCAGGTGGCCGTCGGGGTGGACGGCTCGCCGGGCGCGGACGCGGCGCTGGCGTTCGGGTTCGAGGAGGCGGCGCTGCGCGGCTGGCGGCTGCGGGCCGTGTACGGCTGCTGGGAGCCTGGGGCGGCGCCGGACGGGGACCTGTCCCTGTTCAGTGACACGGACAAGCTGCGCCGGGTGTGCGGCACCGTGCTGGAGCGGGCGGTGGCGCCCTGGCGCGTGAAGTACCCCTACGTCCAGGCAGCCACGGCGCTGGTTCTGAAGTCGCCGCGAGAGGCGCTGCTGGAGGCGGCCGCGGAGGCGACCCTGACGGTGGTCGGCGCCCGCGGCACAGGTGTCGTCGAGACGCTGACCCTGGGAGCGACGAGTGACGCTCTGGTCAAGCACGCCCCGTGCACGGTCGTCGTCGTCCCGAACATCGCCGGATGAGGCCGGATGGCCGGACTGTAGGACGGGAGTGAATCCAGTGAGTGCTGTGACCGGGGCTGACCTGACCCGCGAGCCGTTCTTGAGCGGCCTGCGGAACGCCGACCTGACCAGGCTGGCCACGGCAGCCCGGTTCACCGAGTTTCCGGTCGGACGGCGGATCTTCAACGAGTCCGACCCGGCGGAACGGTTCTGGCTCGTCCAGGACGGGACCGTGGCCGTGGACCTGCGCACACCCGGCCGCGGTCCGGTCGTCATCGAGACCTTCGGCCCGGGGTCGGTACTGGGCTGGTCGTGGCTGTTCCGCCCGTACCGGTGGAGGTTCGGCGGATACGCCAGCACGCCTGTCCGGGCGATCGAGTTCGACGGGCGACTGGTCCGGACGCTCTGCGCCGTCGACCCGTCCATGGGGTACGAGCTGACGCGCCGCTTCGCCGAACTCGTTGTGGAGCGGCTTGAGGCAACCCAGGCACGGCTGGTGGAGCTCTCCCGAACGATGCCGGTGAGCGACGCGTCGCTGCTGTAGCAGAGGTGTGGCATCAGGGGCCGTTCAAAGGACGAAGGTCCCTGTCGAGGATCAGCGGCGTCCACCAGGGTGAGAACCCCTGGAGCCGATCATGGTTCCGCGGTTAATGCCGGGTATGAGAGGGAAGCGGTGCGGCACGGTGACTGAGACGAGACAGGCGAATGGGTCCGGCCGAACGGGCCTTGGGCTGACCCGCGGCGGTGGGCGCCCGATGGTGATGCTGGTGGTGGCCACAGCCGGGTTCGCAGTGAATTTCTGGGCGTGGGCGCTGCTCAGCCCGCTGGGTCCGCGGTTCAAGGATTCGCTGGCGCTGTCGTCGTTCGAGCAGGCGCTGCTGGTCGCGGTGCCGGTGGTGGTCGGGTCGCTCGGGCGGATTCCGGTGGGGGCGCTGACCGACCGGTTCGGCGGGCGGGTGATGTTCCCGGCGCTGTCGCTCATCACGATCCTTCCCGTGCTGTATCTGGGGCTCCTTGGGCAGTCGTCGCTGGCGGCGCTGCTGTTCGGCGGATTCTTCCTGGGGGTTGGCGGGACGGTGTTCGCGGTGGGTGTGCCGTTCGTCAGCGGGTGGTTCCCGCCGGAGCGGCGGGGCTTCGCACTCGGGGTGTTCGGCGCCGGGATGGGCGGCACCGCGATCAGTGCGCTGACCACGGTGAAGCTCGTCGACGGACAAGGTTCAGCCGCGCCGTTCGTGCTGACGGCGTTCTTGCTCGCGGCGTACGCGGTGGTGGCGTGGCTGGTGCTGGGGGAGGCGCCGGGACGGACGCCCCCGCGCGAGCCGCTGGTGAAGCGGCTGGCAGCCACGGCCCGGCTCGGCGTCACGTGGCAGATGTCGGGGTTGTATGCGGTGGCGTTTGGCGGGTTTGTGGCGTTTTCGGTGTATCTACCGACGTATTTGAAGACGGAGTACGGGTTGTCGCAGGCGGACGCGGCGAACCGGATGGCGGGGTTCGTGCTGCTGGCGGTGGTGATGCGCCCGGTCGGCGGGTGGCTGTCGGACCAGGTGGGGGCCGTGCGCGTCTTGGGCGTTTCCCTGGCGGTGACGTCGGTGGGCGCGATGGTGCAGTCGTTCACGCCGCCGTTGATGCCGCAGGGCACGGTCGCGTTCCTGGGGATGGCGGCGGCGCTGGGCGCGGGCAGCGCCGCGACGTTCGCCCTGGTGGCCAAGCTGGCTCCGGCGGACAAGGTGGGAGCGGTCAGCGGAATGGTCGGGGCGGCAGGTGGTCTGGGCGGGTTCGTCCCGCCGCTGGTCATGGGCTCGATCTACGGGAGCCTCGGCTCCTACGCGCTGGGCTTGGCGCTACTGGCGATCGTGGCGGCGGCCGCCGCGGCCTTCACCGCCGTGGTGGTGCGGCGTGCGGCGGTGAACCGTGGTGCTGCGGCCTGATGACAAGATCCGGTTTCGTTTGGCAGCCTTCCCGGTGCGGGCGGCCGGTCCGATGAGTCGACTGAAGGGACGCTGAGGGTGAGTTCGACCAAGGGAAGGCCGGGGAGCAAGGGCAGGCCGGGCATGGACGGGCCGTTGGAAGAGGCGCTGGTGGGGACCCGCAGGTTCTTCACCCGTGCCCGAGTGTCGTCCGATCTCCGGACGGTGACGAAGGCGGGAGGGCGGGAGGCCGACTCGTTCTACCGTGACCGCTGGTCGCACGACAAGGTGGTGCGCTCCACCCACGGGGTGAACTGCACCGGGTCCTGCTCGTGGAAGGTGTACGTCAAGGACGGCATCATCACCTGGGAGGCGCAGCAGACCGACTACCCGTCGGTGGGCCCGGACCGGCCGGAGTACGAGCCGCGCGGCTGCCCGCGGGGCGCGTCGTTCTCCTGGT
>NZ_SMKK01000098.1 GCF_004348425.1 Actinomadura sp. 7K507
CGCTGAACCTGGTCACCCTGATCGTCGATCTCGACGGCGGAGGGGCGCTGGTGTTCGGGGCGCGGGGCGGGCCGGAGGTGTACGAGGAGGCGCGCTGGCGGCGGGGTGTCACGATCGGGCTGACGGTCGCCGGGACGCGGGCGCTGCTCGGAACGCCGATGCGCCACCTGACCGGCAGGTCTGGCGCGCTGGACGACGTCCTCGGCGAGCGGGCCGGAGAACTGGCCGAGCGGCTGGACGCGGCGCCCCGCCCCGAGACGCGTTTCGGCGTGCTGGACGAGTTGCTCACCGCGTGGCTGAGGCCGGAGCGAGGTCCGGACGGTCCGGCGGCGCGGGGCTGGTGGCGCCTTCAGGAGACGGCGGGACGGACGGCGGTCGGGAAGCTGGCCGCGGAGGCCGGCGTCAGCCGGCGGCGGCTGGAGACCGGGTTCCGGCAGGAGATCGGGCTGAGCCCGAAGACGGTGGGACGGATCGCGCGGTTCCAGCGGGCGGTGCAGGCGCTCAGCGCGCCGTCCGGCACGTTGCAGGCGGCCGTCGCCTGCGGGTACGCGGACCAGCCGCACTTCAACCGCGAGGTGCGGGCGATGGCCGGGGTCACTCCCACGGAACTGTGCGCATTGCTTCAATACGACGATCGGCTCGGCGGCTAGCGTCCATGGCCATGACGCTCAACGGTAAGACGGCGCTGGTGACGGGCGGTTCGCGGGGGATCGGCCGGGCCATCGTCCGGCGGCTCGTCCGGGACGGGGCACGGGTGGTGTTCAGCTTCCGGGAGGACAAGGCGGCCGCCGACCAGCTCATGAGGGACGTCGCGGGCACGGCTGCGGTCCAGGCCGACCAGGAGGACATCGGCAGCATCGAGGCGCTGTTCGAACCGGTGGCGGACGGCCTGGACATCCTCGTCAACAACGCCGGCATCAACCCGCCCACCCCGATCAGCGACATCACCCCCGAGCTGTTCGACCGGGTGATGACGGTGAACGCGAAGTTCCCGATCCTGGCCATGCGCAGGGCGGAGCCGCTGCTGCGCGACGGCGGCCGGGTCGTCAACGTCTCGACGCTCAACACCGCGCTGCCCGTCCCCGGTCTGGCGCTGTACTCCGCGAGCAAGGCCGCGCTGGAGCAGTTCACGGCCGTCGCCGCACGCGAGTTCGGTGCGCGGGGCATCACGGTCAACACGGTCTCTCCGGGCACGACCGAGACCAGCCTCCTGCGGGAGACCAACCCGCCGGAGGCCCTAGAGCAGATCACGGGATTCACCGCGCTGGGCCGGATCGGCCGGCCCGACGACATCGCCGACGTGGTCGCGTTCCTCGCCGGCCCCGACGCCCGCTGGATCACCGGCCAGAACATCCGCGCGACCGGCGGCCTCATCCTGTGACCGGCGCCCCCGCCCGCGGCGGGGTCAGCCGGCGGCGGACTCCTCTTCCTGGCTGGACTTGGGCTTGCGGAGGGACCCGGGCTTGGCCTTCTCCTCCGGGTGGGCGCGGACGCGCATCAGGCTGGCGATGGTCGTGACGACCAGGATCAGCAGGATCGCGACCAGGGAGAGCGGCGTCGGGATCTCCGGGATCGACTTGGAGACGTCCTCGTGCAGGAACAGCAGGATCAGCTTGACGCCGATGAGGACGAGGATCGCCGACAGGCCGATCGTCAGGTAGACCAGGCGTTCCAGCAGCCCCTCGACGAGGAAGAACAGGGCGCGTAGCCCGAGCAGGGCGAACGCGTTGGCGGTGAAGACGAGGAACGCGCTCTGGGTGATGCCGTAGACGGCGGGGATGGAGTCCAGGGCGAACAGCAGGTCCGTGCTGCCGATGGCGACGAACACGATGAGCAGCGGGGTCGCGACGCGCCTGCCGCCCTCGTGGGCGAGCATCCGCCCGCCGTGGTAGTCGTCGCTGACCGGGAACAGCTTGCGGGCGCGGCGGACCAGGAAGTTGTCCTCGACATCGGGCTCCTCGTTCCGGTGCCGGACGAGCTGGATCGCCGTCCAGATCAGCACCAGGCCGAAGATCAGGAACGTGAAGGAGAACAGGCTGATCGCCGCGCCGCCGATGGCGATGAGGATCACGCGGAGGACCAGCGCGGCCGCGATGCCGAACAGCAGCGTCTTCTGCTGGTACAGGTCGGGGACCTCGAACCGCGCCATGATGATGACGAAGACGAACAGGTTGTCGACCGACAGGCTCTTCTCGACGATGTAGCCGGAGTAGTACTCCGTGCCCGCGGTCGACCCGGCGAAAGCCAGGACGGCGAGTCCGAACAGCAGCGCGACCATGATGTAGAAGACCGACCAGAAGGTCGCCTCCTTCATCCCGACATGGTGCGGCTTCCGGACCGCGACCACGAGGTCGAGGGCGAAGAGCCCGATGATCAGCACGATCGTCGCGGCCCAGGCGCCTGCGGATACTTCGATCATCCATGGCTCCAGTCGGTACGAGGCATCGGCTTGTCCTATATCCGTTCTGGTGGCGCTTATACCGTCGCATCCCCGGGCCCGCAGCCGATACCGGACGGTCGCGTCGGTCCGGGGCGCGCTCAGGTAGGAGCCAGGGCGTGGCGGAGCCCGGAAGCGTGGGCGCCGTCACGGCCGGCTCGCCCATGCTGGTTCAGTACACGAGGGCCTGGACGTCGTCCGTGGTGATCTCCTCGACGAACGTAGGCGCCCCGGCGATGCGGATGCCGGGGAGGACGTCGTCCGGGCCGATCTCGCGGCGGGCCGCGCACTGGGTGCAGAGGGTGACGCGCCCGGAGGTGAGGACCACGGTCAGGAGGTCGTCCAGGGGAGTGGCGTGCGGCAGCGAGAACTCGGCGGCCCGTCCCGGCAGGGCGAACCACGCGGATTCGCCGGTCAGCCAGAGCGAGACCGGCACGCCGCTCACCGCGGCGGCGCCGGCCACCGTGAAGGCCTGGTTGCAGCGCTCGGGGGCGTCCGCCCCCGCCGTGACCTTGATCACCAGTGGTCTCGCCATAGCCGCACTCTAGTCCCGGTGCCCCCGTGCCGGATCATGGCCCGTGCCGGATCATGGCCCCGTGCCGGATCGTGGGTAGCATCTCGCGGTATGGGTGGGATGGTGAACGCGGGGATCCTCGTCCTCGTCCTGGGGCTCATGGCGGTCGCCGCCGTCCTGCTGGTGATCCGGCTCGGACGGCTGAAGTAGGGAGACGGCTGAAGCGGGGAGCCGGGCGGGCGCGGACGCCGCTACGCTCGGTGTCCATGGATCCAGAGCTGCACCCGGACCTCGAGCCGCTGAACTTCCTCCTCGGCACCTGGGAGGGCGCCGGCGTCGGCGGCTATCCCACGATCGAGTCGTTCAACTTCGGCCAGGAGCTGTCCTTCACCCACGTCGGGAAGCCGTTCCTCGTCTACGCCAGCCGGACCTGGCTGATCGAGGAGGACGGCACGCTCGGGCGCCCGCTGGGCATGGAGACGGGGTACTGGCGGCCGCGTCCCGACCACGGGGTCGAGGTGACGCTGGCGCACCCGACGGGCATCGTCGAGATCTACGTCGGCACCGTGGCGTTCAGCCGTGTGGAGATGCAGACGGACGTCGTCGCCCGCACGGACTCGGCCAAGGAGGTGACCTCGGGGCACCGCCTCTACGGCATGATCGGCGAGGACCTCGGCTGGGCCTACGACATGGCGGCCATGGGCCACGACCTGCAGTCCCACCTGTCGGCCCAGCTCAAGCGCGTCGCCTGACCCGCCGGGCCGGCCCCCTCAGACATGAACGATCCCCGGACCTTCCCGCTTGGGCGGGGGATGGACAGGACGGGTCCATCGGTCCGGGGACCGGGTAACTGCCTGGTATTCGCCGGTCACCGTCGCGACCGGTTGCCGCCGCCGGAGCGGCGGCGCCGAGGCGGAACGGCGACTAGCGGACAGCCACCTCGCGAGCCCTGAAATCAATCATTTCTTGGACCACCTCCTTTCACGCGTATCCCGCACGCTATGCGAGCGCCGCGCGGAGAGGCAAACGGGTTTTCTCTTGGCTGAACCATGGGTTCTCCCGGCTGAACCACGGGGACCGGGGTCGGAACGCGGAAACGGGATTTAGACTCGGTGCATGGTCGAGTCGTGGCAGCAGGAGCTGCGGGCGAAGGGGTACCGCGTCACCCCCCAGCGCCAGCTGGTCCTCGAGGCGGTCACCAACCTGGAGCACGGGACGCCCGAAGAGATCTGCACCGAGGTCCAGCGCACCGCCCGCGGCGTGAACATCTCCACCGTCTACCGGACGCTGGAGCTGCTCGAAGAACTCGGGCTGGTCAAGCACGCGCATCTCGGGCACGGGCCGCCGAACTACCATCTGGCGGCCGAGGCCGAGCACATCCACCTGGTCTGCCGCGGCTGCCACACCGTGGAGGACGTCGACCCGCGGGCGGCGGCCGGCATGGCCGGTGTCCTGCAGCGCGACTACGGCTTCGAGACGGACGTGCACCACCTCACCGTTTACGGGCGGTGCAAGGAGTGCCGAGGGACATGACCGGGACATAACCTGGTTGCATGAAGAGCCCGCTGCTGCAGACGCCCGGAGCCGTCCCCGCCGACGCGCCCGACCAGGAGGTCGCCGCGCACTACGGGGAGCCCTCGCAGGAACAACGCGCCCTGGCGGACGGCAAGGCGTTCGTCGACCGGAGCAACCGGGGCGTCGTCAAGGTCTCCGGGCCCGACCGGCTGAGCTGGCTGCACAGCCTGCTGAGCCAGCACCTGGACGGGCTGAAGCCGTTCGAGCCGACCGAGGCGCTGCTGCTCGGGCCCAACGGGCACATCGAGCACCACCTCTTCCTGATCGACGACGGCGAGGCCGTCTGGGCCCACGTGGAGCCCGGGGCGTCGGTGCCGCTGGCGGAGTTCCTGGACCGCATGCGGTTCATGCTCCGCGTCGAGGTCGAGGACGTGTCCGACGCCTACGCCGTGATCACCACTCCGGCGGGCCCGGACGACTCCGAGACGCTGACCTGGCCGGACGTCGCCGGGACCGTGACCCGCATCGTCCCCCGGGGCGAGTTCCCGCAGGAACTCCGGCCCGCCGGGATCTGGGCCTATGAGGCGCTCCGGATCGCCGAGCACCGGCCCCGGTCCGGCGTCGACACCGACCACCGGACGATCCCGCACGAGGCGGGGTACGTGGAGACCGCCGTCCACCTGAACAAGGGGTGCTACCGGGGGCAGGAGACGGTCGCCCGTGTCCACAACCTCGGACGTCCGCCGCGCCGCCTGGTGTTCCTGCACCTGGACGGGAGCGTCGACCGGCTTCCCGCGCACGGCGACCCGGTCGAGATCCCGGGCGGGCGGACGGTCGGGTTCACCGGGTCGGCGGCGCGCCATCACGAGCTGGGGCCGGTCGCGCTCGCGCTGGTCAAGCGGAACGTGCCGGTGGACGCGGAGTTGCTGGCGGGCGGTGTCGCGGCGGCGCAGGAGGTCGTCGTGTCGCCGGAGACCGGGGCGAACGCGCAGATCGATCTTCGTCGCCGTCCGGCGAAACGTGGGTAGCTCGCCGTGCCCTGGGGCAATATCGTCTGATATAGACGGTTACTAACCGAATGCCGCCCGGGGAAGGTGGATTCCTACCGATGGTCGCGAACCTGGGGAAAGAGGAGCCGCCGGCGGCAAGGAAGGGTGCCCGGCGCCTTCCCCGCAGGGAGTCCGCGCTGCTGTGGTGGGCCCTGTTCGCCGCGCTCGCCGGGACCGCGTGGTGGTTCCAGTCGTGGCGGGTCGCGCTGCTCGGGCTGCTGACCTGGTGCCTGTACGAGTTCCTGCTCGTCCCGACCCTGTGCCGCGTCCTGAAACGGCAGGGCCACCCCTGCACGCAGCGCGTCCGCGGGCGGCTGTTCGCCTGCGCGCCGGATCACCAGCGGTTGAAGAACGACGCGCTGTGGCGGCTCGCCGGCCTGCGCAGCCCGTTCCAGAAGCCGGCCCCGTTCCGGGAGCGGGACGAGGAGGCCGACCCCGAGAACGGCGTCGTCGTCCACTCCTCGAACGTGCGGGGCCGCCTCACCCCCCTCGACCGCGCCCTCATCCTGCTCGCCGCCCTGGGCACGATCGCCACCCTCGTAGGCATGATCTACGGGTTCCGCTGACGGCGGCCCGCACGGGTTCGGCGCTGGTCAGACTTCCACGATCAGGGTTATCGGGCCGTCGTTGACCAGGGAGACCTTCATGTCGGCGCCGAACTCGCCTGTTTCGGCCTTGGCGCCCAGGGCCCGCAGCTCGTGGACGACCGCGTCCACCAGTGGTTCGGCGACCGGGCCAGGGGCGGCGGCGGTCCAGCCCGGACGGCGGCCCTTGCGGGTGTCCCCGTAGAGGGTGAACTGGCTGATGACGAGGAGCGGAGCGTTCAGGTCGGAGCACGACTTCTCGTCCTGGAGGATCCGCAGGCCCCACAGCTTCGAGGCCAGTTTGCGGGCCTTTCCGGGGTCGTCGTCGTGGGTCACGCCGACCAGGACCATCAGTCCCGGCCCGTCGATCGCACCCACGACGCGTCCCTCGACGGACACGCTGGCCTGGCTCACCCTCTGGACTACGGCACGCATGACCATGCATTCTGCCGCGTATGGGAGCAACGACGCTCATCACGGTGGCGCCCACCGGCGCGGAGTCCGCCAAGGCGGACGTTCCGGCCCTGCCCGTCACCCTTGAGGAACTGGTCCAGACGGCCAAGGAGTGCGAGGCCGCGGGCGCGGCCGTGATCCACGTGCACATCCGCGACGACGACGCGCGGCCCACGCTCGACCTGCCCCGGCTGCGGGACACCGTGCGGGCGCTGAGGGAGAGCACGGGGCTCATCGTCCAGCTGTCCACGGGCGGCGCGGTCACCGACCCGTACGAGGACAGGCTGCGCGTCCTCGACGCCGAACCCGACATGTGCTCGCTCACCTGCGGGACGGTCAACTTCGGCGACGACGTGTTCATGAACCCCTGGCCGTTCATGGTGGAGCTCTACCAGCGCACCCAGGAGCTTGAGGTCGTCCCCGAGTTCGAGCTGTTCGACCTGGGCCATGCCGCGTCACTGAACCGTCTCCTGGACAAGCACGGGCTCCCTTACGGCGGGCGCGTCCACTGCGACCTGGTCATGGGCGTGCCAGGCGGTATGCCAGGGGACGCGCGGACGCTCGTCGCGGCCGTCGAGGCGCTCCCGGAGGGCGCGACGTGGTCGGCGACCGGCATCGGGCGGACGTCCCTGCCCGTGCTGCTCGCCGCCCTGTCGGCGGGCGGGCACCTGCGGGTCGGCATGGAGGACACGGTCACGTTCGCCAGGCGGCAGCCGGTGACGGCGAACGTCCAGCTCGTCGAACGCGCCGCGCAGGCCGCCCACCTGGCGCAGCGTCCCCCGATGCCGCCGCCGGACGCCCGCGCGCTGCTAGGCATCAAGCCCCGTTGACCGGGGAAGACGCAGACATGATCAATCCTGTGCTGGTGGAGGTGGAACGGTCCGGGTTCGTGGAGTCCCGGCATCGCGGCGCGGCGGTCGGGCTGGCCGCCGACGGGACGGTCGCGGTACGGGCCGGCGATCCCGAGGTGCCGATCTTCCCGCGCTCGGCGAACAAGCCGATGCAGGCGGTCGCGATGCTGCGGTGCGGGCTCGACCTGGACGGGGAACTGCTGGCGCTGGCCGCCGGCAGCCACTCGGGCGAGGACTTCCACGTCGAAGGGGTGGAGAAGATCCTCGCCGGGGCCGGGCTGGGGGCCGCCGACCTGCGATGCCCCGAGAGCTGGCCGCTCGACCCGGCGACGCAGCAGGACGTCGCGCGGAGCGGCGGCGGGGCGTCGCGGATGCGCATGAACTGCTCCGGCAAGCACGCCGCGATGCTCGCCACCTGCGTCACCGCCGACTGGCCCACGGCGTCCTACCTGGACGCCGGCCACCCGCTGCAGCTCGCCGTCCGGGAGACGGTGGAGGAACTCGCGGGCGAGGCGGTCGCGGCCGTCGGTGTCGACGGCTGCGGCGCGCCGCTGTTCGCCGTGACCACGGCCGGGGTGGCGCGGGCTTTCCGGGCGCTGGTCCTGGCCGGGCCGGGGATGCCCGAACGGCGCGTCGCGGACGCGATGCGCACCCATCCGCAGTGGACGTCCGGGACGCGCCGCGAGGAACGGCAACTGATGGACGCGGTCCCCGGCCTGCTGGTCAAGTGCGGTGCGGAGGGCGTCGACGCGTTCGCCTCCGCCGACGGGCGCGCGGGCGCCGTCAAGATCGACGACGGCGCGATGCGGGCCCGCACGCCCGTCACCGTCGCCCTGCTGCGCGCCCTCTGCGCCGAGGGCGATGGTGACGCCGGAGCGGCGGACCCCGGAGGGGCGGACAAGGCGGTGCTGGACGAGCTGTCGATCGTCGAGGTACGCGGCGGGGACGGTGTCGTGGGCGCCATCCGCCCGACCGCCGGCGCCTTCACCCCGCACCCGACCACCCCGAACCCCACCACCGGGCGCCCGGCGTGAACCCGCCGGTCACCTCTTCTTCGGCTTGACGTCCTCGAACTCTTCCTTGAAGACGGTCTGCTCGTACAGGACGCCGTCCGGCCAGGGCTTCTTCGGCTCCCGGCCGGGCTGCGGGTTGTCGCGGCGGAACTCCTCCGCCTGCGAATCCTTGCTGGGCGGGTAGCTGTGCGAGAACATCCCGGGCCGGTAGGTGTACAGGCCGCCCTGCTCCATGCCGCGGTGGTTGTCCTGGTCGTTCCTGCGGTCGGGGTGGATCTTGCGGTCCGACGCCTCCCGCGTCATGAAGAGCCGGGCGAGCAGCCCCACCACGGCCACCACCGGAATGATCCACAGGTACACCCAGCTGCCGGTGGTGGTCTCCTGGGCGAGGATCGGTTCGGCCACGATCGTGGGAAGCATTGCGGTCCACCTCCCGGTGGTCTATCGGCCGCACACGGGGTCATTTAGGGATGTGTCCGTTAATTTCGGTGTTAACCGCATGGGCGGCCGGGTCGGCGGGTTCGCCCACCGTCCGGACGCGTCCCGCCGCCAGCCCCGGGATCATCATGACGAGGCTGACGAGCAGCACACCGGCCATCGGAACGCTCCAACCGCCGGTGGCGTCGTGCAGGGCGCCGACGCCGAGCGGGCCGAGCGCCGCGATGAGGTAGCCGATGCCCTGCGCCATCCCCGACAGCTGCGCCGCGACCTGCGCGTTGTGGGCGCGCAGCCCGATGAACGACAGCGCGGTGGCGAACCCGATGCCCTGGCCGAGGCCGAGGACGACCGCCCAGACCCACACCGTCCCGATCGGGGCCCAGGCGACCCCGGTGAAGCCCACGAAGGCCAGTACCGCGGTGGCGAGCACCAGGGGACGCTGGTCGCGCGTCCGCCGCGCGAGCACCGGGACGGCGAGCGACCCGGCCGCCTGCACCGCCGCGGACAGGGCGAGGACGGCTCCGGCGGGGGCCTCGTCCATCCCGCGGTCCTGGCAGATCGTCGGGAGCCAGCCGAGCACGACGTACGCCATCAGCGACTGCAGGCCCATGAACACCGTGACGTGCCAGGCCAGGCCGGAACGCCACACCAGCGCCGCCACCCCGCGCGTCGGCGCCGGGGGCGGCGCCGACCGCGCCGCGTGCGCGGCCCGCCGCGCCCTCGGCAGCCAGAGCAGCCCGGCGAGCGCCGCCGGGATCGCCAGCAGGCCGAGCGGCAGCCGCCACGTCGAGTCGAAGAAGTCCTCGACCGGCACGGCGAGCCCCGACGACAGGGACGCGCCGGCCGTCACGGCGACCGTGTAGACGGCCGTCACCGTGGTGATCCTGGACGGATGGTCCCGCTTGATGATCGTGGGCATCGCGATGTTGCCGATGCTGATCGCGATCCCGGCGACCAGCGACCCGGCGAAGAGCGGGAACGGGGCGTCCAGCAGCCGCAGCAGCAGCCCCGCGACGAGCAGCGCCATCGCGCTGACCAGGAGCGTCTCGCTGCGGGGCGCGCGGCGCAGGAACGGCGCGACCAGCCCGTAGGAGCCGAAGAACACCAGCGGCAGCGTCGTCAGCGCGCCCGCCGCCGCGCCCGACAGCCGGAACGCGTCGCTGATCTCGGTCAGCAGCGGCCCGACCCCCGCGATCGCCGGGCGCAGGTTGAGCGCCACGAACACGATCATCAGCAGCGAGCCGGCGACCCCCGCCCGCCGTGCCGTCACAGCTCCGCCTCCGCACGGGCCACGAGGGTGTCCAGGACGGCCAGGGTCGGCTCCACGACCGCGGCGGCCGCCGACGCCGCCGCCTCCGGGTCGCCCGCGGCGATCGCGTCCAGGACGGCGCGGTGGGCGGCGGGCCCGGCCTCGGGAACCTCGCGGTCGAGCCTGACGTCGCGCACCGACTCGCGCAGCCGGTCGATGAAGAAGCGCATCGCCTCGATCAGGACGGGATTGCGGGCCGCCTCCGCGACGCCGAGGTGGAAGGACGCGTCCGCGGCGCCGAACGCGTCCGCCTCGGTGGCCGCGTCGCGGGCGCGGAGCAGCTCGTCGAGCCGCGCGAGGTCGGCGTCGGTGCGGCGGCGCGCGGCGAGGCGGGCCGCCTGGACGTCGTAGGCGAGCTGGACCTCGAAGAAGTCCCGGGCGGACGCGCGGGCGACCCGGCGCAGCAGCGGGCGCGGGTCGGCGGTGCTGCGGACGTACGTCCCGTCCCCGCGCCGCACCTCCAGCACCCCGACGTGCGTCAGCGCCCGGATCGCCTCCCGGACGGCGGGACGGCTCACGCCGAGCCGCCCGGCCAGCTCCGTCTCGGCCGGGATGCGCTCACCGACCGGCCAGGAGCCGTCGCTGACCTGCGCCTGAAGCTGGTCGAGCACGGCGTCGACGGTCGACCCGCCGGCCACGGGACTCAATCCCACCGGAACCCCCCTTTGTAAGACGTCAGACATCTTACGGCGCATGTCCGGAAGGTCCGTAAGCGTCCAGACGGTTAGGAGCCTGGCGTCGGGTAGGGGGCCCGGTGAGGAGGTGTCACCATGCTCGCCGAGGCCACCCGCCTGGGAGACACCTCCCTCTTCATCGTCGCGCCGATAGCGATCTTCTTCACGCTGGCCGCCTGGATCACGATGACGCTGATGACCTCGCGCAAGCCGCCGAGCAGGCGCCCGCGGAGCGGCGGTACCGGGCTCCCGCACCGCGGACCCGTCCAGGGCGGCGTCCTCCAGGGCAGCCCGTCCCAGCGGACGCGCCGCGACCCGGCCCCGTCGGTGACCCGCCGCGAGGTCATCGCGCACATCGAGGCCGAACGCGAACGCGAGGCGCAGCGGGCCCGCGAGAACGAGACACGCGCTCGCGGGAGGCGCGGCGGGAAGGGCAGGAGGCGCAAGAAGCGCTTCCGCGGAGACCACTGACCATGCCCGCCGTCCACCGGGACGCGGGCTACGGAGAGGCCGTCACATCCCGCGCGACTGGGAGATGGAGCCCGAGGTGGCGAGGGTGAACGTGCGCATCGACTCGGCGAACTTCGACAGGTCCCACTCGGCGGGGCCCTCGTACCAGTAGAGGTTGTCCGCGCCCTCGGCCCGCTCGCCCGCGTCCTTGACCGTCTCCGCCCACATGGGGACGATGTCGAACACGACCGCGTACGGCAGGAACCGCGAGAACAGCGCGATCCGCTGCCGGGACGCGGTCTCGTCGCCGTCCGGGACGGCGCCGCGCTCCAGGAACGCGCGGAAGCCGATCGTGTGGGCGAGGACCGTCGCACCGCGCGAGGTCTTGGCGGGCATGTACTGGCCGCCGTACGCCAGCGCGGCCCCCGCGATGATCACCGCGAGCCCGGCGAGGGCCCATTCGGTGGTCAGCGCCAGCCCGACCGTCGCGGCGACGCCGAGCAGGGTGACGACGATCCCCGCGACCGTCCACCGTGACCGGACGTTGTCGGGGCGGCGCGCGAACCAGCCCTGCTTCACCACGTCGTCGTACATCGCTGACCTGACCTGGGCGAGCTTCGTGGCGAACGTCCCGCCGAGTTCCGAGAGCTTGACCGCGTCGCGGCCGGTGCCGTCCGGTGCGGTCATCAGCGAGTCCAGCAGGATCCGCTCGTAGGGCAGCAGGTCGGCGGCGGGACGGTTCAGCCGGCGCAGCGTCCAGTCGAGGCGGCCGGTCCGCGCCCTGTCCTCCTCTTCGATCAGCAGGTAGCCGCGGACGGCGAGGTCGACGATCGTCGCGGTCACGTCGATCACATCGGCCTGCTCGTCGATCAGCGTGCCGATCTGGCCGGGCCGCACCCCGTCCGGCGGCTCGAACTCCGCCCCGGCGACCGGCGCGTGGTCGCCCTCGGCGGCCCGCTTCCCCACGACGCGGGCGTCGCGGCCGCGCAGCAGGTAGAGCGCCAGGACGCCGCCGCCGAGCAGCACCAGCAGCCCCGCCAGCGCGGCGCCGGTGACGGGGTTGACGGAGAACGCCGTCGCGACCGTGTGGCGCCGCTCGAACAGGGCCTTCCCGCCGGTCGTGCCCGCGGGGAGGCCCGCGACGACCGTGAGGTACTCGCCCGGCAGCATCCCCTTCTGCGCGTAGATCCCCTGCGTGTGGGCGTGGTTCGTGTAGTACTGCGTGCAGCCGATCGTGCTGCCGATCGGCCCGGTGAAGCAGTTGACGCTGCGGATCGCCGCACCGGCGTCGACGGTCGCGCGTGCGTCGTCCACCGGGACGTTCCAGCCGCCGATCACGGGCCAGCGCAACTCCTCCGCCTGCCCCATCCGCGTGATCGCGCCGCGCACCTCGTACTCCAGGACGATCGTCCGGTCGCCCGCCAGCCCGTCGCCGCCGGTCACCTTGACGGTCGTCGTGGTGTCCTCGCTGGACGAGCCGACCGCGACAGGCCCGCCGTCGGGGCTGCTCGCCCGCAGGTTCGACAGCTTGTAGACGCGGTCCTCGCTGAGGCTTTCGTGGCTGCGCGTCGGGTACGTCCGCTCGAAGCCCCGCTCCCCGGCGAACCGGTAGAGGACCGTCTCCCTCACCTTGATCACACCGCCCTGGCCGGTGGTGAGGACGGCCTCGTCCTTCAGCACCCGCGCCTGAGCCGCCTGCGCGGCCTGCTGTGCCTGTGCGCCCCGGGGTGCCGCCGCGACCTCGGACGCGGCGGCGGAAGTGCAGGTCAACACCGGCAGAAGGGTCACGGCCGACAACGTCAGGAGGACCGGCCGTATCCGGCGCAACGGCGCAAGGGCAGACATGGCCGCAAATGGTATCGGCAATGCATGCGATGATTCTCTGCTATGGCAGGTCAGCACCCCCCGCCGCCTCCGCCCCCGCGGCGCCCGGCACCGCCGTACGGCGGGCCGGGTCACCGTGCGCCCGGCGGCTTCGGGCCGCCGGGTTACGGGCCGCCTGGTCATGGGCCTCCCGGCTACGGACCATCTGCCCAGGGCCCGCAAGGGCGGCCGCCCGGCCCGGCTCAGTACCGGTATGTCCGGATGCGTCCGCCGCCGCGGCGCAGTTCGGGCGGGACGATCGCCGGCGTCTTCGGGGCCCTCACGTCGCTGGCCGTCGTCGCGATCCTCGGGCTGACCTTCCTCACCGGGCAGGGCGGCTCCGGCGCCGGGGCGCCCATCTCGTCCGGCGGCGGGACGTCCGCGCGCGAGCAGGCCGTCAACAGCGACCTCTACAAGAGCGGTGCGCTGGCGCCGGTGAACTGCCGGACGCCCCGGATCCAGCCGAGCGTCGCGTCCATGCGGCAGTTCATGAACGTGCTGAGCGACTGCCTGGACGAATCCTGGGCCAGGCAGTTCGGCAAGGCGGGGATCGCGTTCGACGAGCCCGACCGCGTGTTCTGGGACGAGCCGGGCCGCAGCCCATGCGGCACCTACCCGGCCCCGGGGGCGTCCGCGTTCTACTGCCCGGCCAACCACACCATGTACGTGGGCGTCCGGCACGTGGTGCAGACCTCGGGCGGCGAGCCGCTGTCGAACTACTCGGTGTACGCGCGGGTGATCGCGCACGAGTACGGCCACCACGTCCAGGAGCGCGCCGGGATCCTGCTCTACGGGCACCGGCTGATGGACAGGGGCGACACCGGCGCGAGCAACGAGGCGAGCCGCCGCATCGAACTGCAGGCGCAGTGCTTCGCCGGCGCGTTCCTCGGCACGGAACGCGTCACGCTCCCGATGACGCAGCAGCAGTTCAACGCGATGATCAGGGACGTCCGGGGCCGCGGCGACGAGCGGCTGCCCCCCGACGAGCGCGACCACGGCTCGGGACGCAACTACGCGGGCTGGGTCGTCACCGGCTACGAGGGCCGCCGCCTGGCCGTCTGCAACACCTGGACGGCCCCGGCCTCCAAGGTCAACTGAGCTCGGGCCTTCCCACCACCGGCGCGCCTTTGGAACGAGCCCGCCGAACCGCGTGTTTGCTGATCTTGTTTGCGGCAAGCGTCCTGTCTTGTGGCAGCTTCCGCGTCCCGGCGCAGCTCGTGTGAGCGGACTCACCGGCGAGTGCTAGCTACACTGCTTGCAATAGCAAGCACCATGACGCAGGGTGGAGACATGGCAAGTTCGAAGGTCGGCTCCATCGGGGAGTACATCCGGGAGCAGCGGACGCGGGCGAAGATCTCGCTCCGCCAGCTCGCGGACGTGTCCGGGATATCCAACCCGTACCTGAGCCAGATCGAGCGCGGGCTGCGCAAGCCGAGCGCCGAGATACTGCAGCAGATCGCGAAGGGGCTGCGGATCTCGGCCGAGGTGCTGTACGTGCAGGCCGGGATCCTCGAAGACCGCGAGGCCGAAACGGACGTGCAGGCCGCCGTCCGGGACGACGTGCTCCTGACGGAACGCCAGAAGCAGGTCGTTCTCGACATCTACGCCTCCTTTCTCAAGGAGAACGAGGCGGCGGGCGTGCTTCCGGCAGAGCGCACCGCGCCCGAACTGGACGCGGACGACCAGAACGCGGACGAACTGGACGCGGACGAGGTCGCGGACGAACCGGACGTGCCCGAGCGAGCCATGCCGATAACAGCCATGCCAGATCAAGCCAGACCAGAACAGAATGGAAAGGAAGAGGTCGGATGACGCTGGCCAGCAACTTCCGAGAGAACAAGGCCGTGTACGCAGTGGCCGGCGCCGGCGACTTCGCGGTGGAGAAGATCCGTGAGGTCCCCGAGCAGGTGACCAAGTACCAGGGCCGTGCCCGCGAGACCGCGACGAAGTACCAGGGCGAGGTCCGCGAGACCGTCGACCGCTACCGCGACCAGGTCCGCGGCACCGTGGACCGCTACCGCGGCGAGGTCAACAGGTACCAGGATCGCGTCGACGCCAAGGACCTGCCCGGCGCGGCCGTCGCCTACGCGACGCACTTCGGCACCCGGGCGGTCGGCTTCATCGACGAGCTCGCCGAGCGCGGCAAGAAGGTCGTGCACCGCGAGGCCGTCGACGTCGCCGAGCTGACCGGCCCCGACGCGAAGCCCGCCACGAGGACCCGCGCCACGCAGCCGAGGAAGCCCGCGCAGGCCAAGGGCACCGTGGAGTCCAGGAGCACGGGGCAGGCCAAGAGCACGGGCCAGGCTCGGTCCACCACGAAGAAGAACGGCGCCTGACCGCGCTTTGCATCGACGGGCCCGGCCGGGAACACCCGGCCGGGCCCCTTCGTCCTTCCAGGGGAGGCTCTGTCTTCACCGGCGGGACGGGTCACCGGACTCCGCTGGACGGCGCGCATAGGGTTGTTGTAGTCAGACCCCGTGTGCGCGACGTGGAGTCGCTGTCCGAGACGAGCAGGAGCGCTGATCGCCGATGTCGAGCTTCAATGTGCTGGACTACTTCTTCTGGCTGTTGCTGATCATCGCGTTCGCGATGGAGGCGTGGGCGCTGATCGACTCGCTGACGGTCCCCGAGAACGCGTTCGCGGCGGCGGGCAAGTGGCGCAAGAAGATGTGGATGATCGTCCTGATCGTCGCCGCGGTCCTCGGCGGCGCCCACGCGATCGCGCCCGCGGCGCTCGGAATCCGCCCGATCGGCCTGCTGATCGGCATCCTCCCGGTCGCCGCGTTCATCGGCGCCGCCATCTACCTGGCCGACGTCCGCCCGGCGGTCGCCCCGTACAAGAAGAAGAACGGCCGCGGCGACTCCCGATCGGGCCCCTACGGCCCCTGGTGATCTCTAGGCTCGACGCATGAGCACCGAAGCCCACGGACGCACGACCCGGCTGGAACTGGACGATCAGGCACTGCGGGAATGGGAGGCCGTCGTCCTCGACGCGGGGCCGGACGGGATCGTTCTCGACCGGTCGGCGTTCTATCCGGGCGGCGGCGGGCAGCCGCCTGACCACGGGGTGCTGCTCTGGCAAGGCGTGCAGACACGGATCGCCGGGGTGCGCAAGGGCGATGACCTGGTCCTGATCCCGGTGGAGGGCGACCCCGTCCCGCCGGTCGGCACCGTCGTCCAGGGCGCGGTGGAGGACGACCGCCGCACCGCGCTGATGCGCACCCACTCCGGCCTGCACCTGCTGTGCGGGGTGGTCTTCCGCGACTACGGCTGCCTCGTCACCGGCGGCAACATGGAACCGCTGACCGCACGCATGGACTTCGACCTGCGCGAGGTCCCGCCGGGGTTCAAGCAGGCCGTCGAGGACGCGTGCAACGCCGAAGTCCAGGCCGACCGCCGCATCGACATCAGGACGCTGCCGCGCACCGAGGCGTTCGAGATCCCGGACATCATCAGGACCGCCACGAACCTCGTCCCGCCCGAGGTCCAGGACGTCCGGATCGTCGACATCGTCGGCCTCGACACGCAGGCCGACGGCGGCACCCACGTCGGCTCCACCAAGCAGATCGGGCGCATCACGGTCGCGAAGGTCGAGAACAAGGGCCGCGGCTTCCGCCGCCTCCGCATCAAGGTCGAGGAGTAGGGGCCGGGC
This sequence comes from Actinomadura sp. 7K507, assembly GCF_004348425.1. Lineage (GTDB taxonomy): Bacteria > Actinomycetota > Actinomycetes > Streptosporangiales > Streptosporangiaceae > Spirillospora. Next base: position 16,803 of record NZ_SMKK01000098.1, read on the forward strand.
ACCGGCCGGCGGGCGCCTCCGGCGGCCGGTGCCCGGCGCTCTAGGGGGACGGGCGCGACAGCGCGTCGACTGAGACGAGCCCGTTCTCCACGAGGTCCACGGCGCGGTCGAGGGCCGTGCGCATCGACAGCGGGTCGTAGCCCTCGCGGCGGCAGTGCGCGACGACCGCCTGCATGCCGCCGATCGCTATGCCGGACGCGGCGACGGCGTCGATCTCCGAGATGCCGGGGCACAGGTCCCGCAGCAGCGCCTCGAGCTTCTCCTGCGTGTCGGTCATCCGCTGGAGGGCCCGCGCCTGGAGGCCGGGACGCTCCAGGACCAGCGCGATCTGGACGGCCCCGTACTCGCCGTGCTCGGAGACGATCGCCTCCAGGACGTCGATGACGCTGCGCCGGATCGTCTCCATGGGCGCCTCGCCCGGCGTGCGGCGCAGCCGTTCGGACACTTCGGCGAGACGGTCGTCGATCTCGGCGAAGACCACGTCCTCCTTGGACGGGAAGTAGCTGAAGAACGTCCGGGGCGACACGTCGGCCGCGGCGGCGATCTCGGCGATCGTCGTCTCCTCGTAGCCGCGCTCGGCGAACAGGCGCAGCGCGGCGGTGGCGAGGGCCTGCCTGGTGCGCCGCTTCTTGCGCTCCCGCAGGCCCGTCCGCCCGCTGTCGTGCCCGTGGCCGTGCCCGTGGTCGGGTTCGCCGGCCACCTGATCGACGTCCGCGCCGTCCATGTGACGGACATTACCATGACTGCAAAGTTGCATCTATTGCAAAACTGCATGGACGGGTGTTTTCTGCGAACATGGCGCGGAATTCTGCGGGTGGTGCGGGCTCCACCGACAAGGCGGCGGGGCAGCCGGACGACCTCGGAAGGATCGCGCGGTTCCTGGGGGCGCTCGGGCGTCTCTGCGTGCGGAGGCGCCGCACGGTCTTCGAGGTGTGGGTCGTCCTCATCCTCGGAGCCGGGGTGCTCGGGATCATGCAGGGGGGCATGTTCGTCCAGCAGAGCTCGCTGCCCGGCACCGAGACCCAGCGCGCGATCGACACGCTCGCCGAGGACTTCCCGGCGATGACCGGGCCGACCGCGACCGTCGTCTTCCACGAGAAGGGCGAGGTCAGCCCGGCCGACTGGCGGGTCGCCCTCACGATCGGCGAGTCGATCGACAACATCTCCAAGCTCGACCGCGTCGCCTACACCGAGAACCCCTACGTGCAGGGGATGGGCGGGCTGAAGTCCGATGACGCGGTCGTCGTCCGGCTGAACTTCGCCGGGACGATGGGCGACGTCAGCCGGGCCGACCTCGACAGGCTCGACGAGGCCGTCGCGCCCGCGCGGATGGCCGGGCTGGACGTCAAGTCCGGCGGCATCGTCGCGATGATGCTCAACCAGCCGAAGGGCGGGCCGCAGGAGGCCGTCGGGATCTTCCTCGCCATGGGCGTGCTACTGCTGGCGTTCGGGTCGTACTTCGCGGCGGGCATCCCGATCCTGGTGTCGCTCTGCGCCCTGGCCTTCTCGTACTCGCTGATCCATTTCCTGGCGTCGGCGGTCGAGATCCATCCGATTGCGCCGATGGTCGCGGCGATGCTCGGCATCGGCGCCGGAATCGACTACGCGCTGTTCATCGTCACGCGCTACCGCCAGCAGCTCACCGAGGGCGACGACGTCGAGACCGCGGTCGGACGCGCCATGGCGCATTCCGGGCATGCCGTCGTCTTCGCGGGCGGCACCGTCGTGTTCGCGATCTGCGGGCTGTTCCTGTCCGGAATCGGGTTCGTCGGGCGGATCGGGATCGTCACCGCCCTCGCCGTGGCCGTCATGGTCCTGGCCGCCCTGACCCTGCTGCCCGCCATCCTCGGGGCGCTGGGGACGCGCATCGACCGGTACAGGCTGCCCCGCGTCCGCCCGGAGCGCAGCTCGCGCCGCTGGATGCGGTGGGGACGGCATGTGGACCGCCATGCCTGGCCCTACGCGATCGTCGCGACGCTCGTCCTGCTGGCCCTCGCCGTGCCGACGCTCAGCCTGCGGTTCGGTGTGATGGCCGACAGCATGGCCGCGCCCGACATGGAGAACCGGCAGGCCTACGACGTCGTCGCCGAGGAGTTCGGCGCCGGGCACTACAGCCCGTTCGTGGTCGTCGCGAAGGTTCCCGGCGGCGAGAAGCCCGAGAAGCGCGAGAAGCCCGAGGAGCCGGTGCCCACGGTCGACGGGATGCAGGGCCTCGGCGGCCTGACCGGGCCCGCGGCGCCGCAGGCCACCCCGACACAGACCGAACGGACCGAGCAGACCGAGCAGTCCCGTCCCAAGGGCGCCCCAGACCCGGACAAGAAGCCCGACAAGGACGCGGTCCTGCTCGCGCAGGAGTTGAGACGCGCCATCTCGGAGGTGCCCGGCGTCGTGTTCGTCGGCGAACCCGTGGTGGCCGGGACGACCGCGATCGTCCAGGTCACGCCGCGGGACGCACCGCACGACGAGACGACGACCGACCTCGTCCACCGGCTGCGGAGCGTCGAGATCCCGCAGGTGCGGGACGCGCATCCGGGGGCGGACGTCTACCTCGGCGGCGAGAACCCCGCGATCATCGACCTGGCCGAGACGGTCGGGGACCGCATGCTCGTCGTGGTCGTCGCGGTCGTGGGCGTCGCGCTGCTGCTCCTGGTCATCGCCTTCCGGTCGATCGTCGTCCCGATCAAGGCGGCGCTGATGAACCTGCTGTCGATCGGCGCGTCCTTCGGCATCGTCACGGCCGTGTTCCAGTGGGGCTGGGGCGTCGAACTGTTCGGCGTGGACCAGGCCATCCCGATCATGTCGTTCGTGCCGTTGTTCATGTTCGCCCTGGTCTTCGGCCTGTCCATGGACTACGAGGTGTTCCTCCTGTCGCGGATCAAGGAGGAGTACGACCGGACGGGCGACCCGCACGAGTCGGTCGTGACCGGCATCGGGGCCACCGCCCGCCTCATCACCTCGGCCGCCCTCATCATGATCTTCGTGTTCGCGAGCTTCGTGCCGCAGCCCGACCCCACGGTCAAGATGATGGCCCTAGGCCTAGCGGTCGCCGTCGCCCTGGACGCCACGATCGTCCGCCTCGTCCTCGTCCCGGCCCTGATGAGCCTGCTCGGCCACGCCAACTGGTGGTGGCCCGGCCGAGGCCGCCCCGCCGTCCCGTCCTCCCCGCCCCCGTCCCCGGAACCAGCCGGCGAACAACTCGAACTGGAACTGACCCGCTGACGCACCGAACCCGTTGATCGCGGTGTACCGAGGGCCGGGGCGCTAGGAGGGAGCGGGCGCGGCTTTACGGGATCTGTTCGACGCGGACTCCGGGGACGGACTCGTACACGTCGGGTTCGGCGGTGATCAGGGGCCAGCGCCGCCAGCGGGCGGACCAGGCGGCCTGCGCCGCGTCCATGCCCAGGTTGGGGTTCGTGGTGACGAGCAGCCCGGTCTGCTGCGCGATCACGTCGTCGAGGTCGTCCACGTGCACGACCTGCATGCCCGGCAGCCGTTCGAGGACGGTGCGGCCGTGGTCGGGGACGAGCTGCCAGGCGCGGGCGAGGGACGTGGCGGGGATGACGATCGTGGCGTGCTGCGCGATGGAGGCGCGCAGCCGGGCACGGACATAGATCGTCTTGCCGGTGGCCAGGTCCAGGAGAGCGGTCGCGTCGAAGACGTGACCGGTGATCACGCGACGTCCCGGCGGTCCGGGGCGCCGCGTTCGACGAGCCGGTCGACCATGGCCTGCTCGTCCGGGCTCGGCGGCCCGAACAGGTCGTCGATGGTGGACGCGTCCCGCAGGAGCGCCAGCTTGAGCCGCGCCCCGTCCGCGAGGAAGCCGGACACCGAGGCGATCTTCTTCTCCTCGGCGAGCCCCTGCAGCGCCGCGGCAAGCTCATCAGGGAGCGTGATATTGAGTCTCGCCATGCCCGACACAATACACACTCACGCGCGCCACAGTGTGTATCAGAAGAGGTATAGGTCACAGAAGTGTCACGTCAACCGGAACTCTGGTCGACCCTGCGGCCCACGCCCGCGTAGCACCACTGGCGGTCGGCCCGGGGCGGGACGATCGCGCCCAGGTCGGGGCGCCACATCGACAGGGTGGTGAGGCCGGGCTCCACGAACTCGAAGCCGTCGAACAGCCGCGCGACGTAGGCGCGGCTGCGCAGCGTGATCTGGTAGGTGGCCTTCTCGTACACGGCGCCCGCGTCCCGGACGCGGCTGTCGGCGTCGAAGTCGCCGGTCACGTGGGACACCACCAGGTGGCTGCCGGGCGCCATCGCGTCGCGGAACCGCGCGACGATGCCGGGCGGGTCGTCCTCGTCGCCGATGAAGTGCAGGACCGCCAGCATCAGGACGGCGACGGGCCGGTCGAAGTCGATGAGCCGGTTCAGTTCCGGGTCGTTCAGGATGTCGCCGGGACGGCGGGCGTCGCCCTGGATGACGGTCACCTCGGGGGTGCTCGCCAGCAGCGCCCGTCCGTGCGCTAGGACGACCGGCTCCCGGTCGACGTAGACGACGCGGGCGTCCGGGGCGACCTGGTGGACGATCTCGTGCACGTTGCCCTGGGTGGGCAGACCCGATCCGATGTCGATGAACTGCCGGATTCCGGACTCGGCCAGCCACCGCACCGCGCGCCGCAGGAAGGCCCGGTTCTCGCGTGCCAGGAAGGGCGTGTCCGGGGCATGCCGGATGACCTCGTCCACGGCCTCCCGGTCGGCGGCGTAGTTGTCCTTGCCGCCCAGGAGGTAGTCGTACATCCGCGGGACGTTCGGCGTGTGCGGATCGATCGTGTCCAGGGCCTTCTCCTGGCTGACGAGTCGGCGATCTCAGCGATGCGCGACCAGGTCCGGCCCGCGTGTATCGCGAACTGTGCACGGCCATGTAAGCATGTTGATCAACTCGTGGACAACCCGATCGAAGATCCTCAAGCCGGGAGAGCGCACATGCCGAGCGACGGCGTCCCCCCACGGATCCCTGGCCCGCCCGCCGACGACGGAGCCGAGGCGATCGCCGCGGCCGGTGGACTGCACAACTACCAGCTGGAGCTGCACGCCGAGTACGGACCGGTGGTGCGCTTCCCGCTGCCCGGCGCGGACGCGGCGGTGTCGGTCGCCGACCCGGTGCTGCTGGAGGCCACCGCGAAGATCGACAAACGGCCGGAGAAGCTGTTCGAGTTCCTCGCCCCGTTGCAGGAGGCGGGCAACCTGCAGACGATCCCGGCCGGCGAGCACGGCCCGTGGCGCCGGGTGATGCTGTCGGTGCTGGCCGGACGGCCCTCACACGAGGCGCACTTCGCGCGGTTCGCCGCGCTGACGACCGAGCTCGCCGACCGCTGGGCGGCCCAGGACGGCCCGATCGCCCTGCAGCAGGACCTCAGCGAGCTGTCGTTGCGCATGATCTGCCAGTACGCGCTCGGCAGCGGCCTGGACTCCGCAGGCTCCGCCGGACGGGTCGTGTCCGCGTTCGAGACCGTCCTCACCGAGTTCATGACCCAGGAGGGCCCGGGGCGGGACAGGGCCGACGAGGCGCTGGCCTACCTGCGCGCGACCGTCGACGAGGTGCTCGCCGCGCACCGCGAGCGCGGCGGCGTCGAGCAGGCCGACCGCAGCGACCTGATCGCGGCGCTGGCCGCGGCGGGCGAGTCCCCGGCGCGCATCCGCGACACGGTGCTGATGACCATGCTGGCCGCGCACCACACCACCGGCGTCGCCATCTCCTGGACGCTCTACCTGCTGGCCAAGCATCCGGACGCGGCCGACCGCGTCGCCAAGGAGATCGACGACGTACTGGGCGACCGCGCCGTCCCCGAGTACGGCGATCTCAAACGGCTGACCTATCTGGACATGGTGCTCAGGGAGGCCATGCGGCTGTACCCGCCCGGCCCCTATGGCGCGAGGGAGGCCACCGAGGACGTCGTGCTCGGCGACTACACCGTCCCCGCGGGCACGACGATCTTCTACCCGTTCTGGGCCGTCCACATGAACCCCGAGTACTGGCCGGACCCGCAGGCGTTCGACCCGGAGCGGTTCACGCCCGAGGCTTCGGCGAACCGGCCCCGGCTGGCCTACATACCGTTCGGGATCGGCCCGCGCAGCTGCGAGGGATCCGTCCTCGCGATGGTCGAGGCCGAACTCGTGCTCGCCACTCTGCTCAAGCGGTTCCGCCTGGAGCTGACCCCCGGGCAGACGGTCACGCCCATCGAACGCTTCGTTCTGTGGGCCGCCGAGGACATCCACATGGTGCTGACACCCCGGTGACGAGCCCCAGTCCCGTCCAGCAGCCCGGCGAACCGGTCCACTGGCTGAACGGTCTGCGGCGAGGATCGCGTCGGCTTTCACGGGCCTGAGTTGCGGCGGCCTGTCGAGTTGGGCGGTGGCCGTTCGTCATAGATGGGGACGCCTGCATCGTGCCGGTGTCACCGGAAGGACGGTGATGGGAATGAACGAGCTGCGGACTCTTCTGGACGGACGGGGCTTGGTCGAGTCGCCGCGCTGGCATGGCGACCGGCTGTACTTCTCCGACTGGTCCGCGGGCGAGGTCGTCGCCGTCGGGCTGGACGGCGCCAGTGAGGTGATCGCCCGCGTCAAGTCGCTGCCGCTGTGCACCGCGTGGCTCCCGGACGGCCGGCTCGTGATCGTCTCGGCGACGGACGGCCTGCTGCTGCGGCGGGAGCACGACGGGAGCCTGACCACCCATGCCGATCTCGGGCGGCCGGGGTGGAACGACGTCGTGGCCGACGGCCGCGGCAACGTGTACGTCAACGGCTTCGAGTCGATCTCCGGGGAGGACTTCGGGCCCGGTTCGGTCTTCCTGGCGCCGGTGGACGGTCCGGTCCGCCAGGTGGCCGGGGACATCACGTTCCCGAACGGGATGGCGGTGACCCCCGACAACTCCACGCTGATCGTCGCGGACTCCTACGGAGGCGCCCTCCTGGCCTTCGACATCGGCGCGGACGGCGGGTTGTCGGGCCGCCGTGTCTGGGCCGACCTGGGCGAGGCCGCGCCGGACGGCATCTGCGTGGACGCGGAGAACGCCGTTTGGTACGCCGACGTCCCCAACCGGCACTGCGTGCGCGTCGCCGAGGGCGGCACCGTCCTGCGGACCGTGGACCTGGATCGCGGCGGCTTCGCCTGCACGCTGGGCGGCCCCGACGGGACGACCCTGTTCATCACCGCCGCCGAATGGCGCGGCATGACCGACCCCGACATGGTGACTCCCCGCAGCGGCCAGGTGCTCACCATCCAGGTCGATGTGCCGGGCGCCGGATGGCCCTGACGTCCGATCAAGTGGACGTGGCGGTGGCGAGCATCGCGTAGGCGTCGCGCACGGCCGGCCTCCGGGCGCCCTTGGGGGAGGCCTTGGAGAGCGCCGTCACGGCATTCCGGCGGACGGTGTGGGTTCTACGGTGTGCGGCGGGGAGCTGCTCCAGAACGCTCATTACATGCTGCGCGCCCGCGTCGGCGTCGCCTTCTTGGATGAGGGTGGTCGCGCGGTACATCTCGACTTGCGCGGGACCGAGAACGCTTTTGGACGTGTACGACGCCAGAGCTTCGTCCTGGGCCGCACGGGCACGTTGGTGCTCACCGGTGTGTGCGTAGACGAAGCTGGCGGAGTGATGCAGTCGTTGAACCGACCATCCGAGCTGTGAATCCTCGTCATCTCGAATGCGGTCGGGTAGGCGGTCGAAGACCCGTTGGAGTTCAATTAGGGCGCTCCGTGCCTCGGTGTGGCGTCCTGTCTGGGCAAGCGCTTGTGCCTTGGTCCCGTATGCGCCCGCCAGGCCTGCGCATGGTGCGTTGGCAGCAAGCGCTATGGCTTCGTCGGCGAGCTGCAGAACGGATTGTTCGAGTCCGTTGTCGGAGAGGCCGTACACCGCTTGCCGTTCGCGGGCGAGTGAGGCGAGGAGGGGGTCACCGGATTCGTCGGAGGCGCGGACGGCGGTCCGCCACCAGCGGCGCGCGCTACGCACGTCGCCGAGACCGGTCAGCGAGATGGCGGTGAAGATGGAGAGCAGTGCCGCCGAGTGGATGAGGCTTGTTCGGACGCCCTCGGCCGCGCGGGAGATCAGCAGGTCGAGTTCGGTGAGGTCGGCGAGCAGTTCGGGGAGCACCTGCTCGGGCGGGAGGTAACCGGCCTCGTGCGCGTAGTCGTAGACGACTCGTTCCCAGGTGTCGGCGTCGCGGCCGGTGGCTTCGGTCGTGAGGGTGCCGGTCAGGGTGGCGCGGAGGTGTTCGGCGTCGCGGCCGAGTGGGACGGCCACGGCGGTGGTGGCGAGGAGGCCGAGGAGGGCGCGGCGCTTCACGTCGTCGTCCTCTTGGTCGTGGTCGGGCTCATAGGTAGAGGATGCCTCCTTGACCTCCCCGGTTGAGAAGAGTTCGGAGGGGTCCAATTTGAACGCTTTTGCGTATGCGGGTGCCCAGTCGCGGGGAAAGTTGCGGCCCTTCTCCCAGTCGTAGATCTGACGCGCGAGGTTGGCGACGTTGCCTCGCTCCAGCCCGTCGGCGCGCAGGAGTTGCCTGGCCATCTCGTGTTTGCTCCAGCCTCGCGCGTCACGTTCGGCACGCAGGCGGGCTGCCCATATTGGGGGATTCTGGGCGGTCATTCGACTGTGTCCCCTTTTGTGGACCCGGAGACTTTCGCGTCTCCGGGTGTCTCCGGGTCTGTCTCCGCATTCTCATCTTTTCTTGCGCTCCGTGACGCCGATTTACTCAGAGTCGCGGGACGAGTTGAGGTGCGTCCTGCCCCCGAAGACGAAGCGGCCCCGACCCGGTGCAGCAACACCGTGTGGGTCGGGGCCTGACCAGGAAAAGAGGTCCTGGCTATGGACGAGGCTATGACCCCCGAGGTGCGGCTCGCGGCGCTTGCCGCGCATCTGGCCGCCCGGAAACTCGACGTGGACCTTGGCCCCGCCGGGCTCCGGGTAACGAACCCGCAGGTCAAAGGGTGCTGCGCGAAGAACACCGCCGACACGATCTCGTGCCGCTTCCGGGGCGAGGACGCCGACCGGCTCTGGTACTTCACGTCGTGGGGCGAGCCCATCGCGCCCGCCGACCGGGTCACCGACGCCGCCGTGTTCGTCCTCGGATACCTGGCCGAGCGGGAGGAGCAGTGACCCCGTGGGCGGCGGCCGATCTGGACCCCGAGCGCGTCGCGGCGGAACTGGCGCGCCGGTTCCCCGGCTGCTGCGCCTGGCGCGGCGAGTACACCGGAAGCGTCCCGTCCGGCCGTGCACTCCAGGCCGCCGTCCCGTCGCCCGCCGGTACGGGCGAGGCGGGTCGAGCGGCGTCCCCGAGGTGGGTGGCTGCGGCGGCTGCTGGGCTCGTTCGTGGTGGTGGAGGGCTGGTGATGTGCGGTGGCCGCTGTCGGAGCCGGATGGCCGTGTGGGTCAGGAAGAACAGGGCGGCCATCAAGTAGCAATTGGCTACGGGGATCAGCAGCAGATGCCACCCGGATTGGAGCGGGTTGTCGTTGTACGGCGTCAACCACATGAGTTCTACGGCGAAAAGCGCGTAGCCGCAGGCGGCGATTGTCCGGTTGTTGTTGCGTATCAGTACGGCCAGGGCCGGGACGACCCATACCCAGTGGTGTGCCCAGGAGATGGGGGAGACGAGTAGGCCGGTCACACCCGTCACGGCTACGGCGGTCAGCCAGTCGCCGCGTCTCGCCCACGCGACGGCGATGGAAAGGCCTATGACGCCGATGGTCAGCGGAATGGCGGTGTACCAGTCGCCTACTTCGGCCGTCCCTCTGAGGACGCGGGTGAGCGCGCCCAACGGGGACTGGTTGCTGATGTACGGGACGCCGACGCGGGACGTGTCGAAGAAGGTGTGCAGCCAATAGGTCCGGGACGCGTCCGGTGCGATGGCGAATGCGAGCAGGGTGCAGACGGCGAAGGTTCCGGCGGCCGTGCAGGCGTCTTTCGTTCGTCTCGTCACCAGGAGGAGGACGATGAAGATGCCCGGTGTCAGCTTGATCGCCGCCGCGATGCCGATGCCGATCCCGGCGGGACGGCCCTGGGCGACGCGCAGCATGTCGGCGAGGACGAGCGCGAGCAGCAGAATGTTGACCTGGCCCTGGAAGAACGAATGCCAGATCGGCGCCAGCAGCAGGCCGCCCGCCACCACGACTTTCAGGGAGACGTCGCGGCCGGCCAGTTCCAGGGTCGTCGCGCACGCCCGGATGAATGCGGCCAGTGAGGCGAGTTGCCACAGCAGCCGGGCGAGTGTGAGTGGCAGCACGGACAGGGGAGTGAACAGCGCGGCCATGAACGGCGTGTTCGTGAACCAGTGGGCGGCGAGCTGCTCTTCGTACAAGCGTGTGCCGTCGGTTACGGCTTGCCCGCCCAGCCAGTAGATACGGAAGTCCAGAGAATCGTAGGCAAGTGAGAAGGTCACGATCGCCAGGAATTCGATTCCCAGGAGGAACGTCGGCCAGCGCTTCATGCGAATAACGGTGACTTCGGCGATGCCCGGCGGGCATCGGGCCGCCGGACACATTCGCAAAGGGTCCTTGTAGCCCCCGGGATTACGCCCGTGGGCCAATGTGCGGGTAAGGGCGTGCCGGTTACGATCGGCGCATGTCCGCCCAGCCGCAGAGCCGAGCCCGCCGCCTCGCGTGGGCGGCGCTGCTCCTGTTCGCGGCCGTCGTGTACCCCGTCGTCCTCGTCGCCACGGTCATGAAAGGTGAGAGCGGCTTCGTCCCCGAGGAAGTTCTCGTGTCGGCCGTGCTCACCGTGCTGGTCGGGGCGCTGCTGCTGCGGAACCCGCTGCCCGTGCACGGGATACTGCTGTTCACCTGGACGTTCGCCCTGGTACAGATGCAGAACGGGGTGGTCGGGGGCCTCCAGGCTCTGCTCACCGGTATCGGGGTCGGCTACATCGCGGCGACCCGACGACCCCGGGTGTCGGTCCCCGTCGCCGTCGTGACGTTCGCCGTACAGGCCGGATCGGTCTTCGCGTTCCTGTCCGCGAACGACCTGCTCCTCATGACCCTGGTCCTGGGGATCATCGTCACTTGGATGGCGGGGAATTCGGTTCGGGTGCGGCGAGCGCATGCCGAGAGCCGGCGCGAGCAGGCCACGGCGCAGGCCGTCGCCGACGAGCGGCTGCGGATCGCCCGCGAGCTGCACGACATGGTGGCGCACAGCATCGGAATCATCGCCATCCAGGCGGGCGTCGGCGGACGGGTGATCGACACGCAGCCGGCCGAGGCGCGCAACGCGCTGGACGCCATCGAGACCACGAGCCGCGACACCCTGTCCGGGCTGCGAAGGATGCTCACCGCGCTCCGCAAGGACGACTCGGGGACCGCGCCGCTCGGCCCTGCCCCCGGCCTCGGTGACCTGGACCGGCTGGCCGAGGCGACCAGGGATGCCGGTGTGCGGGTCGGCATCCGGACCGAGGGCGAGCCGAGGTCGCTGCCACCGGACGTCGACCTGTCCGCGTACCGGATCGTCCAGGAGGCGGTGACGAACGTCGTCCGCCACGCGGGCACGGACGAATGCCGGGTCACCGTCGACTACGGGGACGGGGAACTGGCCATCGAGGTCGAGGACGACGGGCGCGGCGGCGTCGTCGGCGCCGGGTACGGGATCGTCGGGATGCGGGAGCGGGTGGCCCTGCTGCGCGGCGACTTCGCGGCCGGGCCGCGTCCCGGGGGCGGGTTCCGGGTGGCGGTGAGGATTCCCTTGGAGGCGGCCCGATGACGAGTCAGGAGACGGTACGGATCGTCCTGGCGGACGATCAGCCGCTGGTCCGTGCGGGGCTGCGCGTCCTCGTCGCCGACACGACCGATCTGGAGATCGTCGGGGAGGCCGGGACGGGCGCGGAGGCCGTCCGGCTGGTCGAGGACGTCCATCCCGACGTGGTCGTCATGGACATCCGCATGCCCGACATGGACGGCATCGAGGCCACCCGCCGCATCACCACGGCACATGTCCTGATGCTGACCACGTTCGACGACGACGAGTACGTCTACGGCTCCCTGAAGGCGGGCGCCAGTGGCTTCCTCGTCAAGGACATGGCGCTGGAGGAGATCCTGTCGGCGATCCGGGTCGTGGCGGGCGGGGACGCGCTGATCGCGCCGAGCGTCACGCGGAGGCTGATCGAGGAGTTCGCCGCCCGTCCCGAGGAAAGGCGACCCGAGCCGCCGAAACCCGCCCGCCCGTCCGACGGCATCACCGAAAGGGAGCGCGAGGTGCTGACCCTCGTCGGGCGCGGCATGTCCAACCACGAGATCGCCGGAGAGCTGTTCATCAGCGTGGCCACGGCGAAGGCGCATGTGGCGCGGCTGCTCGCCAAGCTCGGCGCCCGCGACCGCGTCCAGCTCGTGATCACGGCCTACGAGATGGGCCTCGTGACGCCTCCTACCGGCGGTAGTACTACCTGACGTGGTGACCTTCGCGGTGGTCGGATAACCTGGTTCGCGTGAAGGGTCTGGGAGAGCTTGAACGCACGGTCATGGAGGTCCTCTGGGCGCGCGAGGACGCCGGTCGCCGAGCGGGCACCGCACGCGACGTGAGCCGTGCCCTCGCCGATGACCGCGACCTTGCGCACACCACCGTCATGACGGTGCTGGACAGGCTCGCCAAGAAGGGCTTCCTCGAACGCGAACGCGACGGCCGCGCCTGGCGCTACCACCCGGTGGCGAGCCGCGAGGTGTACGTCACCGAGCTGATGCTGGGCGCGCTGAACGAGACCGGTGACCGGGACGCGGCGCTCGCCCACTTCGTCCGGTCGGTCTCGCGGGACGAGATCGACGTGATCCGCGAGACCCTCATGGGCCTCACAGGCAAGGAACCACCGGCATGACCGGCGCCGCCCTGCTCGCATTGATCTCACTCGGGACCGTCGGCGGGGCGCACCTGCTGTCCCGGGCCAGGTGGACGTGGCGGACGCCGCGCACCGGCATCGCGCTCTGGCAGGCCCTCGGGCTGTGCTGGGGCATCGCCACGATCGGCGCGCTGCTCGGCCTCGCGCTGCTGCCCTACCAGAGCGGCGTCCTGCGCGGGCTGCCCGGCCTCTACGACGACCAGGCCGCCCTGCTCAACCCCGTGCAGGTGGCCGCGCTGCTCGCCGCCATCAGCCTCACCGGCGTCCTGCTGGTCATGCTGATGTACGCGGTGGTGCGGGTCGTGCGGGCCCGGCGGCGGCACCGGGCGCTGCTCGCGCTGGTGTCGCGCAGCGACTCGGCCGTGCCCGGGACCCTCGTCCTCGACCACCCGGGCGCGGCGGCGTACTGCGTGCCGGGCGTCCGCTCGTCCAAGGTCGTCGTCAGCGCCGGGACGCTGGAGCTGCTCGACGAGGACGAACTGGCCGCGGTGGTCGCGCACGAGCGCGCCCACGCCCGCGAGCGCCACGACCTGGTGCTGCTGCCGTTCGCGTCGCTGCGGCAGGTGTTCCCGCAGTTCCGGCTGGTCGCACGGTGCCTGGACGCGGTGGAGCTGCTGATCGAGATGGCCGCCGACGACCGGGCCCGGTCGGGTCGGGCGCCGCGCGACCTGGCGACCGCCCTGTTGCGCTTCGCCGCCGCCCGCCCGGCGGCCGCGCCGTCCGGGACGCTCGGTGTCGCCTCGCACGCCGACATCCCGGTGATGGCGCGGGTGAACCGGCTGCTGGAGCCGGAGCCGCTGCCCCGCAGGACCCGTTTCGCGGCCATGGTCGCCGTCCCGATCATCGCCGGCCTCCCCCTCTTTCTCCTCGTCATACCGCATTAGCCGGGCCCGCTCCGTCAGGCGTTCGTGGGGACGGATTCGGCGGGCGTGGTGGCGTCCGCTGGAGGGGCCGGGCGGCGCAGGACGAGGAGTGAGATGGTGAGGGCGGCGATCAGCAGGGCCGCCGAGATGCCGAACGCCAGGTGGTAGCCGCCGGTCAGCGCGGCGGCGTCGCCGTGGCCGTCCGCCCGGAGGCTCTCGGTCCGGGAGGCCGCCAGGGTGGTCAGCACCGCGACGCCGAGTGCCATGCCGACCTGCTGGACGGTGTTGAACAGCCCTGATGCGAGGCCCGCGTCGTCCGGGCCGGCGCTGGACATCCCGAGCCCGGTGAGCGACGGCAGGACGAGGCCCGCGCCCGCGGCCAGCACGAACACCGGGAGCAGGTCGGTGACGTAGTCCGCGTCCACCGGGACCCTCGTGAGCAGGAGCATCGCGCCGATCAGCAGCACCAGACCGGCCATCAGCACGAGGCGTTCACCGAACCGGTTCGACAGGCGTGCGGAGACGAACAGCGACACCACGCCGATCGCCACGGCCGACGGGAGCATCGCGAGGCCGGTGTCGAGCGCGCCGTAGCCGAGGACCTGCTGCAGGTAGAGGGCGACGATCACCTGGAACGAGAACATCGCCGACAGCGTGAGCAACTGGACGGCGTACGCGCCGGACACGTTGCGGGAGCGCAGGATGCGCAGCGGCATCAGCGGGGTCGCGGCCGTGGCCTGGCGGGCGACGAACCCGGCCAGCAGGACGAGCGCCGCCGCGCCGAGCCCGAGGGTGTGCGCGGACAGCCAGCCGTACCGTTCGACCTTGACGACCGTGTAGATGCCGAGCATCAGCCCGGACGTGACGAGCAGCGCCCCGGCGAGGTCCGCGCCGGCGGCCAGGCCGATGCCGCGGTCGCGGGGGAGGGCCGGGA
>NZ_SMKK01000099.1 GCF_004348425.1 Actinomadura sp. 7K507
GCGGGTCGCGGTCGCCCGGGCCGTGGTGGGGGAGCCGGATCTGCTGCTGGCCGACGAGCCGACCGGCAATCTCGACTCGAACGCGGGCGCCGAGGTGCTGGATCTGCTGCGGGAGCTGAACGCCTCCGGTACCACCGTCGCGGTCATCACGCATGATCCGGAGGTCGCGGCCGGGGTGCCGCGCCGGGTGCGGCTGCGGGACGGCCTGATCGTGGCCGACGAGCGGGCGGGGGGCGGCGGACGGTGAAGAACGAACCGGTGCCCGCGCGGCTCGGCGCGGGCGATGTGCTGCGTGTCGGCTTCAGCGGGTTGCGGGCGCGTCCGGCCAGGGTCGTGCTGTCGGCGCTCGGCATCGCCATCGGGATCGCCACCATGGTCGCGGTCATCGGGATCTCGTCGTCCGGCAAGGAGGATCTGCTGCGGCGGCTCGACCGGCTCGGCACGAACCTGCTGACGGCCAAGCCCGGCGACACCCTCTTCGGTTCGAAGGCCGAGCTGCCCGGGACGGCGCCGGAGATGGTCCGCAGGATCGGGCCCGTCACGGCGGTCGGCGCGACCGGGGCGGTGGACGCGACCGTCCGCCGCACCGACCGGATCCCCGAGGAGGTCACGCACGGTATCGCGGTGCAGGCGGCCACGATCGAGCTGCTGGGCACGCTCGAGGTGGAGACGGCGCGGGGCCGGTGGCTCCACGCGGGGACGGCCCGCTACCCGGGGGTCGTGCTCGGCTCGGAGGCGGCCGAGCGGCTCGGCCTGGATCGGGTGGGCGGGCAGGTGTGGATCGGCGGACCGAGCGGTGGGCGGTGGTTCACCGTGCTCGGGGTCCTGCGGCCGGCCGAGCTGGCGCCCGAGATCGACCGCTCGGCCCTCGTCGGCTGGGACGCCGCGGGGCGGTATCTGGGGTTCGACGGGCATCCGACGACGATCTACGAGCGGTCCACGGACGCCTCGGTCGGCGACGTCCGGAACGTCCTCGCCCGGACGGTCAACCCCGAGCATCCCGAGGAGGTCGAGGTCAGCCGCCCCTCGGACGCCCTGGAGGCCAGGGCCGCGGCGGACGGTGCGTTCACCGGGCTGCTGCTCGGGCTCGGCGCGGTCGCGCTGCTGGTCGGCGGGGTCGGTGTCGCCAACACCATGGTCATCTCGGTGCTGGAGCGGCGCCGCGAGATCGGGCTGCGCCGGTCGCTGGGGGCGACGCGCGGGCAGGTGCGGCTGCAGTTCCTCGCCGAGTCGCTGCTGCTGTCGGCGTTCGGCGGCGCCGCGGGGGTGGTGCTCGGCGCGGCGGTGACGGCCGGGTTCGCGCTGTGGAAGGGCTGGCCGCCGGTCGTGCCCGGATGGGCCCTCGGCGGCGCGCTCGCCGCCACGCTGGCGATCGGGACGGCCGCGGGCCTGTATCCGGCGATGCGCGCGGCGCGGCTGCCGCCGACCACGGCCCTCGCGGCCGTCTGACCCTGGCGACGCTCCGCCGGACCGGGGCATGATTGGGACGGCAGACGACGTCCCGCCTCGGAGGTGCCTCAACAGCCATGCCGGTGCCACGCCCGCTGCGCGAACGCTGCCGGGAGTTCCTCGGGATCGACGGAGAGATCCGCTACATCTTCCCCGCGTCGTCCTTCGGCGGCGGGGCGGGCTTCGTCTTCGTCATCACCGACGACCAGCTCGCGGTGATCTCCACCGGCTCGGCGCGCGGCAGCAAGCCGAAGACCGTGTGGGGCAGCTATCCCCGCGGTACCCGGGTCGGGCCGGTGGAGACCGGCGCGGGGGCCTCGTTCGAGTTCGCCGGGGCGGTGTTCGAGGTGGACGACGAGTACATCGCGGTCGTCAACGCCGCCGACGCCGAGATCTTCGACCGTGCCAGCCTGCCCGAGGACCCCCTGCCGGATCTCTAGGGGGCCGGATCTCTAGGGGGTGCGTCGCCAGGCGGTCTCGCGGTGGCGGGCGAGGGCGGTCAGCGCCTGGTTCACCGGTGCGGTGCGGCCCACCTTCGCCGCCTCCCGCGGGACCGCACCGTTGATCACGTCGATCTCGCTGGTGCGGCGGGCCTCGTGGTCCAGCAGTGCCGACGGCTTGGCGCCGGGCATCCGGGAGGCGAACTCGCGTACCAGTTCCACGGGGTCCGGGACGTCGACGGCCACCCCGCGCCACCGGGCGGTCTCCCACGCCTCGGTCGCCGCGGCCTGGCTCGTCAGGGACAGCTCGGGATGGTCACGGACCTCGCCCACGGTCAGTCCGGTCAGGGCGCAGGGAGCACTGTAGGCGACGTTGCAGATGAGCTTCTCCCATTGCATCGCGATGACGTCGTCCACGGCCTCCGCGTCGAACCCGGCCGTTCGCCAGGCCGCCGCCACCTCTTCGACACGTTCGGGGGGCAGGGAGCTGTGGGCGCCGAACCTCAGGGCGCGCATCGCGTTGTGGTGCGCGCGGCCCGGCCCCCGCAGGCCGGCGCCGAAGCCGCTGGCGATGCCGATGGCCAGGCGTCCGGCGCCCACCGCGTCGGCGACGACATCGGCCGAGCCGAGGCCGTTCTGGATGGTCAGGACGGTGGTCTCCGGGTGCTGTAGCGGTGCGAGTCCCGCCGCGGCCCCGGGTACGTCGGCGGCCTTGACGGCGAGTACCACGAGGTCGACGGGATCGTCGGGGGCGGTGGTGTGGGCCGCGACCGCGGCGCGGAACTCCCCGTCGGGCCCGGTGACGTGCAGGCCGTCGCGGGCGATGGCCTCCACGTGGGCCTGCCACGGGTCGACCACCGACACCTCGTGGCCCGCGCGGCTCAGGCGCGCCGCGTACACCGAGCCCATGGCTCCACAGCCGACGACGGAGATCCTCATGAGTCCAGTTCCTTGAGGAGGTTGGTGATCTCGTCACCGAGGCCCGGCTTGGCCTCCAGGCCGAACCCGGGCGCCTGGCCGGGGTGGATCAGGCCGTCGGAGAGCCGGCAGTCCGGGCTGTAGCCGCCGAAGGGCTCGAAGACCCCGGGATAGGCCTCGCAGCCGCCCAGCCCCAGTCCGATCACGACGTGCAGGTTGATCAGGTGCCCGCCGTGCGGGAACGCCTGGGATCGGTCGACACCGCACGATTCCATGGCCTCGATCATGCGGGCGTACTCGGTCAGCCCGTAGCTGAGCCCGGCGTCCATCTGGAAGATGTCCCGGTCGGGCCGTACTCCGCCGTAGGCGAGCAGGTTGCGCACGTCCTGGACGGAGAAGAGGTTCTCGCCGGTGGCGATGGCCCCTGGATAGGCCTCGGTCAGTTCCCTGTGCAGCGCGTAGTCGAGCGGGTCGGTCGCCTCTTCGTACCAGCGCAGGCCGAGACCCGCCAGAGCCTCGGCGTAGGCCAGGGCCTGGGCCCGGTCGAAGCGTGCGTTGGCGTCGACGGCCACCCCGGCCCCGCCGCCCATCACCTCGACGGCCGCCTCGACCCGGGCGAGGTCCTCGGGGAGCGGCAGGCCACCGATCTTGATCTTGACCGTGGGGTAGCCCTCGTCCGCGTAACCGGCGAGCTCGTCGCGGAGCCGGTCGAGGGAGTCGCCGGGGTGGTAGTAGCCTCCCGCGGCGTAGACCGGCACGCCAGTGGTCATGGGCCGGCGGTCGAAGGCCCGCGCGATGGCGGCATGGGCCGGCTCGTCGTGGTGCTTGGCCAGCAGGTCCCACACCGCGAGCTCGACGGCGCCGGCCGCCGCGGCGCGGTCGCCGTGGCCGCCGGGCTTCTCGTCCCGCATGGCGCATTCGAGCACGCGGGCGGGGGAGAGCAGCCCGGTCGACGGGTCGAGCAGGGCGCCGGGGTCGGCGGCCAGCAGCCGCGGGATCATCCGGTCGCGCAGGATGCCCCCTTGGGCATGGCGTCCGATCGAGTTGAAGGCGATGCCGGTGAGCGGACGCCCGTTCCGGCGCACGTCGGTCTGCACGGCCACCAGGGAGACGGTGTGCTCGGCGAAGTTCACCACGGAGTTGGTGATGTTCCCGTGGAGAGGGACCGCGACCTCGCGGACGTCGATGATGCGCATGGCCTCTAGCGTATAGACTAGACCAATCGAATTGTCTAGTCTAATGAGAGTTTCCCAGGACGGATGCGGTCGCCCGCCAGCGTGGCACTCTACCCGGGTGCCACGGGCCACAATGTCCTAGCCCCTGCGGACAGTGGACCCGAGGGCGGGAGAGGGCAATGAGGCGTTACGAGGAAGTCGCCGAGGAGCTGGTCCGGCAGATCCAGTCGGGACGATGGCCGATCGGCGGGAAGTTCGCGCCCGAAGTGGACCTGGCGGCGGAGTTCGACGTGAGCCGGGGCACGATCAGGGCCGCGCTCGACATCGTGGAGGAGTTGGGACTCGTCTCCCGCCGGCCCCGGCGCGGTACCCGCGTCGAGCGCCTCAAGTCGCAGCCGGTCTTCGCCCGTTCCCTGCATTCGGTGGACGACCTGACGCAGTACTCCGTGGAGACCGACCGCCAGGTGCTCTCGATCGCCGATGTGGTGGTCGACGAGGTCGACGCCCGGGTCCTGGGCTGCCGCCCGGGGCAGCGCTGGACCAAGATCCGGATGCTGCGCATCGACCCGGCCGACGACGGCTGGCCGCTGTGCTGTACCGACGTCTACCTCGAGCCCGACATCGCCGATGCGGTGGGGGACCGGGTGCTGGACCCCAAGCGGTTGATCTCGGACATGGTCGAGCAGACGACGGGCCGCACCGTGCACACCATCGAGCAGCGGATCCGGGCGGCGACGGTGCCGGACGCCATGGTCGACCTGCTGCGCACCACCGCCGGTTCGCCCGTGCTGCAGATGACGCGGCGCTACCTGGACCGTGCCGGGCACCCCTTCGAGATCACGGTCTCGATGCACCCCGCCGAGCGGTTCGAGTACGCCGTTGACCTGGAGCGCGGCCGCGGCTGACGGGGTCGACAGGGAGCGGGGACGGGCGTAGCGTCTCGACTCAATAGTCCAGACCTTTTGAGTAAAAATCTGGTGACCAGAAACACTTTCTGTTACGGTGCCGGTGGGTCACTCGCCAGTGGGTCACTTGAAGGAGGATCACGATGGGCAGCAACTCCGAGTTCGAACTCCAGGGGCTCTGTCACCTCGCACTCGTCTGCGAGGACATGGAGCGCACCGTCGACTTCTACACCAACGTCCTCGGCATGAAGCTGAGCAAGACGATCCAGATGCCCAACGGCGGGCAGCACTTCTTCTTCGACATGGGCGGTGAGCAGTTCCTGGCCTTCTTCTGGTTCCCGAAGGCGCCCAAGCGGGCCCCCGGCGTCGCCTCCGCCGCGGAACTGCCGGGCCTCGGCGACATCGCCACGGCCCACGGCTCCATGAACCACGTCGCGTTCAAGATCCCGCTCGACAGGTTCGAGGAGTACAAGGCCAAGCTGGACGCCAAGGGCGTCCGGACCGGCCCCGTCCTGGAGCACGACGACAGCCCGCGCGGTGTGGCGGAGAAGTACCACGAGGGCGTCTACGTCCGCTCGATGTACTTCTTCGACCCGGACGGGGTGCTGCTGGAGTTCGCCGCCTGGACGCGTGAGCTGAACGAGGACGACGTCAACCTCGCGCCGATGACCGCTGCGGGGGTCCCGTCCGCCGGGGGCGTCCCGTAACCCGCGGCCCCGCTCAGGAGAAGAAGCTCCGGCACTGCTCGGCGAAGCGCAGCAGGTTCTCGGCCACGGCCACCTCGGCGAAATCCTGCCGGCGGTGGCTGGGCGCCGAGATGCTCACCGCGTAGCGGGCCCCGGCATGGGTGCCGAGCGGCACGGCCACCGCGATGACCCCGTCCTCGCTCTCCTGCAACCCGGTGGCGTAGCCCCGCTTGCGGATGCGGTCCAGATCCTCCAGGAGCGCGGTCCGGGTGCACAGGGAATGGGGGGTCAGCGCCTCCAGTTCCTCCCGCGGGTAGAGCGCGACGACGGCCTCGTCCGGCAGCAGCGACAGCAGCACCTTGCCCGAGGCCGAGGCATGGGCCGGGAGGGTCTTGCCCATGCGCGATACGACCCGCACCGCCCGCCCGCTCTCCACGGCGTCGACGAAGGACACCAGCGAGCCGTCGAGGCGGGCGAGGTGGACGGTCTCGTCGTAGTGCTCGGAGAGTTCCTCCAGCATCGGGCGGACCTGTTCGCGGACGTCGATCTGCCGCAGCACCGAGAAGGCGATCTCGGTGAGCGCGGGACCCGGCTCGTAGGCCCGTGAGCTGCTCGACTGGCGGACGAACCCCCGGTACTGCAGCATCGCCAGCACCCGGTGCGCGGTGGACGACGCCACCGAGAGGTACTCGCTCACCTCGGTGAGGCGAAGGCTCTTGCGCTCGCCCAGCAGGAGCAGGATGCGCAGCGCGTTGTCGACCGACTCGATCGGATACTGCGGCTTGCGAGGCTGAGCGGGGGAGGAGCTGTCCACCCAGCGGATCTTATCCGCGGACGCTGTCATCGAGCCTTCCATCTCGCAGTTCGAACTTGAGCACTTTCCCTGAAGCGTTGCGGGGGAGCCGCTCGACCGTCTCGACGCCGGTCGGCAGCTTGTACGCCGCCAGCTCGCGCCGGGCGTGCTCGCGCAGCTCCTCGAGCAACGGCGCCGGCCGCCCGGGGACCGGCGAGACCACCGCGACCGGCGTCTCGCCCCATCGTGGATGCGGCCGGCCGACCACCGCCACCTCGGCGATGTCCGGGTGTGAGGCGAGCACGTTCTCCACCTCGGCACAGTAGACGTTCTCGCCGCCGGTGATGACCATGTCCTTGAGCCGGTCGACGACGTGGACGAACCCTTCGTCGTCGACCCGGACCAGGTCACCGGAGTGGAACCAGCCCCCGGCGAAGGCCTCGGCGGTCGCGTCGGGCAGGTTCCAGTAGCCCGACATCAGGCCCGGCCCCCGGTAGACGATCTCGCCGATCTCCCCGGCGGGGACGTCGTTCATCTCGGTGTCGACCACGCGCACCGCCACACCCGGCGCCGGCCGCCCCACCGAGCCCAGCTTCCGGCGGGCGTCCTTGCCCTCCAGGACGCAGGTGACCGGTGACATCTCGGTCTGGCCGAAGAGGGCGAGCATGTCCGCGCCGCCGAAGACCTCGGCCATCTCGCGCAGGAGCGTGTCGGAGGCCGGGGCGGCCCCCCACGCGGCGACGCGCAGCCGGGACAGGTCACGGGGCCGCCGGCGCTGCTCGGTCACGAGTGCCTGCCATTGGGCGGGCACCAGGAAGACGGAGGTGACCCGGTGCTCGGCCATCACGTCGAGGTGCTCGCCGGCGTCGAACGCGCCGGTGGGCGTCACGACCACCGAGGCGCCGACGAGCAGGGCGGGAGCCAGCCCTCCGATGGCGCCGATGTGGAAGAGCGGCGAGGCGCAGAGGTAGACCTCGTCGTACATCTCGAAGCGGAAGGCGACCAGGTTGGTCTGGCTCTGGGCGAGCAGGTTCCGGTGGGTGAGCACCGCGCCCTTGGGGCGTCCGGTCGTGCCGGAGGTGTACATGATCAGCGCCGGCGCGGCCTCGTCCAGGCCGATCGCCGCGAGTTCGTCGGCGGGCGAACTCGCTGCGGGGCCGTCGAGCAGGCCCGCATGGGCCGGTCCCGCCTGTGCGGAGACGTCCACCACGCGGATGCCGTCGTCCTTGGCCGCGCCGGCGGCCAGCCGGTGGTACGCGGCATCGGTGAGCACCAGGGAGGCGCCGCAGTCGCGGAGGATGAAGGCCACCTCACCGGTGGCCAGCCGGGGATTCACCGGCACCCCGATCGCGCCGGCGGCACTGACCGCCAGGAGCGACTCGACGTACTCGATCCCGTTGCCCATCACGAAGGCGACCCGGTCGCCTTCGCCGACGCCCAGGCGCGCGAGCGAGCGGCTGAACCGCAGCACCCGGTCCGCGAGCCGCCGCCACGTGTGGGAGACCGCACCGCACCGCAGCGCGGTCACCTCGGGCCGGACGTGGGCATGCCGGGCCAGGTGCGCGACCCAGTGCTGGCCCCGAGCGCCATGGATCGCCGCGGACGCCGTCATCGCCCGCTCCCGCCCCCGAAGCGCGTGACGATCCAGTCGGCGATCGTGTCGGCGACCGAGTCACGGGCACCCGCGGGCTCCAGGAAGTAGTGGTCCCCGGGGTGGTCGTGACGGGTCTTGTCCTCGCTGGCGAGGGCATCGGCGATCCGGTCGGCGTCGCTGGGGAAGACACCGGTGTCCCCGGTCGGGTTCATGACCAGTGCCGGGACCGTGATCTTGGTCAGGTTGCCCTCACCGCGGCAGGGCGACTCGCTCAGGCTCCACATGTTGAGCCAGTTGCGCACGGTCGTCTCCCCGGCGATACCGCGGTCGCCCCGGTTGGCGGCCTCGACGGGCCCACGGTAGCAGCTGTTCGGTTTCCGGTCGGTGGGCTCCAGCGTGGGGTCGACCATCCTCGGGTCGGCCCAGGTCCGGGGCACGGTGAAGTGTCGGTCGTAGTAGCCGGCCTCGGTGAGCCGGGCCAGCTCCGCCTTGGCCCAGGCGGTGATCCGGTGGTTGCGGTCGACCTGCGCCTGCCGGTAGCGCTCGATGAACTCCGGGCTGTACGGCGGGCCGTTCCGCGGGTTGAACAGGTCGAGGGAGGGGTCGGTGGCCACGGGGTCGAACTCGTCGACGACCGCGGCGTCCATCCAGGCGGTGAGGACGTCGGGACGGCCCAGGTGCGCCGCCAGGGACACGTAGCCGTCGGCGGCGGGCAGCTCGTCCACGCCCGGGACGGGTTTGTGGCCGACCGGGGGCCGCAGGGCCGGGTCGACGGCCTGGGCCTGGTACGCGGCCATCAGGGAGCCGCCCCCCGAGTTGCCCAGCAGGATGACCGAGTCGATCCCGGCCTCCTCGCGGAGCCAGCGCACGCCGACGCCGATGTCCACCAGTGCCTGGTCGAGCCGGAAGTTCCACTCGTAGCCGCGGAACCGGGTGTTCCATCCCAGGAAGCCGATGCCCCGCTCGGCCATCAGGTCGGCGAGATAGTGCTCGGCGAAGTCGATCTGGTAGTGGGTGGCGATCAACGCGGTCTTCGGGCGATCGCCCTCCGGCGCGTGGTAGAGGCCCTGGCAGGGATGCCCGCCGGCACCTGCCCGCGGGGCGCCGGCGGAGGGGCGGGAGATGAAGGTGCGGGTGGTCATCGGACCGTCACCTCCAGCGGCAGCCCGTTCCACGAACGCTCGCGCAGGCTTCCGGCGATTCCGCAGCCGGTGATGTCCGCCGTGCTCACAGTGCCCCTCCCAGGTAGGCGTTGATGACGGCCTCGTCGCGGACGACGCCGGCCGGGACGTCGAGGGCGATGCGGCGTCCGAAGTCGAGCACGCAGACCCGGCTCGAGATGCCCATCACCATCGACATGTCGTGTTCGACCAGGAGCATCGTGATGCCCAGGTCGGAGTTGACCTCGCTCAGGGTCGCCGCCATCTCGGCGGTCTCCTCGTGGTTCATCCCCGCCACCGGCTCGTCGAGCAGCAGCAGCCGGGGCTCCATGCACAGCGAGCGCGCGAGCTCGACCCGCTTCTGCACGCCGTGGGGCAGCGGGCCGACCGTGTGCTGCAGCAGGCCGCCGAGTCCGAGGCGGTCGGCCACCTCGGTGACCTGCCGCAGCGCCGCGCGCTCCTCACGGGCGCTGCGCCCCCATCGGACCATGCTGGCCACCGGCCCGGAGCGGAGGTGCTGGTGCCGGGCCAGGAGCAGGCATTCCTGCACGGTCATGGCCGGGAAGACGTCGACGTTCTGGAACGTGCGGGCGATCCCGGCGTGCGCGATCCGGTGGGGAGGGCGGCCCAGGAGCTCCTTGCCGTCGAACCTGATGCTCCCCGCCTGCGGGCGGTAGATCCCCGAGATGCAGTTGAACAGCGTGGACTTGCCGGCGCCGTTGGGGCCGATCACGGCGAAGAACTCGCCCTCGTCGATGGTGAAGGTGACCCCGTCGAGCGCGCGGACTCCCGCGAACGACAGGGTGAGGTCCTCGACCTCGAGCAGCGCGGGGCTCATGAGTCGTCTCCTCGGGGGGCGGCGGGTGCCGTGCCGACACCGAGGTAGGCCGCCGCGATGTCGTTGTCCTGCTCCAGTTCCGCGGGGGTGCCCTCCGCGTAGACCCTTCCGCCCTCAAGGAGGTAGGCGTAGCCGGAGATCGACAGGGCCATGCGTGCGTTCTGCTCGACGAGCAGGATCGAGGTGCCCTGCTCGTTGATGGACACGATGATGTCCCGGACCTGCTCGACGAGCTGGGGCGCGAGCCCGAGGCTGGGCTCGTCCATGAGCAGCAGCTTCGGCCGGGACATCAGGGCCCGCGCGATCGCCAGCATCTGCTGCTCGCCGCCGGACAGGTAGCCCGCCTTGCGGTCCAGCAGGTCGCGCAGGCGCGGCAGCAGCGCCAGCACCTCGTCGCGGGCCGCGGTGAGCGCGGCGCCGCGGTAGCGGCGGACGTGCCCTCCGGTGGTGAGGTTCTCGGCGACGGTGAGGCCCGGGAAGACCATCCTGCCCTCCAGGCACTGCGCGAGCCCGGCGCGGACGCGCCGCGACGCGCGCGCCCCGGTCATGTCCTTGCCGAAGAGTTCCACCCGCCCGCTGGTGAGGCGTCCGCGGTGCAGCCCGAGCAGGCCCGAGATCGCCCGCATCGAGGTGCTCTTGCCCGCCCCGTTGGGGCCGAGCAGGCTGACGACCTGCCCCTGGGACACCCGCAGGGTCAGGTCGGTCACGGCGTTCTCGGCGGCGCCGTAGCTCGCGCTGATGGCCGTGGTCTGCAGGGCCGGAGGGCCGCCGGACGCGTTCGAGGCGTTGCCGCTCATGAAGTCTTCCGCCTTTCGCGTGAGCCGCCCAGGGGTGCGCGCAGGCGCCGCCAGGCCCGGAGCGCGAGCGCCCGGATCCCGTTGGGCTCGAAGAGCAGGATCAGCACGATCACCAACCCGTAGAGGAATCCGGACAGCAGCGGTGCCGTGATGCCGCCGTCGGTGCTCACCCCCTTGCGGACGAAGGGCAGGAAGCCCGAGGCCTGGTTCACGACCTCGGGCATCGCCCGCACGAACAGGGCCCCCAGCAGGGCCCCGGAGACCGTGCCCATACCGCCGATTACGATCATGGCGATGAAGTCGACCGAGAGCATCAGGTGCCACTGGCCGGGGGTGAAGTAGCCCATGTAGGAAACCAGCAGGGCACCGGAGATGCCGGCGAAGAAGGACGAGATGACGAAGGCGATCGTCTTGGTCCGGGTCACCGGGACGCCCACCACCGCGGCCGCCACGTCCTTGTCCCGCACGGCCATGAAGGCGCGGCCGAGTCGCGAGCGCTTGAGGTTGTAGGTGAGCAGCATGACCACCAGCAGGATCGCCAGCGCGAAGTACCACCAGGCCTGGAAGGAGTCGAGGATCATCCGGTCCCCGGCCATGACGCCCAGGCTGAGGTCCTGGTCGCCGAAGAGGACCGGTGCCGCCGGACGCCCGTTCACCCCGCCGCTCAGCTCCGTCCACGTCTCCCACACGTAGAGGCCGATGAAGATCAGGGCGAGGGTGGCGACGGCCAGGTAGAGGCCGCGGATGCGGACGGCGATGGGCGCGACCAGGGCGCCCGCGGCGGCGGCCGCGAGGCCGGCCGCCGGCAGCCAGAGCCACCAGGGCAGGCCCTTGTCGGCGCCGAGCCAGGCCGAGCTGTAGGCGCCGATGGCCATGAAGAAGGCGTGGCCCAGCGAGATCTGGCCGGCGAGCCCGGTGATCACCTGCATGCCGAGGGCGGCGACGGCGGCGATCAGCGTGAGGATGCCGATGCCGAGCCACAGTTCGGAGCGCACGACCAGCGGCAGCACGATCATGGCGGCGATCCACAGGCAGACGCCCATCCGTCCGCGGGTGAACAGGCCGTGCGGGCGCGGCCCGGGAATCGCGGCGTCGTGGGGGGCCGGAGGGCTGGTGAGAACTGACACGGCTCAGACCCTTTCGATGCTTCGACTGCCGAACAGTCCGTAGGGCCGGACCAGCAGGACCAGGAGCATGAGGACGTACGGCAGCACGTCGTGCAGGCGGCCCCCGCCGATGTCGCTGAGGTAGTTGGAGCCCAGGACCTGGGTGAGCCCCACGGCCAGGCCACCGACCACGGCTCCCATCAGGGAGTCCATGCCTCCGATGACGATCGCCGGGATCGCGATGAGCGCGAGGTCGCCGATGCTGGGGGAGACCACGCGGGGGAACGAGGCGAGAAAGATCGCCGCGGTCACCGCGAGGAACGCCGCCAGGGCCCAGGAGAGCGCGAACATGCGCCCCACGTCGATGCCCTGGGCCAGGGCGGCCTCCTGGCTGCTGGCGGTCGCGCGCAGCGCCAGCCCGTGGCGGGTCCGCTGGAAGAAGAAGGCGACGGCGGCCAGGACGATGACCGACACGGCCACGGTGGCCAGGGCGCTGTTGGGCAGCACGACCGACCCCACCTTGGTGGTGCCGGAGCCGACCGGCCCCACCGAGTCGTGGCTGCCGACGCCCCACACCATCAGGATGGCGTTGTGCAGCATGGTCGAGATGCCGAGGGTGGCGAGCACCACGACGGTCACCGAACGTCCGATCAGGCCGCGGATCAGCATTCGCTCGACCAGCAGCGCGAGGCCGATGGTGACCGCCACGGCCCCGACGAAGGCCAGCGGGTAGGGCATCCGGGGCATCAGGATCAGGACGAGGTAGGCGCCGATCGCGACGAACTCGCCGTGCGCGAAGTTGAAGGTGTGCGAGCCCTTGAACATGATCACGAACCCGAGCGCGATCAGCCCGTAGACCAGGCCCAGGGCGATGCCCTGGAAGCCGAGCTGGAGGAAGAGGGTCATCTGGAGATCCTGGGTCGGGATGGTGGGAAGGGGAGCCGGGGTGCGGGGGCCCGGTCGAGCCCCCGCACCCCGGGTCGTCACTTGCCCCTGGACTCGTCCCAGGACTTGGCGGCCTCGGACTCGAAGAAGCTGGCGACCGGCACCTGGACGCCGTCCTCGCCGATCTTGTTGATGCGGGACTGGAAGCTCACGATCGAGTCGCCGTCACCGAGGTCGATGGGAGGAAGGATGTCGTCGAAGGGGACCTTGAGGTCGGTCATCGCCTTCTTGACGCCGTCGCGGGTGAGGTCCTTGGCCTTGCAGGCCTTGGTCAGCGCCTCCACGACCACCGTTCCGTTGATCCAGCCGCCGACTTCGAAGTTGTCCGGCTTGGCGTCGGGGGCGTAGGCCTCGCGGGCCTTGGTCAGTGCCTTGATGCCGGCGTTGTCGTCGTTGAGGGTGCCGTAGCCGCCGGAGACGAAGTAGTTGTCCAGCAGGCCCTTCAGGGGCTTCCCGAGGCTGGACGACCAGGCGCCGGAGGAGGACACGAAGGTCGGCTTGAAGCCGAACTGGGCCGACTGGCCGATGATGCCGGCGGTCTGGGCGGGGGTGACGCCCAGCATGACGATCTCGGCTCCGGCGTCCTTGAGGCTGTTGATCTGGGCAGTGAAGTCGGTGTCGGCGTTGGTGTAGGTCGGCTTGGCGACGACCTTCAGGCCCTCCGTGGCCTCCGCCGCGTGGTTGAGGGCGTCGAGGTAGACCTCGCCGGTCTCGTCGGCCGACGTCACGAACCCGACGTTGACGGTCTTGCTGGCCGAGGCGCCGGCCTGCTCGGCGGCCCAGGTCAGGCCGTTGATGAGCTCGACCTCGAAGGGCGGCATGGCGACGTAGACGTTGGGGAGGTCGAGGGTCTGGGTGTTGATGGACGCCGAGAGCGTGGGCATGTTGTCCCGCTTGATGCTGGACTGGACGGCGTTCAGGCCGGCGGTGCCCACGAACTGGGCCACCATCAGGTTCTTGGGCGCCGCGGCGCGGTACTGCTGGGTGGTGATCTGCGGGTCGTACTTGGTGTCGCGCTTGTCGACCACGACCTTGCGTCCGCAGACACCGCCGTCGCGGTTGATCTGGTCCATCTTGGCTTCGACGCCGAGGGAGCCGGCGATGCCGCCCTGGGCGATCGGACCGGAGAAGTCGCTGATGACGGTCACGCTGATCTCGTCGTCGGTGACGCCGGGGCCCATGGCGACGCCGTCGGCGCCGGTCTCGGCACCGCCGGATCCCGAGCCGCTGCCACATGCGGTGAGGGTCAGCAGAGAGGCGACCGCCACTGCGGTCAAGGGCTTCTTGAGCATGGGGTTCGTGTCTTTCTTGCTCGAGGATCCGCGTCTCGGTGACACGGCTCACAAAGATTAGACCAGACTAAACAGAAAGAGAAGAGAGGGGCTCTGCAAGTTGGAGAAGCCGTGTGTCCAGCGCGTTCTCCGAAGCCGGGGCCGCGGCGCCCCGAACGAGGCTCGCGTCAGGCGCGCCAGGCGAACGTGATCTGCCGCGCCGCGAAGCGCCAGCCCGCCTCGGTGCGGACCAGCCGGTCGAGGTAGTCCCCGGCGCCGGCCGGCTGCCCGTCGGCGCCCCGGAGCACGAAGTAGGCCCGTCCCGTGGCGTTCTCGTCGTCGGCCAGGTCGACGAGGACGTTGCTGTTCTCGTGGCGCGGCGACTCCGCCGTGCGGGCCGCGACCAGCTTGGCGAGTGCCTCGGCGCCGGCGAAGGCGGGCCCGCCGGTGATCTCCATGCGGCCGTCGCCGGTGAAGCAGCCGAGGAGGGCCTCGACGTCCCGGGCGTCGATGGAGAGGCTGTAGCGCGCGTAGAGCTGGGTGATGTCGGTGATGTGGTCGGGCAACGTGACTCCATGTCGGACTGTCAGGGGGCTATGGCATCGAGGACTTCGGTCGTCAGGGCGCCGCTCGCGATGGCCCGGCGGGAGGCCAGGGCGCCACGCGGCCACCCCAGCGAGACCGCGCCGACCACGCGTCCGCCGGCGTCCCACAGGGCGAGCAGGCGGTCCCCGTCCTCCACCACCCGTGGCTCGACGTCGGGATCCACGGCACCGAGCACCTGGATGGTGCGGCCGTGCTGATCGCTCCACACCATGGGCACCTCGCAGGGGGCCTGCGGGTGCTCCGGGTCGAGCAGGGTCGCCGCGACGCACCTGGCCTGCTCCTGGGCGGAGTTCCAGTGCTCGATCCGCCGGCCGGCCCCTCCGTCCGCGGTAGCCCAGCCGGCGATGTCGCCGACGGCGAAGACGTGGTCGGCCCCTAGGGCGCGGCCATGCCGGTCACAGGCGATGCCGTCCTCCAGGTGCAGGCCCGACCCGGCCAGCCATTCCACGTCGACCTCTGCTCCGATCCCCACCAGCACGTGATCGGCGCGGAGCACCTCCCCGTCGTCGAGCCGGACCCTGATCCCGTCAGCGTGACGGTCCAGGGCCTCGACGACCCTGCCCAGCCTCAGGTTCACGCCCGCCCGGTCGTGCCAGGTGAGGATGCGTTCGCCCAAGCGCCGGCCGACGACCCGGGCAGGAGGGGTGGGCAGCGGATCCACCAGCGTGACGCGGCATCCGTGGGAGATCGCGGCGCCGGCGGCCTCTGCCCCGATGAAGCCGGCGCCCACCACCACGAGGTCACCACCACGGGCGAGGTCGGCGTGCAGCGCGCGCGCGTCGGCCAGCGTCCGCAGCACGTGGACGCCGGGTCCGCTCCAAGCCGGCGACCTCGCCCGCATCCCGGTGGCGATCACCAGCACGCCGTAGTCGAGCCGGCTCCCATCGGACAGGCCGAGGCGGCGGGCCCCGGTGTCCAAGCCGGTCGCCTCGACGCCGAGCAGCAGCTCCAGGCCGAGCTGTTCCGCCTCCGGAAAGGTGAGCAGCCGGGTGGGCTCCTTCAGCCGTCCCTTGGAGAGCGGCGGCTTGTCGTAGGGCTCCTCCGCCTCCCGGTCGACCAGGCGGATACGTCCGGTGAAGCCGCGGGAACGCAGGGTCCGGGCCAGGGTGACCCCCGCCACCGAGGCGCCGACGATCACCAGGTCGCCGGTCATGCCCCCTCGAGCCGGAGAGCCGCGGCCGGGCAGCCGCGGGCCGCGCGGTCGACGCGCTCGCGGTCGGCCTCGGGGACCTCGGTGGCCAGCAGCACGACGAGGCCGTCGTCATCGATGTCGAAGTAGTCGTCGGCCGCGATGACGCAGCTGGCGTAGCCTTGGCAGGCCGCGACGTCCGCCTTCAGGATGGGCACTCGGGACTCCCGGTTCTCGTGTCGTTGTCAGCCTTTGATTCCGGCGCCGCCGTCGCTGTGCAGCACGGTGCCCGTCATCCCCCGCGACATCGGGGACGCCAGGAACAGGTAGCTCCAGGCGTGGTCCTCGCCGGAGAGGGCCACCCGCAAAGGGACCCGGGCGGCGATCTCGGCGGCGCGGTCGGGACCGTCGAGGCTCTGCCGGTCCAGCCCCAGGGACCGCGCGCCGGCCAGCCGGGTGCCGACGGTGCCTCCGGGGGCGACGCTGTTGACGCGGACCTCGGGGGCGAGGTCGTGGGCCAGCGCGATGCGCAGCCCGCGGATCGCGAACTTGGTGGAGACGTAGAGCGCGCCGCCCCGGCCCGGCCGGTAGGCGGAGGTCGACTCCGTCAGGACGACGCTCCCGCGACTGCGCCGCAGCTCCGGCAGGGCGGCGCGGACGCCGTGCATGGCCGCTCGCACGTTGACCGAGAACATCTCGTCGAAGGCGTCGTCGAAGTCGTCCTCGGCGACGGCGTCGAGGGGACGGTAGAAGTCGAAGATCCCGACGCAGTGGACGAGCACGTCCAGCCCGCCGTGGAGATCCCGGCACCGGCCCACCGCTTCGTGGTTGACCGCGGCCTCGCAGGCGTCGCCCTGGACGACGCCGATGCCGGGGACCGCCCCGCGCAGGTCCTCGCACTTGGCTTCGTCGCGCTCCACGGCCACCACCGCCGCGCCCTCGGCGACGAACCGCTCCGCCACCGCGCGGCCGATGCCCGACCCGGCGCCGACCACCAGCGCCCGCCGGCCGTCCAGCATCGGGGCGCTCATGAGGCCGGCTCCCCGGTGTCGTCGTGGCCCGTGCCGTCGTGTCCTGTTTCGTCCTGATCGGGAAACAGCGGGGAGAACGGGCGGCCGACCATCGCGGAGAACGTCGCGGGACCCTGCCAGGTGAGGGACTCCAGCTCCAGCGGGTCCAGGGTGACCCACTGCCCGGACTTGGGCGCCTCGACCAGCAGGCGCACGCCGTTGCGGGTCTGGACGAGGCTCACCTCGGTCTCGGAGAACTCGTTGATCAAGGTCAGGGACTCGCCGACCCGCCTCGACCGCAGGGCCGCCAGCTCCTCCGCGGCCGCCCGGGCACGGGTCCGGTCTTCGAGTTCGCCTTCCCAGAGCAGGCTCATAGGAAGACCGCCAGGTTCTGGGTACGGAGCACCGACTCGTCGACCGTGATGTGGCGGCGGGCGAGCCGCCAGGCGCCGCCGACGTCCCGCAGCACGTCGCTGCGGCCCGCCGAGAGCAGGGACGGCTCGTTGACGTCGCCGCGGCTGCGGAACAGCAGTACCGCCGACTCCACGAGGATCTCGCCGGGCACGTCGGTGGCGAAGGTGCGCACGTTGGACAGGTGATGGCGCAGCCGTGAGGGCGGATCCTCGGTCCAGGCGTGCCCGGTGCGCAGCCGGGCGACCCGGCGCTCCAGGGAGTAGAGGTCCTCGTCGAAGTGCGCCATTCGCCGGGCGGTGTCGTAGCCGGTGCCCAGGGAGGTCGTCACCCGGATCGGCATGAAGTAGTGGATGTCCTCGGTCATCCGGGCGAGCCACCGCTCGAGTTCCTGCCGGTCCAGCAGGTAGGTCTCCTCGACCAGCCACTGGTGGGCGGCCAGATGCGCGGGGTCCGAGAACGGGAGGGGGTCGCCCACCGGAGCGGCCGTGGTCGCCTGCGCGCCGAGGGGGCTCTCGGCGGAGGTGACGGGGATGTGCGCGGTCATCGGGCGTCCTCCCGTCCCGAGGCGCCCACGGTGACGCTGGCCGCCTTGGCGGGGCCCGCCTCGATGAGGTCGGCCCAGCGGTTCATCAGGTGGCGCTGGTTGTACTCGCCGTACCCGATCCGGGACTCGCCCGGCCCCGCCCACTCGTCGCCGCCCAGGGCCGGGGCGATGGCCGAACCGTCGGGCAGCATGCCCATGCGGCCGTTGAGGAGGAGGCGCTGCGCCATGGTGCCGGCGGCGGTGGCCGTCAGCGAGACCCAGTTCTCCACGTCGTCCTGCTCGAACATCCCGCTGCTGCCGAAGCACATCAGGTAGGCCTTGTAGGACAGTGCCTTGAACTCCTCCGGGGCCTCCTTGTCGACCACGAACCAGGAGAGCACCTCGGTCTCGTTCTCGCTGATCGGCTGCCACTGGCGCATGGACACGAAGGGGAGCACGTCGTCGGAGTCGGCCACCCTGGGCCAGTTGTGGACGAAGCTGAGGTTCGGGAAGATCGACGCCGCGGAGACCATGAACCCGTCGCGGCCGATCAGGTCGAGCTGCTCGGCCGACCACACCTGCTTCATCCGGTCGATCATCTCGTCGGGGTAGCCGACGTAGCGCAGGCGCTCCCCGAGCGTCCCCGGCGGGAGCTTGTAGGTGGTGCCCCCGCCGCTGGTGGCCCAGTAGGTCGTGCCGTCCTTGCGCTTCTCGGCCTTCGGTTCGCGGAAGAGTCCGATCTCCACGACGCTCGTGTGGGTCTGCGGGGTGTGGTACATGTCCCCGGCGAAGTTCTCCGCGCCGATCTTCCAGTTGGCCTTGATCCGCCACCGCTGGGGTCCGAGCACCTCGACCCCGCTCGGGCTCTGCCGGGTGTAGTAGTCGAGATAGAACGCGAAGTCGCCGAGGAACTCGCGCAGCGGGGGCGCCTGGGGGTCCAGGGAGACGAAGATCAGTCCGTTGATGCTGTCCATCGCCGGTGCGGGGAGGAGGCGCTGCCCGCGCTTGTTGAACCCGGCCTCGCCGCCGTAGGCCTCCTGGTGGAAGGGCAGGCCCACGATGCGGCCGTCGTTGCGGTAGGACCACCCGTGGTAGGGGCAGCGGAAGTGCGAGGCGTTGCCCTGCTCGGCGCGGCACACCTGCATGCCGCGGTGCAGGCACATGTTGAACATGGCGTGCACCGTGCCATCGTTGGCGCGGCTGACGATGAAGGAGTTCTCCATGACGCGGCGGACCACGTAGTCGCCGACCTGGGGGATCTCCGACTCGTGCGCCAGGAAGACCCAGGAGCGCGAGAAGACCGCCTCTCGCTCGGCGGCGAAGATCTCGGGGTCGTTGTAGATGTGCGCCGGCAGCATCCCGTCGCGCACGTGGCCGACGACGTCGGACGAGTCGAACACGGGAACCTCTTTCTGTAAGACAGAAATGTATTCTGGCTGTAGCGCCTTCCCTTGTCAAGGAGTGCGTTTCTGGTATCAAGAGAACTCATAGGTCCCTCGACGGCAGGAGATAGAGATGCCCCGTCTGCGCCAGGTCCGCCGTTCCGAAGTCCAGGACGAGGTCGTCCTCGCGATGTACCAGCGCCTGTTCCCCGACCGCGACCCGGTCGAGGAGCCGGGCACGTCCACGGGTACCCCAGGTGACTGGTGGACCGTGTTCGCGCTGGTGCCCGACGTCTTCCGGCACGCCGTGAGCGGGTTCTCCCTCTACCGGAACCCGGACCGGATGCTGGACCCGGTGCTGCGCGAGCTGGGCCAGACCCGGGCCGGCTGGGCGCGCGGCAGCCAGTTCGTCTACTCCCAGCACTGCAAGGCCCTGCGCTCGCTCGGTCTCGGCGACGAGAAGATCGAGGCGGTCCGGTCCTGGGAGGTCTCGGAGCTGTTCACCCCGGTGGAGCGTGCCGTGCTGGCCTACACCGACGCGCTGGTCATGGGAGGCGGCCGTGTCGACGAGGCCGTCTTCGAGGCGCTGCGCGCGGAACTGTCCGACGAGGAGATTCTCGAACTGACCTACATCACCTGCCTCTACGACATGCACGCCACGATGACCAGGGCGCTGCGGCTGGAGTTCGACGACCGGGACGACGCGATCACCGAGGTCGCGGCGCCCGGCGATTTCCAGGGCCTCGACCTGGGCGCCGCGATCAGCCACCCGGGAGCGTGACCGGCCCCGCGGCTCCGGCCCGTCCATCAAGAAAGGTGTCATCTTGTCCGAGTTCGTGACCGGTCATCCGTCGACTCACGGGGACAGTTACCAGCTGAACACCACGAACCTGTTCCGGCAGGCTGTGGTGACCCATCCGGAGCAGGAGATCGTTTTCCGGGACGCGGCCGGCGTGTGGCGCAGCACGTCCTACGCGGCGACGTGGCGCCGGGTGGCGCGCACGGCGCACATGTTGCGCGGCATCGGCGTGGGGCCGGGCGACGTGGTGGGGGTGCTGGACTGGAACCACCTGCGGCACTTCGAGCTGTACTGGGCGATCCCCGGTACCGGCGCCGTGATGTTGCAGATGAACCTGCGGCTGGCCGCCGACGACCTCGCGTACGTGGTGGAGCACGCGGGCGCCACGGTGGTGTGCGTCGACGAGTCGCTCCTGGCGCAGGCCGAGCAGCTGGCCGCACGGTGCCCGCAGGTGCGGCACTGGGTGGTGATGAGCGACCGGCCGCTGCCGGAGATCACCACCTCGCTGCCGGACCCCCTGGACCACGAGGCGCTGCTGGCCGGGCAGGACGAGGAGTTCGACTGGCCGGTGATCGACGAGACCTCGGCCTACAGCGCGTGCTACACCACCGGCACCACGGGACGTCCCAAAGGGGTGTTCTACTCCCACCGGGGGATCGTGCTGCACACCATGATGTGGGCGGCCGACCAGGCGGTGGGCGATCACGACAACGTGCTGCTGACGACGCCGATGTTCCACGCCCAGTGCTGGGGACTGCCCCAGGTGGCGGTGTACGCGCGGGCGCGGGTGGTCCTGCCGGGACGCTACTCCGCCGAAGAGATCGGCGTGCTGGCCCGCGCGATGGTGGACTACGAGGTCACGGTGACCAACGGGGCGCCGGCGATCTTCGCGCCGATGCTGGAGTACCTGCGCTCCCTGCCCGAGCCGCCGGACCTGTCCCGGGCGCGGATGATCTCAGGGTCCACCGAGCCGCCGCTGAGCCTGATCAAGGGCTACCACGACCTGACCGGCGCCTCGATCATCCACGGGTACGGCGCCACCGAGACCACCCCGCTGGTCACCTCCAACCGGCCCAAGCCCTCCCTGGAGGGCCGGCTGGGTGAGCGGGAGTCCTGGGACCTCAAGCGCTCCCAGGGGCTGCCGGTGGCCGGAGTGGACATCCGGCTGCTGGGCGCCGGCGGATCGTTCCTGCCCCACGACGGGACGTCGGTGGGGGAGATCTGCATCCGGGGTCCGTGGATCACCGAGAGCTACTGGAAGTCCGACGACGCGGACAAGTTCCACCGCGGCTACTGGCGCAGCGGTGATATGGGGGTGATCACCACCGAGGGATATCTGAAGATCACCGACCGGCTCAAGGACGTGATCAAGTCCGGCGGGGAGTGGATCTCCTCCATCGACCTGGAGAACGCGCTGGCGGGCCACCCCACCGTCCGCCGGGCCGCCGTGGTCGGCGCCCCGCACCCCAAGTGGCAGGAACGCCCCGTGGCCCTGGTCGTGCCCGAACCCGGCCACGACGTCGACCCCGGCCTGCTCAGGACCCACCTGGCCGCCACGTTCGCCAGGTGGCAGCTGCCCGACGAGATCATCGTCGTCGACGATCTGCCCATGACCAGCGTCGGCAAGCTGGACAAGAAGGTTCTGCGCGAGGAGTACGCCGACTTCTACAGCGGACGCTGACATGTGCCCGCCGCCCGCCGGCCCGCGCTTCCCGGCCGTGGGCGACGCACTCCCCGGAGCGACCCGCCCACGGGCTCACAGGTCTTCTTTGATCTCCAGGCGGAGGAACGCCCTGGCGATGGGCTGGGCGGTCAGCTCGATCTGCCACCGGCGGGCGCCGAGGTCGGCGAGTGCGACCGCGATCGCGGACGTGGAAGGTTCGTCCGGCGGTGTCCAGGCCAGCCGGCGGACGGAGTCGGGCTGCATCAGGTTCTCCGACGGCATCGAATGCTCGTCGGCGAGCGCGGCGATCACGGCGCGGGCGGCGGTGAGGCGCTTGGCGGCCTCGGGGTCGCGGTCCGCCCAGCGGTGCGCGGGCGGCGGGCCGTCGCCGGGGATGTTGGACTCCGGCAGCCTGCGCTCGGGAAGCTCGCGGGCGCGGGCGACGGCGCGCAGCC
Source organism: Actinomadura sp. 7K507 (assembly GCF_004348425.1). Taxonomy (GTDB): domain Bacteria; phylum Actinomycetota; class Actinomycetes; order Streptosporangiales; family Streptosporangiaceae; genus Spirillospora. The sequence goes on from NZ_SMKK01000099.1 coordinate 22,059, forward strand.
ACGCCGACTGGTGCCGGCGGGCGCCGCGTCCCCGCATCGTGGGGAGCGCCAGCAGTTCGGCGGGCGTCTTGGGGGCCTTCTGCGCCAGCTCGATGATCGCGGCGTCCTGCAGCACCCGGCCGGGGGACAGGTCCCGCTCACGGGCGATCTTGTCGCGGGCCTCCCACACCTCGCGGACGGAGGCGAGCGCCCGCCGGTTCCGGACGCGGTGGATGCCGGACGTGCGGCGCCACGGGTCGGGACGCGGCGGCTTGGGCGGCGTCGCCAGTATCGCGGTGAACTCCTCCAGCGCCCACTCCAGCTTGCCCGCGGACTCCAGCTCCTCCTGCAGCGCGTCGCGCAGCTCGACCAGGAGTTCGACGTCCAGCGCGGCGTAGCGCAGCCAGTCCTCCGGGAGGGGACGGGTCGACCAGTCGGCGGCCGAATGCCCTTTCTCCAGGACGAAGCCCAGCACGTTCTCGACCATGGAGCCGAGCCCGACGCGGGGGTAGCCGAGCAGCCGGCCGGCCAGCTCGGTGTCGAACAGCCGCCGCGGGACGAGACCGACCTCCGACAGGCACGGCAGGTCCTGGTTGGCGGCGTGCAGCACCATCTCGGTGTCGGCGAGCGCGGCGCCGAGGGCGGACAGGTCGGGGCAGGACACCGGGTCTATCAGCGCGGTCCCGGCTCCGGCGCGGCGCATCTGGACCAGGTAGGCGCGCTGCCCGTACCGGTAGCCGGAGGCCCGCTCGGCGTCGACCGCGACGGGGCCGCTGCCGGCGGCGAACGCCGCGATGACACGTTCGAGCTCGTCGGCGTCGGTGACCACGGCGGGGACGCCCTCGCGCGGTTCCAGCAGCGGGACGGCCGGGGGACCGGTGTCGGCCTCCGGGCCGTCCGGGCCGGGCTCCGCCTCGGTCTGCGCTGGGACGGTCCCTGGTCGCCCTTCGGCGGCCGCCTTCTCCGCACCGGCCTCCCGCTGGGAGCCGGTGGCGCGCGTTTCGGACACTCCTGCTGAACCCTTTTCATCCTCGGGTTGGCGGACCGACCGGGGCCTCGGGGGCACGGGCCGGCGGGGAAGGTGCACTTCTTCCGCGTTCTCCCCCGCTGCCTCGGTTTCGGACGCTCTGCTCACGTCCCTACCGTACGTCGCTCAGCCGCCCGCCCCGCCCGGTCCGGCCGGACCGTTCGGCAGCGCGGCGACACCGGACGGCGGCAGCCCCGCCGTGGTGCACATCACCTCGCACCAGGCCGTCACGTGACCGGCGAGGTCGTCGCCGGTCGGCGACCAGGAGGCACGCAGTTCCAACTCGGTCGTGGACGGCTCGTCGCGCTTGTCGCCGAAGCTCTCCGACACCGCACGGGTGATCGTCCCGGAAACGCCCGCGTAGCCGGCGGGTTCCAGCGCTTCGAGCAGCCAGTCCCACGCGACCGGGCCGATCAGCTCGTCGGCGGCGATGTCGGGTTCGAGGTCGGCGCGTATGTAGGCGACGACGCGGAAGCCGTTCGTCCAGCCGCTGCGGCCGTCCGGGTCGTACAGGACGATGAGGCGCCCCATGGCGACCTCGGTGTCGTCGTCGCGGTAGACGCTGCCGGACATGGCCGCCGCGTACGGGGCCAGGCTCTGCGGCGCGGGCATGTCCTCCAGATCGAGCTCCGGCCGGAGGACCGGGCCGTCGAGGATCTCGCGCAGCGTGTCGAGGGCCCGCTGGAAGGCAGGTGGGTTCATGGATGTACCGGCCTGGGTGCGGGGGTGTGACTCGGGTCGGGGATGCCCGTGCGGGGCGCCGCCGTGGGCGGCGGCTCGGACGGAGCTGAGGGGATGTGGAGGGGAAGCAGGCACAGCACAGGTGGTTTCGTTTCGGGGGCCGGGCCGTTCAGGCCACGGCCCGCACGGTAGCGGCGCGGCCGGCGGTCCGGCCACGCGCCGTGACGGTCGCGGGCGCCGGAGCCGCGGTGAGGGCGGGCGGCGGCGAACCCACGAGGATGGCCGTTCCGCACTCGACGCACGCTCGCTCCGGGCACTCCTCGCCATGCCCGTCCGGACATGGCGGCTGCTCGAACACACGTTCATCACCGCAGGTGGAGCAGTACAAGGGGGACCTCCCTCGGCTATGACACGCATCACGTTCGCACGCGCCGGTGACAGAATGCGGGACTTCGCTCGGCGTGTCCGGAAGTTCACCGTCCTCCAGCCCCCACCCACCACCTTCCAATCGACGAGCTCCGCTCGCCCCCCGGTGCGTGGTCGGGGGGCTTTCGTGGGAACATCGCAGCGTGACCGCTGACGCTTCCTCTTCCGACGACGTCTCCGTGAACCCGCCCGGCGACGGCGGGGCCGCCACGAGCCCCTTCCTGCTGGCCTGCCGCCGGCGGCCGGTGCCGCACACGCCCGTGTGGTTCATGCGGCAGGCCGGGCGCTCGCTGCCGGAGTACCTGCGGCTGCGCGAGGGCGTCCCGATGCTGGAGTCGTGCACGCGCCCCGACATGATCGTCGAGATCACGATGCAGCCGGTGCGGCGCTACTCGGTGGACGCGGCCATCTTCTTCAGCGACATCATGGTGCCGCTGAAGGCCATCGGCGTGGACCTCGACATCAAGCCGGGCGTCGGGCCGGTCATCGCCGACCCGATCCGGGACGAGGCGGGCATGGCGGCGCTGCGCCCGCTCGAACCGGGCGACGTCCCGTACGTGACGGAGGCCGTCGAAGGCCTGGTCGGCGAGCTGGGGACGACGCCGCTGATCGGGTTCGCGGGCGGCCCGTTCACGCTCGCCTCGTACCTGATCGAGGGCGGGCCTTCGAAGAACCACGAGCGCACCAAGGCCATGATGTACGGCGAGCCCGAGCTGTGGGCCGACCTCATGGACCGGCTCGCCGACCTCACGATCGCGTTCCTGAAGGTGCAGGTCGCGGCCGGGGCGAGCGCCGTGCAGGTCTTCGACTCTTGGGTCGGCGCGGTCGCCGTGCAGGACTACCGCGAGTCCGTGCTGCCGCACACCCGCCGCATCTTCAGCGAGGTCGAGCCGCTCGGCGTGCCGCGCATCCACTTCGGCGTCGGGACGGGTGAGCTGCTCGGCCCGATGGGCGAGGCCGGGGCGGACGTCGTCGGCGTCGACTGGCGGGTGCCGCTGGACGAGGCCGTCAGCCGAGTCGAGCCCGGCAAGGCGCTGCAGGGCAACCTCGATCCGGCGATCCTGTTCGCGCCGTGGGAGACCGTGGAGCGCAGGGCCCGCGACGTCCTGGCCCGCGGCCGCACCGCCGAGGGCCACATCTTCAACCTGGGCCACGGCGTCCTGCCGTCCACGGACCCGGACGTGCTGGCTCGCCTCACGGACCTCGTCCACGAGGCGAGCACCGAAGACGCGCGGTAGCGGGGGCGCGCTCCTACTGCGGCGGGGGTGGTTCCTGGCGTCCCTGTGCGGGCTTCTCGGCCGCGCCGACGGCGGACTGCTCCGGCTGTGGCTCCGGCCCGGGGGCGCCGCCGGCCGGGGGCGTGCTTCCCGCGGGGGAGGCGCCGTTCCCGAACCGGTCGCGCAGGCGATGCCGGAACGCCAGCACCGGAAGGCCCAGCACCGCGGCGGTGACGAGGAACGGCAGGAGCCAGCCGACCACCATGGCGAGGCCGCCGACGAACGTGGTGAAGGCGCTCCAGCCGTCCTGGAGCCCGCCGACGAACCCGCCGGACCCGTCGTCCTCGGGCTCCTTGTCCGGCGCGGACTCGGCCACCAGGGTCACGGTCACGGTCGCGAACTGTGTACGGTTCTTCAGCGACTTCTGGCGGGCCTGCAGCGCCTCCAGGTCGGACTCCCGCTCCGAGATCTCCTCCTCGAGCCGGATGATCTCCTCGATCGAGCCGGCCCGCTCGAAGAGCTTGCGGAATGAGGTGAGCGTGGCCTCCGCGGAGCGCACCCGGGCCTCCACGTCGGCGACCTCGCCGGTGACGTCCTCGGCCTCCTGGCTGAGCGCGAGCTTGGTCCCTAGCTGCGTGCCGAGCTGGTTCAGCAGCTCGGTGTAACGGCCGGACGGGATCTTCAGGGCGATCTCCGAGCGGGCCGGCTCGGACCTGCTGGACTCCCGCTCGACGTAGCCTCCCGCCGCGATGACCAGCTGCTTGGCCTTGGCGGCGGAGGCGTTGACGTCACCGGACCTGACCCGGAGCTCCGCCGAGTGGACGACCTCGCGCTCGGCGGCGGGCGCCCGCGGCTTCTTCCGCGTTCCGGCGTCCTCGCCGTTCCCGGACGTGTCGTCCCCGCCGCCGTCCCCGCCGCCTTCCCGGGTGTCGCTCGTGGCCGGGGCCCGGGCGGCCGACCCGCCCGCCGACTCCGAGCCGCCGGAGTCGCCTCCCCCGCAGGCGGCCAGCATCCCGGCGAGCAGGAGGACGATGAACGCCCATGTCACATGCCTGACGCTTCTCACGATCCGCATGAGGCTTGGACGAGGTGACCTGGAACACCGTTCCTCGGGGCGAATCGCGATCCGGGCACGAAGAGGGCACACCGGGGTCACGGTCCTGGCCCGCGGCGGGCCGTGACCCCGGCGACGGTCTCAGCCGTCGGTGAGGACCGCCGGACCGCCGATGACGCCCTTGCCGAGCGTCCACAGCGCGCCGGTGCCGGGGACGACGGCCAGCGCGGACGCGTTGAAGTCGGCCTTTCCGGGCACCGCCGTGGTCGGGACCCTCTCCCACGCCCCGCCGCCGTAGCGGAGGAGACCGGGCTTGGCGGGCTCGTCGGTCAGGTGCCCGACGACCCACAGCGTCCCGTCCTCACCCTGGACGATCTTGTTGAACTCGTTGAAGCCGGACGGCGGCGTGACCCTCGTCCATGCGGTGCCGTCCCAGTGCATCAGGACGGGCGTGGTCGGGGACGTGTAGCGGTCGATGCCGATCGCCCAGGCGTCGTCCGGGGACAGGGCGATCATGTCCGTGAAGGCGGTGTACGGCGTGGGCTGCTGCATGGGGACGCTCTGCCAGGATCGGCCGTCCCAGTGCCGGGCCAGCAAGGTCGTCTCGGTCTGGGAAGGCGCGCCGAGGACCCAGATGTCGTTGTCCGCCCGGATATAGGAGGTGTGCCGGTACACGTCCGGGCTCGTGGCGAGACGAGTCCAGGCGGCGCCCGCGCGCCGGTAGTAGCCGTTGTAGGTGGTGAGCCAGATCCCCGAGGCGTCGGCCCGCAGGTCGGCGCCGCCTTGCTGTGCGCTCTCCGGCAGTTCCACCTGGGTGAAGCCGGTGCCGGTGAAGTGCGCCGCGTAGGGGGTGCGCAGGCCCGAGTCGTGGTGCTTGGTCCCGCTGATCCACACGTCCTCGGGGCCGACCGCGTCCACGTCGTCGATGGTGCCGTGGCTGGACAGGTTCTGGAGTTCGTACTCCACCCAGGCGCCGTTCTGCCACCTGCGCACGACCGGGTTGCCCGGGATCGTGATGCCGTCGACGGGGCCGGTGGGGATGAACAGCGAGCCCTGGTCCCCGGTGATCCAGACGCTGTCGGGGGAGGCGGCGTCGACGTCGTGGAGGTTGTTGTTCGGCCAGAAGAAGGGCAGCGACACCGGTTCGAAGTCGCCGCGGGTGTCGGCGGAGGCGGGGGAGGCGAGCCCGGCGGCCAGCACGGAGGCGGCGGCCAGCGCCCCGGCGGTCCGGAGCGGAGTCTTCCAGGAGTTCATGCGTGCCAGTATTCACTGGCACGTCATTGGAGATCTTGTCAATCGGGCAACAAAGCGTGCTCGTGGGGGGATCACGGCCCGGACCGGTCCGGGCCGTGATCCCCCCACGGGACGTCAGCCGTCGGTGAGGACGACGGGCCCGCCGATGTTGACGTCGCCGAGCGTCCACAGCGCGCCGGTGCCGGGGACGACGGCCAGCGCGGTCGCGTAGATGTTGGTCCGGTTCGGGACGGCCGTCGTCGGGACGCGCTCCCAGGTTCCGCCGCTGTAGCGGAGCAGGCCGGGTTTGGCGGGCTCGTCGAGCGAGTGGCCGAGCGCCCACAGCGTCCCGTCCTCGCCCTCGATGATCCTGGTGAGCGCGTTGAGACCGGACGGTGGTGTGACGCTCGTCCATGCGGTGCCGTCCCAGTGCATCAGGACGGGCGTGGCCGGCGACGTCCGGTAGCTGGTGCCGACGGCCCAGGCGTCGGTGGGGGAGAGGGCGACCATGTCGCTGATGCCGGTGTCGCCGACGGGCGGCTCGTGCCAGGGGACGCTCGTCCAGGTCTGCCCGTCCCAGTGGTAGGCGAGGAGCGTCCGGTCGGTTCGGCTGGGGCGGCCGATGAGCCACATGTCGTCGTCGGCCCGGACGTAGCCCTGCTCCGTGACGATGTCGGGCTGGGTGGTGATCTGCGTCCAGGCGTCGCCCGTCCGGCGGTAGACGGTGCCGCTCCTGGTCACCCAGACTCCGGCCGCGCTCGCGGTGAGGGAGGTGCCCCTCCCGCCGGGCGGCATCTCCACCTCCTCGAACCGGGAGCCGGTGAAGTGCGCCACGTAGGGGCCCGTCACGTTCGCCCCCTCGCCGAACCTGGCGCCGCTGATCCACACGTCCTCGGGGCCGACGGCGTCGACGTCGGTGATCGTGCCGTTGCTGGGCAGTCCCTGGAGGTCGTACTCGACCCAGGCGCCGTTCTTCCAGCGCCGCACGACCGGGTTGCCGGGGAAGACCTTGCCGGTGTAGGGGCCCGTGGGGATGAGGAACTCCCCCTGGTGTCCGGTGATCCAGACGCTGTCGGAGGAGGCGGCGTCGACGTCGTCGAGGGAGTTGTTCGGCCAGAAGAAGGGCAGCGGCACCCGTTCGAAGTCACCGCGGGTGTCGGCGTAGGCGGGAGAGGCGAGCCCGGCGGCCAGCACGGAGGCGACGGCCAGCGCGCCGGCGGCCTTGAGGGGGGTCTTCCAGAGGTTCATATGCGCCAGTATCTACTGGCGTAGTCTTGAAGATCTTGTCAATCGGGCAACAAATCGGACGCACCCGCCCGGCGCCGCTCCGGCCGCCCCGGTGCGCGATCCGGCGGCACGTCTGGGAAGCTGGGGGACATGAACAGGTCCCATGCCGTCGTCGTCGGGGGCGGCATCGCCGGCCTCGCCGCCGCGCGCATGCTGGCCCGGGACGGCGTGCGAGTGACCGTCCTGGAGGGCTCCCCGCGGATCGGCGGCAAGCTGCGGGTCAGCGAGATCGCCGGGATCCCGGTGGACGAGGGCGCCGAGTCGATGCTCGCCCGCCGCCCCGAGGGCCTCGACCTGGTCGCCGACCTCGGCCGCCGCGACGACCTGGTCAACCCCGGCACCACCTCCTCGGGGATCCTCAGCCGCGGAGCGCTGCGCGCGATGCCGTCCGGCCAGGTCATGGGCGTCCCGTCCGACCTGCGGGCGCTCGCCGCCTCCCAGGTGCTGTCCCCGGCCGGGCTGGCGCGCGTCCCGCTCGACCTCGTCCTGCCCGAGACGCCGCGCGGCGCCGACGTGTCCGTCGCCGGCTACATCGCCGCCCGCGTCGGCCGCGAGGTCGTCGACCGCCTCGTCGAGCCGCTGCTCGGCGGCGTCTACGCCGGGCTCGCCGACAGGCTCTCGTTCGACTCCACGGTGCCCGCCGTCGCCGCCGCCGCGCGCTCGCACCGCTCGCTGCTCCACGCCGTCCAGGGCATCCGGGACGCCGCGCCCAAGGACCCCGGCCCCGTGTTCGCCACACTGCCGGACGGCCTCGGCTCCCTCCCGCACCTGCTCGCGGACGACATCGCCGCCGCCGGAGGGACGATCCGGACCCGCGCGACGGTCCGCGAACTGCGCCGCCGCCCGGACGGATGGCGGCTGACCATCGGCCCCACCCGCGACCCCGAGTACCTCGACGCCGACGCCGTGCTGATCGCGGTGCCCGCGGCCCCCGCGTCCCGGCTGCTCAAGGACGACGTCCCGGCCGCGGCGCGCGAGCTGGAGGGCATCGAGTACGCCAGCATGGCGATCATCACGCTCGCCTACCGGGCCACCGCGTTCCCGCGCCTCCCGAAGGGCAGCGGCTACCTCGTCCCGGCCGTGGAGAGCGCGCCGGAGAACGGGGGACGCGGGGTCAAGGCCGTCACGTTCAGCTCGGTAAAATGGCCTCATCTGCGTGACCGTGACCCCGACGTCATCGCGGTGCGCTGCTCCATCGGCCGCTTCGGCGAGGAGCACACCCTCCAGAAGACCGATCAGGAGCTGACCGCCACCGCGATGGCCGAGCTCGCCGCGACCTGCGGCGTCGCCGAACTGCCCGCCGAGACCAGGGTGAGCCGGTGGGGCGGCGGCCTCCCGCAGTACAACGTCGGCCACGCCGACCGCGTGGCCGGAGTCCGGTCCGCGGTCGCCGGGCAGCCGGGACTCGCCGTCGCGGGCGCCGCCTACGACGGCCTGGGCGTCCCCGCGTGCATCGCCTCGGCGCGCGCGGCGGCCACCCGGATAACGGACCATTTGCGCAGCCGAGAAGGAGCAGACCATGACGCAGCCGGCGGGCAAGCCGAAGGCACGCGAACTCAATGACGTCATCCGCTACACCATGTGGTCGGTCTTCCGGGTCACGGAACCGGGCACGCTCGGCGAGCGGGAAGCGGCCGAGGTCCAGGAACTCCTCGACCAGGCCGCCGAGAAGGACGTGACGACCCGCGGCGCCTACGACGTCGCCGGCCTGCGCGCCGACGCCGACTTCATGTTCTGGTGGCACGCGCCCACGTCCGACGACCTCCAGGAGGTCTACACCCGGTTCCGCCGCACGGCGCTGGGCCGCGCCAGCGAGCCGGTGTGGTCCCAGCTGGCGCTGCACCGCCCGGCGGAGTTCAACAAGAGCCACATCCCGGCCTTCCTCGCCGCCGAGGAGCCGCGCGACTACGTGTGCGTCTACCCGTTCGTGCGGTCCTACGAGTGGTACCTGCTCCCGGACGAGGAGCGCCGCGCCATGCTCGCCGAACACGGCAAGATGGCGCGCGACTACCCCGACGTCCGGGCCAACACGGTCCCGGCGTTCGCGCTCGGCGACTACGAGTGGATGCTGGCGTTCGAGGCCGACGAGCTGCACCGCATCGTCGACCTGATGCGCCACCTGCGCGGTTCGAAGGCGCGGCTGTACACCCGCGAGGAGGTGCCGTTCTACACCGGCCGCCGCAAGCCGGTCTCCGAACTCGTCGCCAACCTCGTCTAGCCGCCGCCCCCGCCGTCGCTCCCGCCTCCGAAGTCACCGCCGCTGTAGCCGCCCCCTCCGTCGGACTCGCCGTTGCCGCCC
>NZ_SMKK01000009.1 GCF_004348425.1 Actinomadura sp. 7K507
GTGCTCATCACGTCGCCGCGGTCGCGGTACCGGAACGCGAAGAGCTCCGGCTCGCGGGACGGGTCGCCCGGGGACGGGTCGGGGAAGCGGTCGTCGGGGTCGGGCCAGCGGGCGGCCTGCGGCGATCCGTCGGCCCTCGCGGCGTCCACGCGGGCGGCGAGGCCGGCCATGAAGTACCCGCACCGCTCCCCCACCGCACCGAAGGATTCGCCGTCGCGCCACAGCTCCAGCGTGATCTCGAACGGGTTGCCGCCGCGGTCGATGGAGGCGATCGGCACCACCGCGAGGTCGGAACCGTCCAGGCAGCGCAGCCCTCTCACCGCCGGACCACCCCCTCGCCGCCGCTCCTCGCTTCCAAGGCACATTAGGGCAGGTCATCCCCATGATCACACCCAATGATCATCGAGATCCGGTAATGGAGCCGAGCGGGACCGGGGCGGTCAGGCGCGCGGGCCGGCGGCGCGGGCGCGCTCCACGTGCTGGAGGGCGGTGCGCAGCTCGGAGAGCCACTCGTCGGTGTTCTTCCCGACGAGCCGCACGCACCAGGCGAGCGCGTCGCTGCGGCTGCGGGCGACCCCGGCGTCGACGAGGGTGTCCAGGACGCGGCGCTCGTGCTGCCGGAGCCGGGTCATGACGGGCACCGACAGCGTGGTGAACATCTCCCGCTCGTCGCCGCACTGGACGCCCCAGGAGACCTTGTAGCCGAAGCGCTCCTCGGCCTCGCGGGCGATGCCGACGCGGCGCTCGCGGGTGTCCTCGCGGAACCGCTGGATGTGACCGGCGATCACGCCGGCCCGTTCCGCGCCGGCCACCTCGGCGGCGGTTGCCGGTTCGGGCAGGCGGCCGACGACGCTGACCTCCTCGCGGTCGAGGACGACGTCGAGCGGCCCCTCGAACCAGGCCTCGGGGAGCCGTCCGGAGAACCAGCCCCGCAGCTCCTCCGCCGCTTCACTCGTATTCATGTAATGAAAATTACAACCTAACGGCGTACTGCGCCAGACCGATACCCGGATCGGCATCGATGGATACAGAGAAGGAGCCAGGACCCGCAGGGACCGTCGGCCGCCCTACGCGCCTCCGCAGGCCCGGTAACGGGTCAGCGGTTCACGTGCCGGGGGCTGACACGGACGGCGCCGCGCATGTTGCTGGTGTAGACGTTCTGGACCTGCACCACGGTCCCCCTGCGCGGAGCGGCGATCATCTTGCCCTTGCCCAGGTAGAGGGCGATGTGCGAGATGTAGCCGGGCGCGGTCGGGTCGTTGGCCCAGATCAGCATGTCGCCTGGCTCGGCCTTGCTGTAGGGGATGACCCAGCCGGCCCGCGCCTGGTCGGCGGCGACGCGCGGCAGGCGGATCCCGGCCTTGGCGAAGGCGTACTGCATGAGGCCGGAGCAGTCGTAGCCGCCCTCGGCCTCGGACTCGCCGCCCCACACGTACGGCCAGCCGAGCCGCGTGTGGGCGGCCTTGATCACCGTACGCACCTGCCGGGCGGTCATGACCTGCCCGTTCGCTTCCGCCTCGGGCACCTCACCCGTCTCGGGGAAGTCGATCTCCGGGTTGACCGCGACCGCCTTGGTGCCCTTGGGCAGCACCTTGCGGAGCTTCTTGATGAACGTCTTCGGCTCGGCCTTCGGGACGCTGATCAGCATCGCGTTCCCGGTGGGCATCCCGAGCGACTGCGCGGTGGAGTGCGAGATGACCGCGTCGACGTCGCTGATGCCCATCGTGGCGTACGCGCCGACGCGCATCGGCGACTTCTGCCGCTTGCCGCCGACGGGGACCTGGCTGCCGAGCTTGACGCCGCCGTCGTTGCCCATCGTGAACGAGATCGCGACGTCGCCGGAGGCCACGTTGCGCCACAGCGAGTCCGACTTGGCGGTGGGCTTGGGCGTGTAGTTGCGGAACGTGGACGGGTTGACGCCCATCAGCCCGACCTGCTTGCCGGCGACCATGCCCTGCACCGCGTCCACGACCTCGACGCCCTTCACGCCCTTGGCGCCGCGGACCTTCTGGACCACGTCGGCCGGGAGCGTGGACGGCGCGGCGACCATCACATGCGGTTCGAGCCGCTTGCCCTGGGGCGCGACCGCAGTCGGCGACGCGCTCACGGCGTCGGACGCGGCGACGTAACGGGCCCGCTGCGCGGCGGCGGCAGGCGTACCGGCGGGTTCGTCGCCGCCACGGGCGACCAGCACCGTGACGTTGGCGGCAAGGGTCGTGACGACCGAAACACCGATGATCGTCGGCAACACCCGGCGGTTCGGCTTCGCCACAGCCACACTCCTCGAAGGTCGCCTTGCCCCGCATCCTGACCCGCTGAGACACGACTATGGCTCAGACGGCGGGCCACCGTCCAGATACCCGGCCGATCGCCCGACACCCTCGTCCGCCGCGCCCCATCGGGTCAGCTCCAGCCCTGCTACTCAGTGGTAACACCAAGCCTTGACGAGATCAAGGTCACAGTGCCATAAAAGTGGACTGTCAGTCCAATTGCCCACGTAGTTCGCGGGTCAGCTCGGCCGTGGACGTCACCGGCCGCCGGCAGACGAACCCCTGGCACACGTAGGCCGCCGGGACCTCGTCCACGAGGCCGCGTCCCTCCAGCAGCGGCACGCCCTCCGCGTCCGGCGGGCCGACGCTGACCACCGCCCCCGGCGCGACCGACATGAGCGCCGTCCGGTGCAGCGCCCGGGTGCGCTCGTCATCCGGATCGCCGATCACCGCGATCTCCACCGGACCCGTCGCGCGCGCCTCCGCTACGGCCAGCCCCCAGCCCGCGAACCGCGCGTGCTTGTCGGCCAGCGTCGCCGCCGGGGCGAGCGCCGCCTCGGCGGCCTGCCGGTGCCGGTCCGACGCGGTGAACGCGGCGAACGACAGCAGCGCACCGGCCGCCGCGAACTGCCCCGAAGGCGTCGCGTTGTCGGTCGGGTCCTGCGGGCGCCGGAAGAGCCGCTCCGCGTCGTCGGCGGTGTCGTAGAAGCCGCCCTCCCCGTCCCCGAACCGTTCGAGGACGGTGTTCAGCAGCTCACCGGCAAGCCGCAGATGATGCGGATCCCCCGTGACGCCGTGCAGGGCGAGCAGGCCCTCGGCCACATCGGCGTAGTCCTCCAGGACACCGGCGTTGGCGCCCGCCGTCCCGTCCTTGGACGTCCGCGTGAGCCGCCCGTCATGCACGTGCACGCCGACCAGGAGCCGCGCCACCTCCTCGGCCGCCCGGACGAGATCCGGCCGGTCGAACAGCGCACCGCATTCGGCCAGCGCGGCGATCGCGAGCCCGTTCCAGGCGGCGACCACCTTGTCGTCCCGCGCAGGCGGAACCCTGTGCGCCCGCGCCGACAGCAACGCCGTCCGCACACGCTCGTACCGGTCGACGTCCTCGGGGTCGTTGAGAAGCTGCAGTACCGACGTCCCATGCTCGAACGTTCCGGTCACCTCGAACAGGCTCTCGGCGAACGCCCCGTCCTCATCACCGAGGACCTCGCGCAACTGCCCCGGCGTCCACACGTAGTACTTGCCCTCGACGCCCTCACTGTCGGCGTCCAAGGCGGACGCGAGACCGCCCTCGCCGGTCCGGAGGTCGCGGAGCATCCAGTCGCACGTCTCCAGCGCCACCCTCCGCGCGAACGGCGTCCCGGTCGCCCGCCACCAGTGCGCGTACACCCGCGCCAGCAGCGCGTTGTCGTAGAGCATCTTCTCGAAGTGCGGGACGACCCACCCCGCGTCGACCGAGTACCGGGCGAACCCGCCGCCGAGCTGGTCGTACAGACCGCCCCTGGCCATCGCCTCCATGGTGTGCCCGGCCATCGCGAGCGACTCCTCGCCGCCCGTCCGCGCATGGTTCCGCAGCAGGAACTCCAGCGCCATCGACGGCGGGAACTTCGGCGCGCCCCCGAACCCGCCGCGCGCCGCGTCGTAGGACCCGGCGAGCACCTTCACCGCGTGCGCGAGCATCTCCTCGCCGGGCACCTGCGTCCCCGCGAGCCCGGAGCCCCGGGACGTCAGCGCCGCGACGACCTGCTGGCCCTGCCCGACCACTTCGTCGCGCTGCTCCGTCCACGCCTTGTCGACCGCCTGCAGCAGCGCCCGGAACTGCGCCGGCGGGAAGTACGTCCCGCAGTAGAACGGATGGCCCTCCGGAGTCATGAACACCGTCATCGGCCAGCCGCCCTGGCCGGTCATGGCCTGGGTCGCCTCCATGTAGACGGCGTCGATGTCCGGGCGTTCCTCCCGGTCCACCTTGATGTTCACGAACAACTCGTTCATCACCCGCGCGATCTCGCCGTCCTCAAACGACTGATGCGCCATCACGTGACACCAATGACAAGCGGCATATCCGACAGAAAGCAGAACTGGGACATCTCGCCGACGCGCCTCGGCGAACGCCTCGGCGCTCCACTCCCACCAGTCCACCGGATTGTCGGCGTGTTGCAGGAGGTAGGGCGACGTCGCTTGAGCTAGCCGATTCACCCTTCCAGCCTCTCACACGCCGTCCCAGGTGCTGGGGCATTGCCATGGTGGGCGCGGGCGTGCTTAATTGGGGGCCGTTACTGGAAACACTGTTTCCCTGGAAGAAACATGGGCCACGATGAGCGCAGCCCCACCGACCCCCTCCGCTCGGATCGTCGCGTTCCCCGGGCGTCCGCCGGTTCCGTTCGATCCCGCTCGGGCCGCGCCGTTCGGCTGGTGGCCGGCGATCTGCATCGCCCTGGTCGCGCTGATCGACCGGGTCGAGGCCAACCTTATGGCCGGGGCGCTTCCCCGCATCCAGGAGGAGTTCGGTTTCTCCGACACCGCCGGAGGCGCCATCGCCACCGCCGCGGCCGTGGCCGGGGTGGTGCTGCTCATCCCGGCCGGACGGCTCGCCGACCGTACCCGGCGGACCTGGACGATCGCCGCCGTGGTGCTGATCTGGTCGCTGCTGACGGTCGGCAGCGGGCTGGTCCAGTCGTACGCGACGCTGTTCGCCGTCCGGGTCTTCCTCGGCAGCGCCGGGCTGCTCTACAACCCGTCCGGGTCCAGCCTGATCGCCGACTACTATCCCGGCTCCGGACGCGCCCGCGCGTTCGGGCTGGAACGCTTCGCCTACTTCTCCGGGCTCCCGCTGGGGATCATGCTGGGCGGTGCGCTGGCCCAGGCGTTCGGGTGGCGGGCGATGTTCTTCCTGGTCGCCGTCCCGGGCATCATCATCGCGCTGCTCTGCCTCACCATCCGGGAACCGGTCCGGGGCCTGGGCGACCGCATCGAGGCCATGCGCACGGCCTCGCCCGGCGCCGAACCGTCCGAGACCGAGGCGTCCGGTGACGGTGAAAAGGTCAAGGCGGTCGAACCGCTGTTCGCGCAGTTGCGGTCCCTGCTGGCCATCCGGACGCTGCGCTCGGTGGTCCTGGGGCTGACGATCCTCTTCTTCGGCCTCGGCGGCCTCTTCTTCTGGATGCCCAGCTACTACCAGCGCACGTACGACATCGCCGAAGGCCCCGCGGCGGCCATCGCGGGCGGCGTCGGGCTGCTCGGGATGGTCATCGGGACGCTGCTCGGGAGCCGGTACGGAGACCGGCGGCACGGACTGTCCCCCGGCTGGCGCGTCCACTTCGGCGCGATCGGACTGGCGATCGGCACCACGGGGCTGGCGGGCGCGGTCATGATCCCGGCGCTGCCCACGCAGATCGTGTTCTACTGCCTGGCCAACGTCGGGTTCTCGATCGCCATCCCCAACCTGACGGCGGCCAACGCGGACGTCGTCAGCGCCGGCCGCCGCGGGATGGGGTTCGCGGTCCTGCAGTTCCTGATCACGCTGGGCGGGGCGGCCGGGCCGCTGCTGGTGGGCGCGGCGTCCGACCTGACCGGCTCGCTGCGCGGCGCCTTCACCGTGCTGCTGCTCCCGCTGCTGGCCGGGACGCTGATCACCTTCGGCGGCCGCCGGCACTACGACGCCGACGCCGCCGAAGCCCTCAAGTGAGCCGGTCAGCCGGACAGGTCGGCCAGGGCGGCCTCGATCGCGCGGTGGAAGGTGGGGTAGGCGTACATCATCTCGCGGAGGACGGCGGTCGGGGCCTCGGTGTGGACGGCCACCGCGAGGGCGCCGAGGATCTCGCCGCCGGACGGGCCCACGGCGGTCGCGCCGACCAGGGTGCCCCACTCGGTGTTCTCGATGAGTTTGATGAACCCGTCGTTGCCGACCTTGTGGATCCAGCCCCGCGGTGACTCGGGAAGCTTGGCGATACCCGTGCGGACGGGAAGGTTCTGATCGCGGGCCTGGGCCTGGGTCAGGCCGACAGAGGCGATCTCGGGGTCGGTGAACGTGACCCGCGGGACGGCGCGGTACGAGGCGGGTGAGCCCTCCTCGCCGAGGATGTCGCGGACGGCGATGGCCGCCTGGTACATGGAGACGTGCGTGAACTGGCCCATGCCGGTGATGTCGCCGATCGCCCATACGCCGTCGGCGGCGCGCATGTGGCCGTCGACCGGGACCTGGCGGGCGTCCTCGTCCAGGCCGGCGTTCTCCAGGCCGAGGCCCTTGAGGTTGGGGCGGCGGCCGGTCGCGATCAGGAGCCGCTCGGCGGAGAGGGTCTCGTCGCCGAGGTCCAGGGTGAACTCGCCGTCGTCGTGGGTGACGGCGGTGACGTTCACGCCGGTGCGGACGCCGATGCCTTCGCGTTCGAAGACGTCGCGGAGGAGATCGCCGGATTCGGGTTCCTCGTTGAGCAGCAGGCGGTCGGCGGCCTCGATCACGGTGACGCGGCTGTCGAAGCGGGAGAACACCTGCGCCATCTCGGCGCCGACGACGCCTCCGCCGAGCACGATGAGCGACCCGGGCGCCCGGGTGGCCTGGACGGCTTCGCGGTTCGTCCAGTACGGGGTGCCGTCGAGTCCGTCGACGGGCGGGGCCGTGGGCGTGGTTCCGGTGTTGAGGACGATGCCGCGGCGGGCGCGGAAGACGCGGTCGTTCACCGTGACCTCGCCGGGGCCGGTGATGCGGCCCTCGCCCCGGACGAGCTCCGCGCCCTTTCCGGTGAGGCGGTCGGCGGCGACCTTGTCGTCCCACGAGTCGGTCGCCTCGTCGCGGATCCGGGCCGCCACCGGCGCCCAGTCCGGGCGGACGGTCGAGTCGCCCGCCATCCCCGGGACGCGGCCGCCCTCGGCGAGGAGCCCGGCGGCGCGCACCATCATCTTCGTGGGGACGCAGGCGTAGTACGGGCACTCGCCGCCCACCAGCCGGGACTCCACGGCGACAACGGACAGGCCCGCCTCGGCGAGGTTCCCCGCCGCGTGCTCTCCCCCTGGGCCGAGACCGATCACCACGACATCGACTTCGTCAGCCATGTGGTGTCTCCTGCCCACGTTGCCGGTCGGTTAGGCGGCGCGGCGCCATGGGAATTCGATCGAGGTCGTGAACGAGCGTGATCTCGCCTTTGAACACGGCGGATGCCTCGTCGACGAAGCGTTGTCCGTCCTGGACGCGGTACCGCTCGGAGAAGTGCGTCAGGACAAGGTGCCTGACGCCGGCTTCCGCCGCGACGGTGGCCGCCTGGGTCGAGGTGAGGTGGCCGTACTCGGTGGCGAGGGCGGCGTCCTCGTGCAGGAACGTGGACTCGATGACGAGCATGTCCACCCCATCGGCCAGTTCCCGGACGCCGTCGCAGAGCCGCGTGTCCATGACGAAGGCGACCTTCTGGCCGGGACGGGGGACGCTGCACTCTTCAAGCGTGACCGTCAGGCCGTCCGGGGCGGTGACGTGGCCGTCCTCCTGGAGCCGCCTGACCAGCGGCCCCCGCACGCCCCGCGCCGCCAGTTCGGCGGGCAGCATCGTGCGGCCGTCGGGCTCCTCCAGCCGGTACCCGTAAGCCTCGACCGGATGGGACAGCCGCCGCGCGACCAGGGAGAACGGGGCGCCGCCGGTGTCGAGCGGCATCCGCTCCCCCGAGACGGGACGCTCGCGGATCACGTCCGTGTCCCGGAAGGCGGTCGCGTTCCGCAGCCGCTCCCAGTACTCGCGGCCGCTCGCCGGGAACGCCGCGTCCACCGGGTGCTCGACGCCGTCGCGGGCGATGCGCTGGACGACGCCGGGCACGCCGAGGCAGTGGTCGCCGTGGAAGTGGGTCACGCAGATCCAGGTCACGTCGTTCGCCGAGACCCCGGCGTGCGCCATCTGCCGCTGCGTTCCCTCGCCCGGGTCGAACAGCAGGCCGTGGCCGTCCCAGCGCAGCAGATAGCCGTTGTGGTTCCGGGCCCGGGTGGGCACCGCGCTGGCGGAGCCGAGGACGATCAGGTCGCGAGCAGACATGCACCCATGGTGCCGGTAGAGGGGCCATGCAAGCGCTTGGTTATTCTGTGCGCGTTCGCAGGCGAGCAGCGTAAGGGAGGCCCCGGTGGCCGGGAGCAGCAAGCGCGAGAAGATCAAGATGACGCCGGACGAAGTCGCGTCCTACCTCGCCGACAACTACAAGGTGCAGGTCGCCACGGTCGGCAAGGACGGCGAGCCGCACCTGGTGACGATGTTCTACACGCTGTTCGAAGGAAAGATCGCCTTCACGACGTACAAGGCGTCGCAGAAGGTGCTGAACCTGCGCCGCAACCCCACCATGACGTGCCTGGTCGAGGACGGCGTCGAGTACAACGAGCTGCGCGGCGTCGCCCTCTACGGGCGCGGCCTCGTCATCGAGGACCACGAGCCCAGGAGCAAGGTCGGCATGGTCGTCGGCTCCCGCATGGCGGGGCTGCCCGTCCCGAAGCTGGGCGAACCGATCGACCCGGTCATCGCCGAGGGGATCGAGCAGGCCATCGCCAAGCGCGTCCTCGTCGTGATGGAGCCCGACCGGGTCGTCAGCTGGGACCACGGCAAGGCGTGACGCCGGTCAGCGGGTGAGGGCGGCGCGGCGCTCGGCCACCCCGGCGGCCTTCGGGCTCGGGATCGACTCGTAGAGTTCCACGGCGCGGTCCAGGGCGGCGCCCTCGGCGACGCGGTCCCCGCGCTGGCGGGCCGCGTCGGCTATGTGGACGAACATTCCGGCCTGCTGGTCGACGGCGTTCTCCTTGCGGAGGATCTCCAGGGCCTGGCCGAAGAAGTTGACGGCCGCGACGGGGCGGCGAGCCCGCAGGTACGCCTCGCCGAGGCTCGTCAGGGCGTGCGCGCGGGCCGCCTGGTCGGGTTCGGGGAGCGCGGCGAACTCGTCCGGGAGCTGGCCGAGCAGCTCGATCGCGCGGCCGGTGTCGCCCGTCCGGGTCAGCGCGCGTGCCAGGTTGTGGCGGGCCAGCAGGACGGTGCGGCGGTCGCCGTCGCGTTCGACGAGGCGCAGCCCCTCTTCCAGGACCTCGGCCGCCTCCGCCCAGCGTTCCCGCTCCAGGAGCGCCAGTCCTTCGGCCTCGACCTCTCCCGCGCCGGCGGCCGTGGCGGCGAGACGGTCGTCGAGGGCGCGCCGGAGCACGGCGTCCCGGTCGGAGTCCTCGAAGTTCGCACGCACGTCGAGGGTCCTCCCCGGACGCGGCCGGATCCAACCGAGCCGGGGCGGTTCAGGCGTCGTCGGAGTCGGCGGGCCGGCTCTTCGAACCCGCCGCCTTCGAACCCGCCGCCTTCGGACGGCCCGCCCGCTGCGCCTCGGCCCGCTCCCATTCCTCCTGCATCAGGTCGGCCTCCCGCGGCGCCTGGATCTTCTTCATCCGGCTGGTCATCGAACGGACGAGGAAGACGG
The DNA here is from genome assembly GCF_004348425.1 of Actinomadura sp. 7K507. Lineage (GTDB taxonomy): Bacteria > Actinomycetota > Actinomycetes > Streptosporangiales > Streptosporangiaceae > Spirillospora. Next base: position 9,686 of record NZ_SMKK01000009.1, read on the forward strand.
TGGCGGCCACGAGCGCGAGGAAGACCCCGAAGCCCAGGAAGCCGGGGGTGACGGTGTCGTCGTTCAACGGGATGGCGTTGACCTGCACCGCGGTGAGGGAAAGCACTACAGACACACCTTCTCCCGGATGCCGGCGAACAGGTCGTCCTCCGGCAGCTCGGTGTCGATGAGGGACCTGGCCAAATGGTAGTCCTCGGTCGGCCATGCCTCGCGCTGGACGTCCATCGGGACGACGAACCAGAAGCCGTTGGGGTCGATCTGGGTGGCGTGGGCGAGCAGGGCGCGGTCCCTGGTCTCGAAGTGGTCGGCGCAGGGGACGCGGGTGGTCACCTCCCACCTCGCACGCTTCTCGCTCTCGTCGTCGAAGCGCTTGATCCAGTCGATGTAGGGCGACTCCAGGCCGGCCTTCTCCATCGCGGTGTGGAGGGCGAGGATGCGTTCCTTGTTGAAGGTCAGGTGGTAGTAGAGCTTCAGCGGCTGCCAGGGCTCGCCCGTGCCGGGGTAGCGCTCCGGGTCTCCGGCGGCCTCGAACGCCTCCACCGACACCTCGTGGCATTTCACGTGGTCGGGGTGGGGGTAGCCGCCCTTCTCGTCGTAGGTGAGCATCACGTGCGGGCGGAACTCGCGGACGGCGCGCACCAGCGGTTCGGACGCGCTCTCCAGCGGCTCCACCGCGAAGCAGCCCTCGGGCAGGGGCGGCGGCGGGTCGCCCTCGGGGAAGCCGGAGTCGACGAAGCCGAGCCAGCTCTGCCGGACGCCGAGGATCTCGCGGGCCCGTGCCATCTCGGCCTCGCGGACCTTGCCGATGTCGGCCTTGACCTCGGGGCGGTCCATCGCCGGGTTCAGGATGTCGCCGCGCTCGCCGCCCGTGCAGGTGACGACGAGGACCTCGACGCCCTCCGCGACGTACCGGGCCATCGTGGCCGCGCCCTTGCTGGACTCGTCGTCGGGGTGGGCGTGCACCGCCATGAGACGCAGCGGCTCCTCACCGCCGCCCGGCCGTTCGAACGTCGAATCGTCGATGACCTCGGACACCTGGAGTTCTCCTGTTCGGACCCTGAGAAGCGGGCCCCGGTTCGAGGCACGCGCGATGACAGACGAGAATTGTCCCTGACAACGTCCGCACACCGCACGGAGATTCCCCGCCATGACGACGAGCGTGCCGAAAACAGCGGAGCCGGCCCGGAGCCCGCGCAGATGGTTCGGGCTGGCGGTCATCGGCGTGTTCGTGGCGGTGGCCGCGGGCGGCTTCGGGATCATCACCGTCAACGCGGGCGGGAAGCCGGGCATCGTCGCGCAGACGGTCACCTACGACATCACCGACACCTCGGTCGAGATCAACTTCTCGGTGGCCAAGGGGGAGGGCGACGAGGTGCGCTGCACGGTGGACGCCTTCGACAAGAACTTCGAGGTGCTCGCCGAGAAGGAGGTCGCCGTGCCGGCGGGGACGTCCAGCATGAAGGGCACGGAGACACTGCGGACGCCGCGGCGGGCGACAGGGGCCCGGATCCACGACTGCCGCTCGGCCTGAGCCCGCCTTCCACGCCCTCGTCCGGCCGCCGATACGCCAGGTGAAGGCGAAAATACGATTGGCGGATTGCAGCCGCCGACTTCAGGGAACCTTTACCCGCACACACCGGATAGGCTAGAGGTTTCACCCGGCCGCACTTCATGTCGATGTGACACCCGTCTGCCACGGGCGGGGCAACGATCGCAACATGTGGATGAGGAGTACCCGTGACCGAGACCCGCGCTGACAACGTCACCTGGCTGACCCAGGAGGCGTATGACCGGCTCAAGGCTGAGCTGGAGCACCTGTCGGGCCCGGGCCGCATCGAGATCGCTCAGAAGATCGAGGCGGCGCGGGAGGAAGGCGACCTGCGCGAGAACGGCGGCTACCACGCGGCCAAGGAAGAGCAAGGCAAGATCGAGGGCCGCATCCTCCAGCTCCAGGGAATCCTGGAGAACGCGCGCGTCGGCGAGGCGCCGCGCACCGAGGGCGTGGTCGGCCCCGGTATGACCGTCACGGTCTCCTTCGAGGGCGACGACGAAGAGGTCACGTTCCTGCTCGCCTCCCGCGAGGAGGTCGGCGCCCCCATCGACGTCTACTCGCCCAAGTCGCCGCTCGGCGCGGCCATCAACGGCAAGAAGGTCGGCGACAAGGCCACCTATTCGCTGCCGAACGGCCGCAGCATGACGGTGGAGATCCTCGACGCCACCCCCTACGGAGCCGAGTGATCGCCATCGGCGCCTGAGCGGTCGGACGCGAGGCGCTGGGACGCGAGACGCTGGAGGCGGGGTGCCGGGCACCCCGCCTCCGATCAGCTCGGGGGGCGTTCCCCGGGCTTTCCCCCGGCCGCGGCGCGGACCAGCGGCAGGGTCCGGTAGGGCACCTGGGTGGCCAGTGAGATCACCGAGGACGCCCGTTCCACGCCGGCCACGTCCACGATCATGTCGATGACGCGCTGCAGGTCGGTGTTGCTGCGTGCCACGACGCGGCACAGCATGTCGCCCGGACCGGTGATCGTGTGCGCCTCGATCACCTCCGGCACCTGTGCGAGCCGGGCGGCGACCGGGTCGTGCCCGCTGTGCCCCCGCCCCCGGCTCTGCCTGATCTGGAGCGTCACGAACGCCGTCACGCCGTAGCCGAGCGCGGCGGGGTCGATCTCGGGGCCGTGGCCCGCGATGACGCCGTCCCGGGCCAGCCGGTCGAGCCGCGCCTGGACGGTGCCGCGCGCGACCCCGAGCCGGCGGGACGCCTCAAGGACGCCGACGCGCGGTTCGGCGGTGAAGAGCTCGATGAGCCGGCCGTCCAGTTCGTCGATCGCCACGGCACCCTCCGACGGTCGTGGTCACCATGTACAGAGCGACCGGTAGAAATCACAAAGCACTGTACAGACTGTCCAGGCATTCAAGTCACCCTTGCGCAGCTTGTAGGCGCGCACCGAGATTAGGTGGCATGGATGAGTTTCCGGTCAAGGGCATGGACGCCGTCGTCTTCGCCGTCGGCAACGCCAAGCAGGCTGCGCACTACTACTCGACCGCGTTCGGCATGCGCAGGGTCGCCTACCGCGGCCCGGAGAACGGCAGCCCCGACGAGGCGGTGCACGTGCTGGAGTCGGGCGGCGCCCGGTTCGTGCTCCGCGGCCCGGTGCGGGCCGGTACCGGGATCGGGCGGCACATCGCCGAGCACGGCGACGGCGTCGTCGACCTCGCGATCGAGGTGCCCGACGCCGAGGCCGCCTACCGGCACGCGCTCGCGAAGGGCGCGACGAGCCTCCAGGAACCGCAGGTCCTGGAGGACGAGCACGGCAAGGTGACGATCGCGGCGATCGCCACCTACGGCGAGACCCGCCACTCGCTGGTCGACCGCTCCAACTACGGCGGCCCGTACCTGCCCGGGTTCGCGCCCGCCGGCCCGATCGTCGAGCCGCCGGACAAGAGGTACTTCCAGGCGATCGACCACTGCGTCGGCAACGTCGAGCGCATGGACGAGTGGGCCGAGTTCTACCACCGTGTCATGGGGTTCACCGACATGGCCGAGTTCGTCGGCGACGACATCGCGACCGAGTACTCGGCGCTGATGTCCAAGGTCGTCGCGGACGGGACGCGCAAGGTCAAGTTCCCACTGAACGAGCCCGCGCAGAGCACGCGCAAGTCGCAGATCGACGAGTACCTGGAGTTCTACGGCGGGCCCGGCGTCCAGCACATCGCGCTGGCGACGAACGACATCCTCGCGACGGTCGACCGGATGCGGGCGGCCGGCGTGGAGTTCCTGGAGAGCCCCGACTCCTACTACGAGGACCCGGAGCTGCGCGAGCGCATCGGCGAGGTGCGGGTCCCGATCGAGGAGCTGCACAAGCGCCGGATCCTCGTCGACCGGGACGAGGACGGCTACCTGCTGCAGATCTTCACCAAGCCCGTCCAGGACCGCCCGACGGTGTTCTTCGAGATGATCGAGCGCCACGGTTCGCTGGGCTTCGGCAAGGGCAACTTCAAGGCGCTGTTCGAGGCGATCGAGCGTGAGCAGGAGCGCCGCGGCAACCTGTGACGGTCCGGCGCCACGTCCAGGAACCGGGCCGGACGCGCGCCCGCCCGTTTCCGGCCCGGACCCGGACACCGGTGCAGGGTGTCCGCCGTTCCCGGTAACCGGCACACTTGTGGCCCATGAGCGAACCGCCCCACACTCCCAAACCGGCGGACGGCGGCTGGCAGTCCCCCGACGCACCGGCCCCCGGCGATCCCGCCCCGGACACCCCGGACACCCCGGCCGCTGCGGACGCCACGCCCGAACGTCCGCCGCCGTACCAGGGCACCTACGGCGCGCAGCCCGGCCAAGCGCCTCCACCGCCCGTGGCCGGATACGGCCAGGCTGGGCAGCCCGTCCAGCCTCACCCCGGCTACGGCCAGCCCGGCTACGGACCGCCCGCCCAGCCCGGTTACGGTCACCCCGGCTACGGCCCTCCGGGCCACCCGCATCCCGGTCACGCCGGCCCCCAGGACATGCTGGCCGGACGTTGGGCGCGGCTCGGCGCCGCGGTCCTGGACGCCCTCGTCCTCAGCGTCGCGGCCGTGCCGGCGGTCCTGGTCTCCATCCGCTGGGACAAGATGCAGGAGTCCGTCGAGTCCGGTGAGCCGATCACCGACCCGTGGGCGCTCTACGACATCCCGCGGCTGCTGGCCGGGTACGCGGTCGTGTTCCTGCTGGGTTTCGCGTACTTCACGATCATGCACGCCAAGCGGGGCCAGACGCTCGGGAAGATGGCGGTCGGCATCCGCGTGGTGAGCGCGGCCGACCAGTCCGCGATCAGCTGGGGGCAGGCGCTCGGCAGGCAGGCGTTCGTCTACGTCATCACGATCGCGACGACCGTACTCAACGTCCTCGTGCCCGCCGGGGCCGTCATCGGGATGCTCGGGATGCTGGACAACGCCTGGATCCTGTGGGACGAGCGGCGCCAGGCCGTCCACGACAAGGTGGCCGGGACGCTGGTGGTGAAGGCGGTGCCGTGGGTGCCGAATCCGTACGCCCGATCCTGAGCGGTGGCGTTCGCGGCAACCTTTGATCATCAGCGGGTAAACATTGCGATGCCCCCGGACGTGGCGAGGTTTGGACGGCGGCGGCGCGGCCACCCTCTCGGGCATGACGCAACCGCCGAACGACCCCGCGTCCGGGGGAGAACCGGAAGACCGGCCGCACGGACAGGGGCAGCGGCCCGAACAGCCGGGGCAGTACGGCGGACAGCCCTACGGCGGCCAGGACCAGCCGTACGGCCAGGACCAGCCGTACGGGCAGGACCAGCCGTACGGGCAGCAGCAGCCGTACGGGCAGCAGCAGCCGTACGGAGGGCAAGACCCCTACGGGCAGCAGCAGCCGCGGCCCGGGGAACTGCCGAAGTACCCGAGCCAGCCCGGATACGGCGACCAGTACGGATACGGCGGGCCCGCGGGCTACGGCGGGGCGACGGGCACCTACGCCGAGCCGTCGCAGCAGCTGGCGAGCCGCTGGGCGCGGCTGGGCGCGGCGATCGTGGACATCATCCTCATCGGAGTCGTCACGTCCCTGATATCGCTGCCGTTCGTCGACTGGGGCCGCGTCTTCAACCCGGACACGGGCGAGACGACGTACTACTCGGGCGGCCAGGTTTCGACCAATGCGATCGCCGTCGTGCTGGCCTTCCTCTACTACTGGCTGATGCACGCCAAGTGGGGGCAGACGCTCGGGAAGAAGCTGCTGGGAATCCGGGTGGTCCGGCAGGACGACGGGCGGGCGATCACCACCGGGCAGGCCGCGGGCCGTTCCGCGTTCTACAGCGTGCTCGGCGGCATCTGCGGCTGCATCGGCTTCATCGACGTCCTGTGGATCCTGTGGGATCCGCGCAAGCAGGCCCTCCACTGCAAGGTGGCGCGGACCGTGGTCGTCAAGGCGAGTCCAGAGGTCCCCGACCCTTACGTATCGCGCTGACCCGGGTACCGATCCGAGTTGCCGTGCGTGGCCCCTGCCGGGCAGTCTTGGCCGCGTGGATATGGCCGGAAATTCCCCCAGCCCTCGCCGCCACGGCTCGCGGACCGCGTTCCGTGGCGCCGCGGGACTGGCCGCTCTCGCCGTCGCGGGGTCGCTGACCGCGGCCTGCCAGGTCTCCCCCATCGGCGGCGACCCGGAACCTTCCGGCTCTGGCGGCTCGGCCGTGTCCGGCCCGGCGGGGCCCACCAGCGCGGGCGACAAGTACGTCCCGGGCGACGGGAACGGCGGCTACGACGTCCAGCACTACGGGCTGAAGCTGAACATCGACCCCGGAGGCGACGCGCAGCTGAAGGGCACGGCGACGATCACCGCGACCGCGACCGAGCGGCTGGCCCGCTTCAACCTCGATCTGACCGGCCTCGAAGTGTCGTCGATCAAGGTGGACAACGCGCCGGCGCGGCAGCAGCGCGGCGGCGACGAGCTGGAGATCACCCCGGCCAAGGCGCTGGAGAAGGGCGCGAAGTTCACCACGGTGATCGAGTACTCGGGGACGCCGGAGCCGGTGTCGGACCCGGTGCTCGGCACGTACGGCTGGATCCGCACGTCCGACGGCGTGTTCGTGGCCTGCCAGCCGAGCGGCGCGCACACCTGGTTCCCGAGCAACGACCACCCGAGCGACAAGGCCACGTTCACCTTCGAGATCACGGTCCCGGAGGGGCTGACGGCGATCGCCAACGGCGAGCCGGAGACGCCGCCCACCGGCTCCGGGGGCGGCGGGGCGCCCGTCCCGCCGGGTTCGCCGCCCAGCGCGGCCCCGAGCGGGCCGCCGAGCTCGGGACCGGGCGGGCCGGGAATCGAGCCGATCGGGCATCGCGCCCAGACGACGTCCAAGTGGCACGTCAAGGCCCCGATGGCCACGTATCTGGCGACCGTGAACGTCGGGCGGTTCGAGGTGCGGACGGGACGGACGCAGAGCGGCGTCCAGGTCATCAGCGCCGTCGACCCGACCGTGACCGTCCCCACCGCGGACCTGGACGCCTTCCACAGCCTGAACACCGAGATCACCGACGAGTTCGCCAAGCTGTTCGGCCCCTACCCGTTCACCTCCTCGGGCGGGCTGATCGACAACGCGAACGTGGGTTTCGCGCTGGAGACGCAGACCCGTCCGGTGTACGGGGCGTTCGGGGCGCAGCCGACGATCGTCGCGCACGAGCTGGCGCACATGTGGTTCGGCGACAGCGTCAGCGTCACGGAGTGGAAGGACATCTGGCTGAACGAGGGCTTCGCGACCTACGGCGAGTGGCTGTGGGAGGAGATGAGCGGCGGCACGTCCGTCCAGGGGCAGTTCGACCAGCGCTACGAGAGCCCCGGCGCGCAGGAGCTGTGGGACAACCCGCCCGGTGACCCGGGCCGCAAGGAGATGTTCGGACGCTCGGTGTACGACCGCGGCGGCATGACGCTGGTCGCGCTGCGCGGGAGGGTCGGCGAGGACACCTTCTACGAGATCCTCAAGACGTGGGCGAAGGAGAAGAAGCACTCCAACGCGACGACGCCGCAGTTCATCGAGACGGCGAACAAGGTCTCGGGGAAGAAGCTCGACGACTTCTTCGACGACTGGCTGTACCAGGAGGGCCGTCCCTCGAAGTGACCCGGTCGAAGTAACCCGGCCGGAGCGACCCCGGCGGTATCCGGCCGCAAAATCCGCCTCATGCTCACGGATTCGAAACCAGTTCGCGCTTGAACCGGGCCAGGTCACGAGAAAGTCTTGATCGCGGTCGTCGTGACGGAGCGGCCGTCACCGAGGAGCATGAGGACGAGGCCGATGAGCAGAACCCCCAGAGCCCTCGCCGCCGTGGCGCTTGGCGTCGCCGCGGCACTCGCGGTATCGGCGGCGCCCGCCGGCGCCACGGCGAAGTTCACGCCCGGTGCGCCGGGCGCGGGCGACCCCTACTTCCCCGACATGGGCAACGGCGGCTACGACGTCGCTAACTACGACGTCGGTCTGAAGTACGACCCCGGGACGAAGGGGATCCAGGCCGTCACCAAGATCAAGGCGCGGGCGACGCAGAACCTGTCCCGGTTCAACCTGGACTTCCTCGGCCCGCTCGACATCTCGTCGCTGAAGGTGGACGGGCAGAGGGCGTCCTACAAGCGGACGGGAGCCCAGGAGCTCGTCATCACGCCGCGCAAGGGCCTGCGCAAGCACCGGCACTTCACCGTGACGGTCGCCTATTCGGGCGTCCCGCACACGATCAACGACCCCACGCTGGGGACGTCGGGCTGGCTGCCGACCGACGACGGCGCGGTGATGCTCGGCCAGCCGTTCGGCGCCGCCACGGTCTACCCGGTCAACGACCATCCGACCGACAAGGCGACGTACACCTTCACCCTGTCGGCGCCCGAGGACCTCACGACCCTGTCCAACGGCGACCTGCGCGGCAAGTGGACCAGGCAGGGCTGGACGACGACGCGCTGGGTCATGCGGCACCCCATGGCGAGCGAGCTGGCGATGCTCGCGATCGGCAAGTACGACGTCCGCACCGGGCGGACGGACGGCGGCGTGCCGAACCTGACGGCCACCGACCACGCCAACGCCATCAAGCCGGACGACGCCGAGAAGTTCCACCGGCAGACCGCGGAGATCACCGATTTCCAGTCGGCGCTGTACGGCCGCTACCCGTTCACCTCGACGGGCGGGATCGTGGTCAAGGTCGGCGTCGGGTACGCGCTGGAGACGCAGGGCCGCCCCGTGTACGACCTGGGCCACCGTCCGGGCAGCATCCCGAGCGGCGCGCTGATCGCGCACGAGCTGGGCCACCAGTGGTTCGGCGACTCGGTGTCGCCGGAGCGGTGGGCCGACATCTGGCTGAACGAGGGCTTCGCGACGTACGCCGAATGGCAGCAGGCCGAGGAGTTCGACGGCACGCCCGTCCAGGAGAGCTTCGACGCCCTCTACGCGACCCCGGCGGACGACGACCTGTGGAAGGGCGAGGTCGCCGACCCGGGCCGCGACCACATCTACGACGGTCTCGTCTACGACCGCGGCGCGATGGCCGTCCACGCCCTGCGCAAGGAGATCGGCGAGAAGTCGTTCCACCGGCTCATCAAGGCGTGGCCTGCCGCGTACCGCTACGGCAACGCCTCGACGGAGGACTTCGTCCGCTTCGCCGAGCGCGTCTCCAGCAAGAAGCTGGACGCCTGGGCCGACGCGTGGCTCTACAGCGAGGGCAAGCCGTCCCTCAGCTGAGGGTGAGGGTGTAGCCCTTTTCGCGCAGGCGGCCTATGACGTCCTCTGAGTGGCCGGAGCCACGGGTCTCCAGGTGCATGAGGACCTCGACCTCCTCCACGTGCAGCCGGGCCGCGACGCGCTCGTGCATCACGTCCAGGACGTTCACGCCCAGCTCGGCGAGTTCGCCCAGGAGTGTCACGAGCGCGCCCGGCCGGTCCTTCAGCCGGCACCGGACGACCAGGTAGCGTCCCGCGCCCGCGAGGCCGTGCCGGAGCACCTTCGACAGCAGCAGCGGGTCGATGTTGCCGCCCGACAGCAGCACCACGACGGGCGGCTCGACCGCGTACGCGTGCTCCAGCAGCGCCGCGACCCCGGCCGCGCCGGCGGGCTCGACGACCTGCTTGGCGCGTTCGAGGCACAGCAGCAGAGCCTGGGAGATGGACTCCTCGGTCACGGTGACGACCGCGTCCACCAGGTCGGTGAACATGTCGTAGGTCAGGTCGCCGGGGCGGCCGACCGCGATCCCGTCCGCCATCGTCGGTTCGGCCTCGACCTGCACGGGCTTCCCGGCGGCGAGCGAGGGCGGGAACGCCGCCATGCGTTTGGCCTGCGCGCCGAGTGTCTTGATCTCGCGCCCGCCGGTCTCCTCCGCCACGCCCTTGGCCGCGGCGGCGATCCCGGCCAGCAGGCCGCCGCCGCCGACCGGCGACACGATCGTCCGGACGTCCGGGCACTGCTCCATGATCTCCAGCCCGATCGTGGCCTGGCCGGTGACGACGTCGGGATGGTCGAACGGGTGGATGAACACCGCGCCGCACTCGTCGGCGTACTCCTGCGCGGCGGTGAGGCAGTCGTCGACGGTCGGCCCGGGGAACACGACCTCGGCGCCGTAGCCGCGCGTCGCCGCGATCTTGGGGAGCGGCGCGCCGACCGGCATGAACACCGTGGCCTTGCAGCCGAGGATGGACGCGGCGAGCGCGACGCCCTGGGCGTGGTTGCCCGCGCTGGCCGCGACGACGCCGCCGGCGCGCTGCGCCTCACTCAGCCCGGCGATCCGCGCGTACGCGCCGCGGATCTTGAACGAGCCGGTGCGCTGGAGGTTCTCGCACTTCAGCAGGACGGGCCCGCCGATCTGCTCCGACAGCACCCGGGAGGGGATCGTCGGGGTGGGGACGACCACCCCGCCGAGCAGCTCGCGGGCGGCGCGGACATCGTCGACGCTGACGGCGGTACTTCCGCGGTCGCTCATGGCCCGATCATCGCACCCGCCCGGTTCAGCCCGCACTCCAGTAGCGATCTTGCGCGAAGACCAGCGCGGCGGCGCCGACGAGCCCGGCGGTCTGGCCGAGCGCCGCCGGGACGATCCGGACGCGGCGCGCGAACTCCATCCGGGCGTGCTCGCGGAACGCCTCCTCCAGCGGGTCGAACAGCAGCGCCCCCGCCTGGGAGACGCCGCCGCCGATCGCGGCGACCTCCAGATCGCACAGGTGCGTCGCGGACGCGATCGCGATGCCGATGGCGCGGCCGGCGCGCCGCATCGCGGAGATGGCGACCGGGTGCGCCCGGCGGGCGTCGGCGGCCAGTTCGACGCCGGTGACGTCGGGGGTCCCCTGCCGCCAGCCCTGCTCCTGGGCCCAGGAGACCAGCCCGGGGCCGCGCGCGATGGCCTCCAGGCAGCCCCGGCCGCCGCAGGCGCAGGGCGGCCCGCCGGGATCGACGACGACGTGCCCGATGTGCCCGGCGTTGCCTGTTCCGCCGTTGATGAGCCTGCCGCCGAGGACGAGTCCGCCGCCGACGCCGGTGGACACCACCATGCCGAGGACGTTGTCGCGGCCGCGTCCCGCGCCGCGCCAGTGCTCGCCGACGGCGACGCAGATGGCGTCGTTGTGGATGCGGACCGGGAGCCCCGGGTAGCGGTCGCGGAGCCTGGCGCGCAGCGGGAAACCGTGCCGCCACGCGGGGATGTTGAGCGGGGACACCTCGGCGGCGGGCCAGGTCATCGGCCCTCCGCAGCCGGCGCCGACGCCCGCGAGCGGCGGGTCCCCCGCGTCGGCGGTGAGCTTGGCGAGGAGGGCCTCCAGCGTCCGCCACAGCCCGTCGGCGTCCAGCCCGGGGCCGCCCGGCGTGGCGACCCGGTCGTAGGCGGCGACGCGCCCGCCGGGTTCGACGATCGCGGCGGCCAGCTTCGTCCCGCCGATGTCGATGGCCAGCACGGGCGCCAGCACGGGCGCCTGGGCGGGCGCCTGGGCGGGCGCCGCGTCCGGCCCGCTCACCCTGCCCGGCCGAAGGCGAGGATGGACGCGGTGAAGCCGTGCACGTGGTTGCGTCCCGCGACCGGGCCGATCTCGCCGGCGCCGAAGAAGCCGCCCACCCCCGCGGGACCGAACGCGCGGTCGAGGATGCGGGCGTCGTGGTCGGAGTCGGGGAACATCGCCTGGCCGCGCCCGTTGCAGGAGAACAGCAGCGCGCCCTCGACCGGCGCCATGTCGAACCGGTCGAGCAGCGCGGCGAGGTCCTCGTCGGCGGCCCCGGCGTCGCGGACCTGGAAGCGGACGGTGCGTCCCACGTCCACCACGTCGCCGATCGCGATGGCGCCGCTGTCGGTGTCGGCGCCCACCACCCCGCGGACGAGGAAGTCGCCGTGGTCGTGCTGGTCGGCGTACTCGTCCATGGCGACGCCGATCAGCAGCCCGCTCCCGGCGAGCTCCTGCTCCTCCTCCGGCAGCCCGAGGACGATCTGCTCCAGCTTCTCCAGCGCGGGGACGCCCGCCAGCTCGTACAGGACGTTCTCCTCCGCCCTGGTCACGACCATGTCGGGGCCGATCGGGCGGGCGCCCTGGCTCACCACGGTCGCGGCGGCCACGGATCCGCCGATCACGACCCCCACCGCGCCGTCGCGGTAGATCTCCCCGCCGACGAACAGCCGGGCGTCGCCGCGCTCGTGGCCCTCCGCGAGGCCGCCGACGAGGGGCAGGCCCGGCAGCGCGTCGTCGGAGCGCTCGACGAACGCGTCCACCGGGAAGCTGTAGGGGTCGGTCAGCAGCACGCCGACCACGTCGTCGACCTGGGCCTCGGGCATGCCGACGACGACCAGGCGGTCGTCGGCCTTCAGCGTCTCCAGCCGGAACGGGTCGAGCCGCGCGCCGGGCAGCACCGCCGCCCACGCGCTGACCGCGCCGGTCTCCTCCACGCCGCGCCCTGCGCCGATCACCCCGGACGCGCTGCACCCCAGCAGGATCGCGGGCCCCGCCGCGCGCGCCGCGGCCACCGCCGCCTCCTCGAACGCCTCCGGATCGTCCCCCGTCATGAAGACGCAGACCAGGTCGGGCGCCGCACTGAGGGGCGCGAGGGCCTGCTCGACCGCGGACGCGGCCGCCTTGCTCAGGTCGGGTCCGAGGGCCAGGCCATCACCGAATCGCGCCATCGGCGCCGCCTCCCTCACTCCGTTTCACCGGCTGCTTCACAATGCCAGTTTCCCCTGCCACGCGCCCTCCACCCAAACATCACCCGATCCACGCACGTCCGTACATACTTGGACGAATCGTCCAGCGGGGTGCGATTCCGCGTACCGGCGACGTAATGTCGGTCGCGTGCGTTCTTCCACACCGCGTGAATCCCTACCCAGCGAGACCACACTGGGCGAGCTGCGCACCAGCGGTCACGTCCAGCGATCGGTGAAGGCCGAGATCCGCCACAACCTGCTCGACCGGCTGAGATCCGGGGAGCCGCGCTTCCCCGGCATCCTCGGGTTCGACGACACCGTCCTGCCGCACCTCGAACGAGCCCTCCTCGCCGGGCACGACCTGGTGCTCCTGGGCGAGCGCGGGCAGGGCAAGACGCGGCTGATCCGCACCCTGGCCGGGCTGCTGGACGAGTGGACCCCGGTCGTGGCCGGCTGCGAGATCAACGACCACCCCTACGAGCCGGTGTGCGTGCGCTGCCGGCGGCTGGCCGCCGAGAAGGGCGACGAGCTGCCGGTCGAGTGGCGGCACCGCGACGAGCGGTACGGGGAGAAGCTCGCCACGCCGGACACCAGCGTCGGCGACCTCATCGGCGACGTCGACCCGATCAAGGTGGCCGAGGGCCGCACCCTCGGCGACCCGGAGACCGTCCACTTCGGGCTCGTCCCGCGCACCAACCGCGGCATCTTCTCCATCAACGAGCTGCCCGACCTGGCCGAGCGGATCCAGGTGGCGCTGCTGAACGTCCTCGAGGAACGCGACGTGCAGGTCCGCGGCTACGCGCTGCGGCTGCCGCTGGACGTGCTGCTCATCGCGTCCGCCAACCCCGAGGACTACACCAACCGGGGCCGCATCATCACCCCGCTGAAGGACCGCTTCGGCGCCGAGATCCGCACCCACTACCCCCTCGAACTGGACGCCGAGCTGGCGCTGATCCGGCAGGAGTCCGACTTCGCCGATCTGGCCGGGCTGCCCGCCGAGGTGCCCGACCACCTGGTCGAGATCATCGGCCGGTTCACCCGGCTCGTCCGCGAGTCGACGGCGGTGGACGCCCGGTCCGGGGTGTCGGCGCGGTTCGCGCTCGCGGGCGCCGAGACCGTCGCGGCGGGCGCGGTGCGCCGCGCCGCGCTGACCGGCGAGGAGCACGCCGTCGCGCGGGTCTGCGACCTGCCCGCGGTCGTCCCGTCGCTGATGGGCAAGGTGGAGTTCGAGGTCAGCGAGGAGGGCCGCGAGCAGGAGGTGCTGGAGCACCTGCTGCGCCGCGCCATCGCCGAGACCTACCGGCGGACGCTGGGCCCCGCCGACCTGAACGGGCTGCTGGACAAGTTCGACTCCGGCGAGCGCGTCGAGGCGGGCGAGCTGGTGTCGGCGACGGAGCTGCTGCGCCGCATCGGCCACGTCCCCGGCCTCGCCAAGATCATGGAGCGGCTCGACCTGAGCGGGGAGTCCCCCGGGCAGGCCGCGGCCGCGCTGGAATTCGCCCTGGAAGGGCTGTTCCTCACCCGCCGGCTGTCCAAGGACGTCACGGAGGGACGCTCCGACGGGACGGCCACCTACCGGACCTGACGCCCGGACCTGAATTCTCCACGCGCAAGGAGATTCGATGAGCCGATACCGCTACGGCGCCTACGAGGACGGGCCCGACCCGCTCGCCCCGCCCTACGACGTCCGCGACGCCCTCGACGCCATGGGCGACTCCGTCCTGGACGGCACCCGTCCGGACGACGCCCTGCGCGACCTGCTGCGCCGCGGCCTGCCGGGCGCGGAGAACCGCCGCGGGCTCGACGACATGCTCCGCCAGGTGCGCGAGCGCCGCCGCGCCCTGCGCGACCGGGGCCGGCTGGACGGGACGCTGGAGCAGGCCCGCGCGCTGCTGGACACCGCGATCGGGCAGGAGCGGGCCGAGCTGTTCCCCGACCCGGGCGACGAGGCGCGGCTGCGGGAGGCGGAGCTGGACACGCTGCCGTCCGACACGTCCCAGGCGATCCGGCGGCTGTCGGACTACGAGTGGCGCTCCGACGCCGCCCGGCAGACGTTCGAGCGGCTGAAGGACCTGCTGCGGCGCGATGTGCTCGACGCGCAGTTCCAGGGCATGAAGCAGGCCCTGGAGAACCAGGACCCGGCCGCCATGGAGCGCGTCAAGGAGATGATGGGCGCGCTCAACGAGATGCTGGATCGCGACGCGCGCGGCGAGCACACCCAGGAGGACTTCGACCGCTTCATGCAGGAGTACGGGGACATGTTCCCCGACGATCCGCAGAACCTCGAGGAGCTGGTCGACTCCCTGGCCCGCCGCGCCGCCGCGATGGACCGGCTGCTCGCCTCGCTCAGTCCGGAGCAGCGCGCCGAGCTGGCCGGGCTGATGGAGCAGGCCATGCAGGACGCGGGTCTCGCGATGGAGATGACCCGGCTCGGCGACGCGCTGCGGACGCGCCGTCCCGACCTCGGCTGGGGCCAGTCCGAGCAGATGACCGGCGAGGACCCGCTCGGCATGGGGGACGCCACGACCGCGCTCGCGGAGCTGGCCGACCTGAGCGAACTGGAGGCTGCGCTCGGGCAGGAGTACCCGGGCGCGCGGCTCGACGACATCGACGAGGACGCCGTCCGGCGGGCGCTCGGCAGGCAGGCCGTCGACGACCTGAGCGCGCTGCGCCGCATCGAGGCGGAGCTGGAGCGGCAGGGCTACCTGCGGCGCAACCGCGGCAAGCTGGAGCTGACCCCGAAGGCGGTGCGGCGGCTCGGCGAGACGGCGCTGCGCCGGGTGTTCGCGCAGCTCACGTCCGGCCGGCAGGGCGACCACGACCAGCGGGACGCCGGCCAGGCGGGCGAGCTGACCGGGGCGAGCCGGGAGTGGCGGTTCGGCGACGAGCAGCCCCTCGACGTGGTCCGGACGGTGAGCAACGCCATCCGCCGCAGCGCCATGGACTCCGGCACGGCTCTCACCACCGGCTCCCCCACCACCGGCTCCCCCACCACCGGCTCTCCGATCACCGGCTCTCCCACCACCGGCCCGGCGGTGTCCACCGCGAAGGTCGTGGAGCCGAGCACCGCCGACATCGTGGAGATCACCGGGAACGGGTCGCGGCGTCCCCCGGGTGTGAGCCCCGCCGGTCTCAAGCCCGGTGGTGTGAAGCCCGGTGGGGTGAAACTCGGCGTGGACGACTTCGAGGTCCACGAGACCGAACGGCGCACCGGCGCGGCCGTCTGCCTGCTGGTCGACCTGTCGTACTCGATGGTGCTGCGCGGGACGTGGGCGGTCGCCAAGCAGACGACGCTCGCCCTGCACACGCTCGTGACCAGCAAGTTCCCGCAGGACGCGATCCAGATCATCGGGTTCTCCAACTACGCGCGGGTCCTGCATCCCGAGGAGATGGCGGGCCTGGACTGGGACATGGTGCAGGGCACCAACCTGCACCACGCCCTGATGATCGCGGGACGGCATCTGGACCGGCACCCCGACTTCGAGCCGATCGTCCTGGTGGTCACCGACGGCGAGCCGACCGCGCACCTGCGGCCGGACGGCCGCTCGCTGTTCGACTACCCGCCCTCGACCGACACGCTCGTCCTCACGCTCGCCGAGGTCGACAAGATGACCCGGCGGGGCGCCTGCATGAACTTCTTCATGCTCGCCGAGGACCGCCGCCTCGTCTCGTTCGTCGAGGAGGTCGCGCAGCGCAACGGCGGCCGGGTCTTCGCGCCCGACGCCGACCGGCTCGGCGAATATGTCGTGAGCGACTACCTGAGGGTGCGCCGCGCCCGCCGCTGAGGCCCCGCGAAGGCTAGGGTCGGCCCATGGCCGACCACCTGCTGCTGTTCTTCCACATCGGGTTCGCGATCTTCGCGCTCGGACCGCTGACCGCCGCGACGATGTCCACCCCGCGCTACATCCGCAAGCGCAACCTGGTCGTGGTGCGCTACCTGCACCGGGCCACCCAGATCTACGGCGTCGCCAGCCTGGGGATCTTCCTGTTCGGGCTGCTGCTCGCCCAGGGCGACCTGGCCGAGGTGTGGCTGTCGGCGTCGATGACGCTGTTCATCGTCGCGCTGGTGCTGCTGCTGATCATCGAGCGCGACCAGCGCAAGGCGGCGCATCTGCTGGAGGTCGCGGGAGCCGGGGAACCGCGGGAGGCGGTCCCCGCCGAGCCCGCCGGCACGAAGAAGAAGGACGGCAAGGACGGCGAGGACGCCGAGGCCGGGGAGAAGAAGCGGTCCGCCAAGGCGGATGGCGACATCGCCCAGGTGGAGCGGGGACGGCTGGCCGCCATGTCCGGCGTCGTCGCACTGATCTGGATCGTGATCCTGCTGCTGATGGTCTGGAACGGCTGAGTCACCCGGGCGGGTCGCTCAAGGCAGCCCGGGTCGCTCGGGGCCGGGGCCACCCGGGACTCGGTGCTACTCGGGGCCGGGCTTCAGGCGGTTCTTGAGCCAGGTCACGATCCCCGGGTAGGTGTGCTCGTCGGCCAGCAGCCCCGAGGCGTGCCTGTCGCCCTCGATCTTCTTGACCTCCGCCGGGACGCCCGCGGCGCGCAGCGCGCCCGCCAGCCCGGTGCTCTGCGTGAGCGGGACGAAGTCGCCCGTGGTGTGCATGAGGAGCATCGGCGCGTCCCCGGCGGAGGCGTGCGTGGAGGAGTTGGCGTCCTTCAGCCGCGTCCAGCAGTCCTTGTCGGTGGCCGCGCCGGGGACGCAGTTCACCAGGGAGGTCACGGCCTGCCGCAGCGTCTGCTGGCTGGGCGTCGCGTCCGGCTTCCCGCCGTCCTGGTAGGCGAGGTACGGGTTGTTCGGCGGCGACAGCGCCACCACGCCGCGGACCTGCGCGGTACCGGTCCCGAACGTGCCGAGCTGGGTCGCGAGGTGCCCGCCGGACGAGGCGCCGACGACGGCGATGCGCTGCGGGTCGACGTTCCACTGCCGGGCGTGCTTGCGGACGAAGGCGAGCGCGGACATCGCGTCGTCGCGCTGCGCCGGCCACTGCGCCTTGGGGGCGAGCCGGTAGTTCGCGGTCACGGCGACGAAGCCCTCCTCCGTCAGCCGCCGCGCGAAGTACTTCCAGCCGCTCTTGTCGCCCTGCAGCCAGTAGCCGCCGTGCAGGACCAGGACGGCGGGACGCGGCGTGGCCCGCGGGCCGGTCTCGCGCCAGTAGGCGTCGATCTTCTGCCGCCGGTCCTCGCCGTAGGCGTACGTCCGGGACCGCGGGAGATCCGGCGTCACCATGACGGCCTCGGCGGAGACGGTGCCGTCGGTCTCGCCGTCCGGCGCCGCCCCCCCGTGGGGAGGCCGCGACGTGGAGGACGAGGACGGCGACTGCGATCCGGGGGCGCCGGTCCGCGGGCCACCGGAGGGGGGTGTCGTCCCTGGCTCCCCCGTGGGGGACACCGCCGGAGGGGACGGGACGGACGAGGACGGCGTCGGTTCCGGCGTCGTCGCCTGGGCCCCGCCCGGAATGGCGACGGCGGACAAACACGTCGCGGCGAACGCCGCCCCACAGACCAGTACTTTGCGCACCCCGGGCCCTTTCTTTACGAACCTGGCGCGCCGATTATAGAGGTTGATCAAGTGCCGTGTGGCAGCGCCCGCTCAAGATCCCGGAGAAGATCGTCGGCGTCCTCGATCCCGACCGACAGCCGCACCAGGTCACCGGGGACCTCCAGCGGCGACCCGGCGGCCGAGGCGTGCGTCATCCGGCCCGGGTGCTCGATCAGCGACTCGACGCCGCCGAGCGACTCCCCGAGCGTGAACAGCTTCGTCTCCTCGCACACGCGGACGGCGGCGTCCTCGGACTCCATCCGGAACGAGACCATGCCGCCGAACGCCCTCATCTGCTTGGCGGCGACGTCGTGGCCGGGATGGCCGGGCAGCCCCGGGTAGAGGACCTGCCGGACGGACGGGTGCCGCCGCAGCATCTCCACGACCTTCTCCGCGTTCGCGCAGTGCCGGTCCATCCGCACGCCGAGCGTCTTGATCCCGCGCAGGGTGAGCCAGGCGTCGAACGGGCCCGCGACGGCGCCCATCGCGTTCTGGTGGAAGGTCAGCCGGTCGCCCAATTCCGCGTCCGACACGACCAGCGCGCCGCCGACGACGTCGGAGTGGCCGCCGATGTACTTGGTGGTCGAGTGGACGACCACGTCCGCGCCGAGTTCCAGCGGGCGCTGGAGATAGGGCGAGGCGAACGTGTTGTCGACGACCAGCAGCGCGCCCGCGTCGTGGGCGACGGCGGCGAGCGCCGCGATGTCGGCGATGCCGAGCAGCGGGTTCGTCGGCGTCTCCACCCAAATGATCTTCGTATCGGGCCGGACCGCCGCCCGCGCCGCGGCGACGTCGCCGAGGGGGACGGGGTCGAACGTGACGCCCCACGGCTCGGCCACCTTGGCGAACAGCCGGTAGGTGCCGCCGTAGGCGTCGTTCGGGATGACGACGTGGTCGCCGGGCCTGCAGACCGCTCGCAGGAGCGCGTCCTCGGCGGCGAGGCCGGACGCGAACGCCAGCCCCCGCGCGCCTCCCTCCGTCTCGGCGAGGCATACCTCCAGCGCGGTACGGGTCGGGTTCGCCGACCGGGAGTACTCGTAGCCGCCGCGCAGGCCGCCGATACCATCCTGTTTGTACGTGGAGACCTGGTAGATCGGCGTGACGACCGCGCCGGTCACCGGGTCCGGCTCCTGCCCGGCGTGGATGGCCAGGGTCTCGAAGCCTCGTTGAACGTCGTTGTCCATGGGTACGAGGCTATCCACCCAGGTGCCCTCCTAGAGGATGAGACGCTCCCCCGGAGGTATCAGCCCCTATTTCGGCGCAGCGGGTGACCCCAACGAGCCATCGATTCTCTAACGTTCTACAGGTACCCCGTTTGACCTTGAACTCCCATCACCCTGACTAAGGAAGCCTCATGTTCGCTCGGCTCGCGCGCTTCGTCGTGAGACACCCGTGGTGGACGATCGTGGCCTGGCTCGCAGCCGCGGTCATCATCATCGCCTTCTCCCCCAAGCTCACCACCGAGTCGGACCAGGGCGAATTCCTGCCGTCCGGGTACGAGTCCGTCCAGGCCGTCGAGATCGCCGACAAGGCGTTCCCCGAGGGCGCCGACCTGACCTCGCTGATCGTGGTGCAGCGCACCGACGGCGGGAAGATCACCCCGGCCGACAGCGCCAAGATCGCTGAGGCCTCGAAGAACCTGACGGCGAAGAAGTATCCGACGACCCACGGGTTCCTGACCGGCCCGGAGGCCGTCGCCCCCAACAAGAGCATCCAGCTGATCAACGTCCCGATGGACATGGCGACCGGCGATGCGGCCCAGGACCAGAGCCAGGCCATCAAGGACATCCGCGCGGAACTGCCCAAGCAGCTCGGCAGCGGGCTGGAGGCCAAGGTCGGCGGTGAGGCCGCCCTGTTCGTCGACAACGAGGACTCCTTCACCCAGTCCTTCGTGCTCATCACCGTGGCCACCTTCGCCCTCATCATCGGGCTGATCCTGGTGATCTTCCGGGCACCGCTGGCGGCGATCCTGCCGATCATCGTGATCATCGCGACCGAGCAGATGTCGATGGGGCTGATCGGCGCCGCGTCCAAGGTGCTGGACTTCTCCGGTGACGACAGCCTCCAGATCATCCTGACGATCGTGATGTTCGGCGTCGGCGCCGACTACTACCTGTTCCTGCTGTTCCGCTACCGGGAGCGGCTGCGCGCCGGCGAGGACCGCAAGACCGCGCTGATCCAGGCGGTGGAGCGGGTCGGCGAGGTCATCACCTCCGCGGCGGCCGCGATCGCGGTCACGTTCCTGGTGCTGATGCTGGCGTCCTTCGGCATCTTCGCCGCCTGGGGGCCGTCGCTGGCCATCGGCGTCGTGGTCATGGGCATCACGTCGCTGACGCTGTTCCCCGCGATCCTCTCGCTGGTCGGCACGGCGGTGTTCTGGCCGTCCAAGTCCTGGAAGAAGCAGCCGAAGGCCACCACCTCGGCCCGTCTCGGCCGGATGGTCGGCGCACGCCCCGCCCTGGTCGCCATCGGGGCCGGCGCCCTGCTGGTCGCACTGGCGTCCGGCGCGATCGGCTTCAAGTCCGACTACGACTTCCAGTCCAGCTTCCCGTCCGACACCGAGTCCGCCCAGGCCACCGAGGACATGAAGAAGGGCTTCCCGGCCGGGCAGACCACGCCGGTGCAGATCATGGTCCAGTCCACCGACGGGCAGCCGCTCACCGCGGCCGAGCTGAACGCCTTCGGGCAGCAGGCCAAGTCGCTGCCCGGTGTCGGCGGCGTCGCGCCCGCCAAGCTCAGCGAGGCCGACCCCAAGGTGGGCCAGGTCGACCTGATCCTGGACGGCAACCCGGTCAGCAACGAGTCGATCAACATGGTCAAGAACGATCTCGGGCCTGCCGTGCACGACATCACGCCGCAGGGCACGGAGCTGTTCGTCGGCGGCGAGACCGCGATCTACAGCGACATCAACAAGGTCGTCAACCGGGACCTGTCGGTGATCCTGCCGGTCGCCGGGGTACTGATCGCGCTGATCCTGCTGGCGCTGCTGCGCTCGGTCGTCGCGCCGCTGTACCTGGTCCCGGCGGTGCTCCTGGGCTTCACCGCGACCCTGGGCTCCGCGGTGTACGTCTTCCAGGGACTGCTGGGCCAACCCGGCGAGGTCTTCCATCTGCCGATCATGCTGTACCTGTTCGTGCTGGCCATCGGGACCGACTACAACATCCTGATGACCGCGCGATTGCGCGAGGAGGCCAAGGAGGGCCACGAGCCGCGCAAGGCCGCCGCGCTGGCGGTCGAGCACGCCGGCCCGACGGTCGCCGCGGCCGGGTTGATCCTGGCCGGCACGTTCTCGGTGATGCTGCTGGCCAAGGTGTCGATGCTGCAGCAGATGGGCTTCTCCATCGCGCTGGGGATCGCGCTGTCGGCCTTCGTGATGGCGATCTTCCTGGTGCCGGCCGTCACGGCGATGCTGGGCCGCAAGGCCTGGTGGCCGGGGCACGGCGCCGAGGCGAAGAAGGAGGTCAAGCCCGCCGAGACGCGGGAGGACCTCGCCCCGTCCGGGTCCCGGTAGCCGCCGGAACCCCATAGACGTCGGGTTGCGGAGCCCGGCCCGAAACGCCGCCCACCGGCCGGACTCCGCAACCCGACACCCTTATCCCACCAGGAAGCGCCGGAGACCACGACGGTCTCCGGCGCTTCCTTCGTCCCCGGACGGGACGGCGGCGGTCGCGCGGCGTCAGGTGGTGGAGGCGGCCAGGAAGGCGAGGAGGTCCTGGCGGGTGACGAGGCCCTTGGGCTTGCCGTCCACGAGGACGACGGCCGCGCCGGACTTCTCCAGGACGCCGACGGCCTTGCTGACCGGCTCGCCGGACCCGAGCGTCGGCAGCGGCCCCGACATGTGCCGCTCGACCGGCTCGGCGAGCTTGCCGCGCTCCCCGACGAGGATGTCGAGCAGGTCGCTCTCCACCACCGAGCCGACCACCTCGGCCGCCATGACCGGCGGCTCCTCCTTCATCACCGGAAGCTGCGACACCTCGTACTCGCGCATGATCGAGATGGCGGTCTGCACGCTCTCGTGCGGGTGGACGTGCACGAACTCCGGCAGCGTCCGGCGCTTGCGGGTGAGCACCTCGCCGACCCGGGCCTCCTCGGTGGAGGGGATGAGGAAGCCGTAGTCGGCCATCCAGTCGTCGTTGAAGATCTTGGTGAGGTAGCCGCGGCCGCCGTCCGGCAGCAGCACGACGATCACCGCGTCCGGGTCGGCACGCTCGGCCACGCGCAGCGCCGCGACGACCGCCATCCCGCAGGACCCGCCGACCAGCAGCGCCTCCTCGCGGGCCAGCCGCCTGGTCATGTTGAACGAGTCCTTGTCGGACACCGCGATGACCTCGTCGCAGATCTCCCGGTCGTAGGTCTCGGGCCAGATGTCCTCGCCCACGCCCTCGATGAGGTAGGGCCGTCCGGTGCCGCCGGAGTAGACCGACCCCTCGGGGTCCACGCCGATGATCCGCACGTCCCCGCCGGAGACCTCCTTGAGGTACCTCCCCGTGCCGCTGATGGTGCCGCCGGTGCCGATGCCGGCCACGAAGTGCGTGATGCGGCCGTCGGTCTGCTCCCAGATCTCCGGTCCCGTCGTCTCGTAGTGCGAGCGCGGGTTCTGCTGGTTGGTGTACTGGTTCGGCTTCCACGCGCCGGGGATCTCGGCGGCCAGCCGGTCCGACACGGAGTAGTAGGAGTCGGGGTGCTCGGGCGACACCGCCGAGGGGCAGACCACGACCTCCGCGCCGTACGCGCGCAGCACGTCGATCTTGTCCTTGGCGACCTTGTCGGGGCAGACGAAGACGCAGCGGTAGCCGCGCTCCTGCGCCACGATGGCGAGCCCGACCCCGGTGTTCCCGGACGTCGGCTCGACGATCGTGCCGCTCGGCCGCAGTTCGCCGGACTGCTCGGCCGCGTCGATCATGCGGACCGCGATGCGGTCCTTCACCGAGCCGCCGGGATTGAAGTACTCCACCTTGGCGATCACCTGCGGCCGCCGGCCGCCGGTGGTGCTGTCGCCGATCACCTTGCGCAGTCGAACGAGCGGGGTGTTGCCCATCAGTTCGACGAGCGAGTCGTGTACGTGCACCGCGACATCCTTGTCGTTCAGTGTGAATCTGAGCGTTGCGCCCCTGTTCAGCCCGCCTGTCGAGCGGGTGCGGGGACGCGGGTCCGGATGGATCCTCAGTGCCGACGGTAGCCGAGACGGGTGCCCGCAGGCATCAACGCACGAGCCCACGGGTAGGAACTTGATCACGGAGGGTCAACCACGCATGTTGAGAGCATTCACCGCACGCCGCATCGCGACGGCCGCGGCCTACGGGGGCGGTGGCATCACCGCCCTGGGCGGCATCACGTTCGGGCTCATCGTCGCCGAGGCCAAGCTGGCACGCAGGATGATCACGGCGACGCCGGGCAGCGACCCGCCGGTGGCCGACGGCCTGTACGGCGGGACGCTCGGCGGCACCCCGCTGTCCCTGGTCATGATCGGCGACTCCACCGCCGCCGGCCTCGGCGTGCACACCCCGGACGAGACGCCCGCCGCGATGCTCGCCAACGGCCTGTCGGCGATCGCGGACCGTCCCGTCCGGCTGACCAGCGTCGCCCGCTCCGGTTCCCGCTCGCAGGCCCTCTCCGGCCAGGTCGACCGGGCCATGCAAGCCCGTCCCGACATCGCCGTCATCATGATCGGCGGCAATGACGTGACGGGGCGGGTGCCGCCCGCCGAGTCCGTCCGCCATCTGACCTACGCCGTCGAGCGGCTCCGCGCCGCGGGCAGCCAGGTCGTGGTCGGGACGTGCCCCGACCTCGGCACCGTCAAGCCGCTGATGCAGCCGCTCCGGTTCATCGCCCGCCGCGCCAGCCGCCAGCTCGCCGCCGCCCAGACCATAGCGGTCGTCGAGCGCGGCGCCCGCTCGGTGTCGCTCGGCGACCTGCTCGGCCGCGAGTTCGCCGCCGACCCGCACTCGATGTTCAGCGAGGACCGCTACCACCCGTCCGCCCGCGGGTACGCCGCGGCCTGCGCCGCCGTCCTGCCCTCGATGGCATCCGCGCTGGACCTGGAGGCCGACGTCACCGAACCTCCGGGCGGGGGGATCCTGCCGGTCTACCTGGCCGCGGCCGAGGCCGCCGAGGTGTCCGGTACCGAGGTGCACGGCGCCTCGGTCGAGGGCCACGACCGCGGCCCCCGGGGCCGCTGGGCCACGCTCCTGCGCCGCCGCTCGGTCCCCGAGCGCGACGCGGCGGCCGACGACATGCGGCCGGCGACATGAGGGCCCGCGACATGAAGTGAAGGTTCCGGACGCGGGAGCGGGCGAGACCACCGGGACCGGGGCCCGTCCGGTCACCTATGACGAGCCCCGGCCGCCTCGGAGTGGCCACCCGGCCGGCCGCGCGCCCGCGCTTGCGGCGGCCGGCCGGTGGCGAGGTGTCAAGGGTCCGGTGGACGGCGTCCCGCCCGCATGGGACGGATGTCATCGGCGGGCCGGGAATCCGCAGGTGAATGAGTAAGTTCTTACTTATTGTTTGCATTGTCAACACTGTGCGGGGGCACATTGTGCGCGGGCGGCGGCGGGCGGTTAGATTGCTGGTGACCGGCGAGTAACACAGGCAGGGCAGCGCTGCCCGCCACGCCGACAGAACGGCCGCTGAGACAGGAGACCCGCACATGCCCGAGGCAGTCATCGTCGCAACCGCACGCTCGCCGATCGGCCGCGCCTTCAAGGGGTCGCTCAAGGACATGCGGCCCGACGACCTCACCGCACAGATGATCACCGCCGCGATGGCCAAGGTCCCCGAGCTGGATCCGGGCCAGATCGACGACCTCCTGCTCGGCTGCGGCCTGCCCGGCGGCGAGCAGGGCTACAACATGGGACGGGTCGTGTCCGTGTTGCTGGGCTGGGACAACGTGCCCGGTGCGACCATCACCCGGTACTGCTCGTCCTCGCTCCAGACGACCCGGATGGCGCTGCACGCGATCCGCGCGGGCGAGGCCGACGTCATCGTCTCGGCCGGAGTCGAGACCGTCAGCCGCTTCGCCAAGGGCAGCAGCGACGGCCTTCCCGACACCCAGAACCCCAAGTTCGCCGAAGCCGAGGCCCGCACCGCCAAGGCCGGCGAGGGCGGCGCGCCCGTGTGGCACGACCCGCGCCAGGACGGCAGCCTGCCCGACATCTACATCGCGATGGGCCAGACCGCAGAGAACGTGGCCGGGATGCGCGGCGTCAGCCGGCAGGCGCAGGACGAGTTCGGCGTCCGCTCGCAGAACCTCGCCGAGAAGGCTCTCAACAACGGCTTCTGGGAGAAGGACATCACCCCGGTGACGCTGCCGGACGGCACCGTCGTCGCCAAGGACGACGGCCCGCGCCCCGGCACGTCCTACGAGAAGGTCTCCCAGCTCCAGCCGGTGTTCCGCCCGGACGGGACGGTCACCGCCGGCAACTGCTGCCCGCTGAACGACGGCGGGGCCGCGGTCGTCATCATGAGCGACACCAAGGCCGCCGAGCTCGGCATCACCCCGCTGGCCCGGGTCGTGTCGACCGGCGTCACCGGCCTGTCCCCCGAGATCATGGGCCTCGGCCCGGTCGACGCGTCCCGCAAGGCGCTGGCCAAGGCGGGCATGACCATCGCCGACATCGACCTCGTCGAGATCAACGAGGCGTTCGCCGCGCAGGTGCTGCCGTCCGCCGAGGACCTCGGCATCGACATCGACAAGCTGAACGTGAACGGCGGCGCGATCGCCGTCGGCCACCCGTTCGGCATGACCGGCGCACGGATCACCTCCACGCTCCTGAACGGCCTGGAGTTCCACGACAAGCAGTTCGGGCTGGAGACGATGTGCGTGGGCGGCGGCCAGGGCATGGCGATGGTCCTGGAGCGCCTTTCCTGACGGCCCGGCGGGCGGCCCGCACGGAAATCGTCCGTCCACGATGACGGCGTCCGTGCGGGCTCACCTGCGTGTTTCCGGGGAACTTCCCCGCTATTAACGATCTACGTAACGTATTAGATAGGTCCCCGTTAGGGGGTTGTCACATCCGGTCCGCTGTTGCAGAGTCAGCAGGAAGAGCCCCGCGACCTGGAGGTGCCAATTGTCACTGAACCACTCGCCGGAGACGCACAGCAAGCTGATAGCCCGCATCCCGCAAGTCACAGGACGTGACATCCCCGAGTGGTTCACCGCCATCGAGAACGGCCCGTCGTTCACACGCTGCGAGGAACGCAGCCACTGGCTGGCCGAAGAGCACAACCTCTCCCACGGCTACGCCTCGGCGCTGGTGCGCGAGCACGAGCGCGAGCGCCGCGCACGGCACTACTGAGCGCGGGCCCGCCGGGCGGGAACGAACACAGGAACGAGCAAGACCGAGCACAGCCGAACACCGAGTCGCCGTCCGGCGCGTCCCGCCGACCGGCCGGCCCGCCGAGGCCCGCGGACGCGGCACCGGAAGGGGCGACTCACCCGCAGAACTTCATACGGCCTGCTTCACATTGACGTTGCGGGATCCCGCCAACGGATGCCCCCGCCGTCGTGCCGCCACGCCGCGCCACGACCCTGGCGCAGAGATCCCGCACAGATCAGCCCCGCGCCGGAAGGCGCGGGGCTGATCATTGTTCAGAGCTGAACGCGGGGGCGAATTCCGGCGGGGCCGGACGCGCTGCCCGGCCCGCCGGACGCGCTAGTCCCTGCCGCCGTAGAAGTAGCTGAGCAGCCGGAGCATCTCCAGGTAGATCCAGACCAGCGCCAGCACCAGCCCGAACGCGCAGTACCAGGCGAACTTCTCCGGTGCCCCGCTGCGGACGCCCTGCTCGATCGAGTCGAAGTCCAGCAGCAGGAAGAAGCAGCCGACGAGAATCGCGACGACGCTGAACACGTAGGCGAGCGGGTTGTCCGGGTCGCGGATGCCGAGCCCGTCGTCCGAGCCGAACATGTACATCAGCATGTTGATGAGCATCAGCGCGATCAGCGCGACCCCGGCCGCGATGGCGAACTTCGCGAACTTGGGCGTGACCCGGACGATCCGCAGCGCGTAGACGGCGAGCGTGGCGGCGAACGCCAGGGCCGTGCCGATCACGGCCTGGAAGACCACGCCGTGGAAGAGGTCGTTGTAGATGTGGCTGATGATGCCGACGACGACGCCGTAGACGGCCGCGAACGTCAGGACCATCGGCGCGTTGGCCTTGCGGCCGAACGTGATGAACGCCCAGATCCCGATCTGGGCGATCAGCGCCACGACCAGGACGGGGACGGCGGCGCTCGTCGGTACGAGCACCCAGGCCGCGGCCGCGGCGATCACGAGGGTGACCAGCGTCATGAAGCCGCGGACGACGACGTCGTCCATGGTCATGGGCCTGGTGGGCGCCGGCGGCGCGTAGCCGGGCGCGGGTTGTCCCGCGCCTCCGTAGGGCTGCGTGCCGTATCCGGGGCTCCCGTATCCCGCTGCGCCCTGACCGGGCGAGCCGTAGGCCGCGCCTCCGGCCCGCTGGTTGAAGGCGTTACCGCGGAACGCCGGGTTCCTGCTCTCCATCAGAGCCCCTCCACTTCGGCCGACCTGGCCTCACAGTCTATGCTCGAAATCCCTTCACGATCACTCCGGCGCCGCCGCGCACGGGTGAACACTCTGCGTCCTCGGTGCCCCTGGTCGGACTCGAACCGACACGATGGCTCTTTTAGGGAGCCCGCCTCTGCCATTGGGCTACAGGGGCGGCGTCATCATATCGAGTCAGCCGTCGAATCCGGTGGGTCCTGGGGCCCGGTTCGTGTCCCCGCGGGCCCCATCGTCCCGGCGTTCCGCACGTATCTCATGCCTGCCGATCCGGCCGTTCTCGCAGGCCAGTGCGGACGTGGCGAGGTAGAGCAGCCAGACCCGTGCCCGGCCGGGTCCGGCCAGCTCCGCGCACTCGCTCCAGTGCCGCTGGAGGCCCGCGGCCCAGGCGCGCAGCGTCCGCGCGTGGTGTTCGCGGAGCGCCTCCACGGCCCGCACTTCGAGGCCCGCGTCCTCCAGCTCGCCGGCGAGCACGCCGAGCGGCCGCGGCTCGCTCTCGTCCTGGAACAGGTAGCCGGTGGTGAACGTGCGCCGGTTCGGCCGGGGCCCGGGACGGCGCACCGGCTGCTGCAGGACGAGACGTCCGCCGGGTGCGAGCAGGTCGAACAGCCGGGACGCGGGACGGTCGATGGGCGCCACGTCCGCCAGCCCGACGATCGCGTCATAGGGGCCGTCGCCCGCCTCGGGCAGGTCCCAGCCGCGTGCCTCGACATCGGCCCTCGCGCCGGCGGCAATGGCGCGTACGTGGTCGGCCTGCCCGGGGGTACGGGTCAGCCCGACGACCCGGGCGCCGTGCCGGACGGCGGCGTGCCGGGCGAACGCGCCCCACCCGCAGTTCAGGTCGAGGAGCCGGGCACCGGGGAACAGCCCGAGCTCCTCGGCGACGGCCTCGTGGGCGGCGGACTGGGCCCGGTCGAGGCCCGTGTCCATGCCCGTGTCCATGCCCGTGTCCAGGCCTGCGGCCCGGTCCCAGCGCCCGGTGCCGTGCGCCAGCCCGTCCCCGAACAGCCGGGCGAAGAACGCGGCGGGTTCCCGCATCGGCCCGGCGTGGCCGGGTTCCCCGCCGCCGCGCCGGCCGGGCGCCGACTCCTCGGGCGGCGCCTTCGGCTCGGGTCCGACGGCGCCGAGGGTGACGGCGGTGCGCACGATGTCGCGCTTGTCGTCGCCGCTCAGCCGGATCGGCCCGTCGCCGTCGCCCAGCACCCGCTGGACGGCTTCGAGCGCGGCGAAGACGTCCCCCTCGATGTCCAGCTCGCCGGCCACGTAGGCGCGGACGAAGCCCAGCTCGCCGGGCTTCCACAGCAGCCGCCGCAGCGCCCGCCGATGCCTGATGACGAACGCGGGAGCGGTGGCCGGGCCGATGGCGCTGCCGTCCCAGGCCCGGACCCGGATCGGCAGCTCGTCCGCGGCCTCGCGCCCCTCCGCCGGCATGAGCCTGGTGAGCAGCGGCGCCAGCCGCGACGCGACACCCGCCGCCCCGAGTTCCGCGGCCTCGGCGGCCGCCGCCGAGGCGGACGCCGCCGCCAGCTCCGCCCGCGCCTCGTTCCAGGTGGCGTCTCCGTCGTGCATGGTCAGGGCGCCTCCTCGGTGACGATGCCGGCGGGCGGGACCCGGCCGGGCCATCCCCCGCCGGACGCCGTCAGCCGGTCATGCGTTCATACGTCCTCGCGCCGGCCGGCCGCGAGCTCGAACTCGAAGCGGGGCGACTCCAGCTCGCCGAGCGAGACGATCTCGCGCCGGAAGAAGGAGGCGAGCGTCCAGTCCATGGTGATCCGGAACTTGCGGTTGACGGTCGGCATCCGAGACAGATGGTAGGTGCGGTGCATGAACCAGGCGGGGAACCCGCGCAGCTTGATCCCGTAAACGTTCGCGACGCCTTTGTGCAGGCCAAGGCTCGCCACCGAGCCGACGTAGGCGTGCACGTACTGCTTGCGGGGCTTCCCGTGCAGATCCGCCACGATGTTGTCACCGAGGCGCCTGGCTTGCCTGACCGCGTGCTGGGCGTTGGGCGCGGTGAAGTCGCCGGTGTCGGTGAGGTCGGGGACGGCCGCGTTGTCCCCCGCCGAGTAGACGTGCTCCAGCCCCTCGACGGTCAGCTCGGCGGTCGCCTTGAGGCGCCCCTTGTCGTCCAGCGGCAGGTCGCTGTCGCCGAGGACCGGGTGGGGCTTCACCCCGGCCGTCCACACCAGCGTCCCGGCGTCGAACTCGTCTCCGTCGCTCAGCACGATGTGCCGCTTCTCCGCGGACTTCAGCAGCGTCTCCATCTTGACCTCGATTCCGCGGCGGCGCAGCGCCTCGGCGCTCCGCTGGCCCATCTCGGGCCCCACCTCGGGCAGGATCCGGTCGGTCGCCTCGACCATCACCCACCGCATCTCGCCCGGGTCGATGGTCGGATACCACTTGCAGGCGTCCCGCGACATGTCCTCCAGCTCGGCCATCGCCTCGACGCCCGCGAACCCGGCGCCGACGAACACGAACGTCAGCGCCCGCTTCCTGATCTCCTCGTCGCCCGCGTTGGACGCGGCGATGTCGAGCTGGTGCAGGACGTGGTTGCGCAGGAAGATGGCCTCTTCGACGGTCTTGAAGCCGATCCCGCATTCGGCGAGGCCGGGGATCGGCAGCGTCCGCGAGATGGAGCCGAGGGCGACCACGAGCATGTCGTAGTCGACGTCCCGCTCCGGGACGCCGGCCGTCTTCGTTCCGGCGGGACGAAGCCTGACCCGCTTGGCGGCGTGGTCGATCCGCGTCACGTACCCGTTGACGACGCGGCACCGCTTGAGCACCTTCCGCAGCGGCGCCACGACGTGCCGGGGCTCCAGGTTCCCGGCCGCGGCCTCCGGGAGGAACGGCTGGTAGGTCATGTAGGACTGGGGGTCGATGACGGTGACGGCGACCTCACCTCGCCGCAGCTCACCGCGCAACTTCTTCTGGAGGCGGAGCGCCGTGTACATGCCGACGTACCCGCCGCCGATGATCAGGATCTGCTTCGCGGAGCCCGCGGTGCGATCGGAAGCCATGGCGGAGCGATACCCGGATCCACGGCGTGCTCACCACTTCGCCCGATTCGTGAACTTCATAACTCCGTCCGGCATCTCACCCGATGTATCACCAGAAGGACGGCGGGACAGGGCCGGACGGGGGCGTCAAGCGGCCATGGGCGGCCGGACCGGCAGGGGGAAGCCGGCCCGGTAGCCGGGTCGCTCGGCCAGGCCCTGTCCCGCCGTTTCCTGGTTCACGGGGAAGGGCGAGGATGGGGAAGACTCGTATGCCGAAAATCATCTGGGGGACGCTGGCCGCGGCCGCCGTCACCGTCGCACTCGCGGGTTGCGGCTCCAGCACGAACGCGGGCCCGGTCGCGGCCGGCGGCTCGACCGCACCGGGCGGCCCGGCAACGGCCGAAGCCCCCGGCTCGGGCACCGGGGCGGGCACCCCCGGAAAGGGAACGCCCGCCGGCGGCTCACCGAGCACCGGGACCGGGACCGGAACGGGATCGGGCACCGGAACGGGCGACGGAAGCGGCACGGGGGCCGCGACCGGGACCGGAACGGGAACCGAGACCGGCGACGCACCCGGGGGCGGGCTCGGCGGCGACGGCGCCGGCGACTCGCCGCGCTGCACCAGCCAGATGCTCGGCGCGAGCCTCACCAGCAGCTACGCCGTGGAGACCAACCGCTACGTGACGCTCGTCCTGACCAACACGTCCGACAGGTCCTGCACGGTCCGCGGCTGGTCCGGCCTCCAGCTGGTCAACGCGGCCGGACTCGTCCACACCGACGTCCTGCGCCACGGCACGCCCCGGACGGTCGCGCTTCCCAGCGGCGGCCGCGCCTACGAGCGGCTGTACTGGACCTCCGAGCTGGCCGGCGACGAGACCGTCCCGTGCCAGCCCAGCGCGAACGCCCTGAAGGTGGTCCCGCCGAACCAGACGCGGCAGCTCGAAGCGCCGTGGAGCTACGGCCCGGTCTGCCGGCACGGCAGGATCTCGCTCACTCCGCTGTCGGCGAGCCCGACGGGCGGCTAGCGGTGATCGCGGGCGCGGGTGAAGACGGCGTCCAGCATGTCCTCGGTGACGCGGCCGGTGAAGGTGTTCTGCTGGCTGGGGTGGTAGCACCCCAGCATCAGCACCGGGTCGCGCCGCGCCACCGAAGGCGGCGGGACCAGCTCCACCTCGGCGCCGTGACCGAACTTCGGCCGGGGACGCGGCACCCCGTACCCGGCCTGCTTCAGCGCCGGCCACGCGGCCTGCCAGGCGAACCCGCCGAGGCACACGACGCAGCGGACGCCCGGCGCGACCAGCGCGACCTCGCGGGCCAGCCACGGCAGGCAGGTCGTGCGCTCGATGGGGGCCGGCTTGTTGTCGGGCGGGGCGCAGCGGACGGCCGCCGCCATCCGCGCGCCGATCAGCCGCTGCCCGTCGCCCGCGTGGACGCTGGTCGGCTGCGCGGCGAGCCCCACCCGGTACAGCGAGGCGAACAGCCAGTCGCCCGAGCGGTCCCCGGTGAAGATCCGCCCGGTGCGGTTGCCGCCGTGCGCGGCCGGGGCGAGGCCGACGATCAGGATCCGCGGCTCCGGGTCGCCCCAGCCGGCGATGGGGCGTCCCCAGTACTCCTCGTCCGCGAACGCCCGGCGGCGCTGGACGGCGACCTTCTCCCTCCACTCCACCAGGCGGTCGCAGGCGCGGCACACCGACTGCCGGGCGCACAGCTCGTCCAGGTCCGGCGCCTCGGCGGCCAGGTCGATGACGTCGCCGGTGCCGTGGGCGACGGGAGTGCCCGGACCGGCGGGGTCGTACGGCCACCCGGATCCGGGCGGCACGAACGGGGCGTTGGCGGTCGGCATACCACCGATCGTCGCACGCCACAGGCGGTGGCCGGGTTCCGCCCATATCTCTTCAGAAGCCGCCCTGATCGGTACGATGCGTTCGCCGGTCGGGGAGGCGGGTGTCCGGCACGCCGTGGGCTGTGTGGGCTGAGCGGAGGCAGGCAGTGTCGCAACCGGGCTGGTATCCGGATCCCTACGGCACGGGCAGCCTGCGCTGGTGGGACGGCCGGACCTGGACGGATCGGCTCAATCCGGAGCCGTCCCGCCCGCCGCGGGTGCGGCTCCCCCAGCCTGAGCAGCGAGGCCCCGAGGAGCAGGCCCAGTGGACGGCCTACGCGGCCCCGCAGGTCCAGCAGACCAGCTGGGGCGTCCGGCCCGCCGTCCAGCCGCTGGACGTGAACGTCCGCGGCCTCCACCTGCACGCCGACGACCAGATCGTGGCGTACGGGGACTCCTCGCTCGCCTGGCCGTACGTGGAGTGGGTGGCGTACTGGGCCGCGGAGCGTCCGGCCGGATATGGCCAGATCCCCGGCACCCAGTGGATCTTCCAGGCGGGCCGGTTCCCCTTCCACGGCGGCCCCCGCGTCGAGGTGGTCATCGAGTCCGGCGCGATCGCGTCCGGGCGCGGCGAGCCGGAGCAGGTGTGGGGGCGGCTGATCCAGCTGTGCCAGGAGCACGCCGAGCGGCGGCTGGTGGCGGAGCTGGCCGGACGGGTCCGGGCGGGCGAGTCGATCGACGTGGCGCAGGGGCTGACCGTCCATCCCGGCGGCGTCCGCGGCAACCGCGTGTCGCTGAGCTGGTCGGCGATCTCCGGCGCGACGGTCGACAGCGGCCGGGTGTGGATCCAGCAGTCCAGCAGCAGCTCGCCGATCCTCTACGTCCCGCAGCAGAACCCGAACGCGATCCTGATCCCGGCCCTGCTGGCGCACCTCAAGCAGTGAGCGTCGCCCCGGACGAACCGGGCGGCAGAATCAGTACCGGCGACCGGGTCACACCAGGGACCAGGCGATGCCGTCCAGGATGTCGTGCTCGCTGACGACGACCGCGCCGAACCCGTACTCCCGCATGATGCGGTCCAGGATCAGCGCGCCCGCGCCGATCACGTCGACCCGGCCCGGGTGCATCACGCCGAACTCGGCGCGCTCGGCGCGGGTGGCGTGCAGGATGCGCCGCGTCACCTCGTGGACCTGGGTGGCGGTGATCCTCGACAGGTGGATGCGGGACGCGTCGTACTCCGGCAGGTCGAGCGCGATCCCGGCGACCGTGGTCACCGACCCGGCCAGGCCGACGAGCGTGCGCGCCTCGTCCACCGGCACGGTCTCCCGGACGGCGGCGAGGGCCGCGTCGATGTCGGCGACCGCGCCCGTGATCTGCACCGGCGACGGCGGGTCGCCGTCCTTGAGGTGCCGTTCGGTCATCCGGACGCAGCCGATGTCGATCGAGCGCGCGGCGTCGGCCGACGAGCTGCCGAGCACGAACTCGGTGGAGCCGCCGCCGATGTCGACCACCAGGTAGGGGCGGGCCGGGCGCAGCGCGGCCAGTTCCCGGGTGGCGCCGAGGAACGACAGCTCGGCCTCCTCGTCCCCGCTGATCACCTCGGGCACGACGCCGAAGATGTCGACGACGCCGCTGACGAAATCGGCCCGGTTCGCGGCGTCGCGGGTCGCGCTCGTCGCCACGACCCTCGTCTTGACGGGCCCGTGGCCCGCCCGCTCCCCGTTCCGCTCGATCAGCTCCGCGTACCCGCGCATCGCGGTGAAGGTGCGCTCCAGCGCGGCGGGCGACAGCCGCCCGGTCTCGTCGACGCCCTCCCCGAGCCGGACGATCTCCATCCGGCGCTCGACGTCGGTCAGCGCCCCGCCGCTCTCGCCCGGGGCGATGTCGGCGATCAGGAGGCGGACGGAGTTGGTCCCGCAGTCGATGGCCGCTACCCGCGTCACCGGGCCTCCCCCGCACCGTCATCGGCACCGGCGCCGGGCTCGTCCGCCTCGGCGTCCGGTTGGACGCAGGGACCGGAGCGCCACCACTCGGGGAGCGCCTCCAGGCCCTCCCGCCCGAACGGGTTGGCGCCGGGCACGGCCAGCTCGTGGGCGATGAGGGCGTGCAGGCACTTGACGCGCTCCGGCATGCCGCCCGCGCTCTGCATGCCGCCGGGCAGCGGCTCGATGCCGTCCGCGCGGGCCGCCTCGTCGCGCCGGCGCAGGTAGTCCTCGTGGGCCGCGGTGTACTCGGCCTTCAGCCTCGGGTCGGCGGCGAGCCGGTCCTGCATCTCGCGCATGATGCCGCTCCCCTCCAGGGTCCCGATGGCCGAGGCGGCCTTCGGGCAGGTCAGATAGAACAGCGTCGGAAAGGGCGTACCGTCCGGCAGCCTCGGGGCCGTCTCGATCACGGCGGGCAGCCCGCACGGGCAGCGGCTCGCCACCCCGCGCACGCCGCGCGGCTCGCGTCCCAGCTGAGCCGCGACCGCGGCCCGGTCACCGGCCGCGACCGCGGCGTCGTCATCAGCCGCGACCGCGGCGTTGTCGCCTGCTTCCATCACCCGTGTCCCCACCCGCGGATCTCGCGTCCGGTCCCTCCCACCGGACGCGTCCGGCCCTCCTCGTCGGCCCGTCTCCTCGGCACCGTCCCGCCGAGCCACGGAACGGATCAGCGTGGCCGGTCGGCCGCCTCCACCGACCGCCACAGCGTCTCGTACCACGGCGGCCTGCTCGTCGGACCGCCCTTGTTGGCCTGTCGGCCGCCTTCTCCGCCGCCGTCCAGCACGATGTAGCACTTTACGTCAGGACGGCAGTAATGAAGTCTTCGCGTCGCCTCACGCTCAATGTACGACTTATCCCCCAACTGCTGCTTGCGTTGGGCCAGAATCTCCACCTG
The DNA here is from genome assembly GCF_004348425.1 of Actinomadura sp. 7K507. Classification (GTDB taxonomy): domain Bacteria; phylum Actinomycetota; class Actinomycetes; order Streptosporangiales; family Streptosporangiaceae; genus Spirillospora. The sequence continues at coordinate 45,074 of NZ_SMKK01000009.1, forward strand.
CCGGCGGGCCGCCGCCTCCTTCTGCCGGAGGTCGGCGATCTCCTGGCGCTGGGCGATGTACTCCCGGACCGGATAGGCCAGGCTCAGCGCGATCGCGCACACCACCACGGCCAGGATGGCCGCGCGGCTGGTCAGCGCCGGGTTGCCGCGGCGCTGACCACCCCCGCCGTCGTCGCCGTGGTCGTCGTGGTGGTCGTCGTCGGGCCCGCCTCCGCGATCCGCCCGGTCCTCGCCCCGCGCCATCAGTCGTGCACGAAGCGCGGGAACGCGGCGGCACCGGCGTAGCGGGCGGCGTCGTCCAGCAGTTCCTCGATGCGCAGGAGCTGGTTGTACTTGGCGACCCGGTCGCTGCGGGCGGGGGCACCGGTCTTGATCTGCCCGCAGTTGGTCGCGACGGCCAGGTCGGCGATCGTGGTGTCCTCGGTCTCACCGGACCGGTGGCTCATCATGCAGCGGTACCCGCTGGTCTGCGCGAGCGAGACGGCGTCGAGCGTCTCGCTGAGCGTGCCGATCTGGTTGACCTTGACCAGCAGCGAGTTGGCGGCGCGGGCCTTGATGCCGCGGGCGAGCCGCTCGGGGTTGGTGACGAACAGGTCGTCGCCGACGATCTGGACGCGGTCGCCGACGGCGGCGGTGAGGCCCTCCCAGCCGGTCCAGTCCTCCTCGTCGAGCGGGTCCTCGATGGAGACGAGCGGGTACTCGGTGAGCAGCTCGGCGTAGTAGGCGGCCATGTCGTCGGAGTTCCGCTTGGTGCCCTCGAAGGCGTACTGGCCGTCGGCGTGGAACTCGGTGGCGGCGACGTCCAGGGCGAGCGCGATGTCGCGTCCGGGGGTGAAGCCGGCCTTGCGGATCGCCTCCATGATGAGGTCGAGCGCGTCCCGGTTGCTCGGCAGCTCGGGCGCGAACCCGCCCTCGTCGCCGAGGCCGGTGTTCAGGCCCTTGGACTTCAGCACCGACTTCAGCGCGTGGTAGGTCTCGGTGCCCCAGCGCAGCGCCTCGGCGAAGGTGGCCGCTCCGATCGGCGCGACCATGAACTCCTGGATGTCCACGTTGGTGTCGGCGTGTGCGCCGCCGTTCAGGATGTTCATCATCGGGACGGGCAGCAGGTGCGCGTTCGGGCCGCCCACGTAGCGGAAGAGCGGGAGGCCCGCGGAGTCCGCGGCGGCCTTGGCGACGGCCAGGCTGACCCCGAGGATCGCGTTGGCGCCGAGCGCCGACTTGGCGGGCGTGCCGTCGAGGTCCACCAGCAGCTGGTCGATCAGCCGCTGGTCGGACGCCGGGTAGCCGACGACCTTCTCGTCGATGGTCTCGTTGACGGCCCGGACCGCGTCCCGGACGCCCTTGCCGCCGTAGCGCTCACCCCCGTCCCGCAGCTCGACGGCCTCGAACTGGCCGGTCGAGGCCCCGCTCGGCACGGCGGCGTGCGCCTCGGTCCCATCGGCGAGCAGGACCTCGACCTCGACGGTCGGATTCCCGCGGGAGTCAAGGATCTCCCGGGCGAGTACGGCCTCGATCGACGACACGGGGAACCCCCTGGTGGTGCGGCTGGTGGTGCGACTGGTCCGGATGCAGCGATTCCGATGCGGTCACCGAGCCTATCCCGCACCGCCCCGGGGCCGCCCAACTGGCACGCCGTTCTCCCGGAACGGCCGCGAATCACCCGGTTCGACCGGCCGAGGGCGCCTTGACGTTGAACCATACATTGTCTACTAATTAAGTATACAAACCGTATTTATCGGAAATCCTCCCTGGTGGTGCACCCGTGCGAAAACTCGTCCTGCTCGCCCTGGTCGGTCTGGGCGCCCAACTCGTCGACGGGAGCCTGGGCATGGCCTACGGCGTCACGTCGACGACACTGCTGCTCGCCATCGGCACCAACCCGGCCGCCGCCTCGGCCACCGTGCACCTCGCCGAGATCGGGACCACACTGGTGTCGGGCGCGTCGCACTGGAAGTTCGGCAACGTCGACTGGCGCGTCGTCGCCAAGATCGGCATCCCCGGCGCCGCCGGGGCGTTCGCCGGCGCCACGTTCCTGTCCGGGCTCTCCACCGAAACCGCCGAGCCGGTGATGTCGGTCATCCTGCTCACGCTGGGGACCTACATCCTGGTCCGCTTCACCGTCCGGGGGATCCGCACGGACCGGCTCGGCAAGCCGCTCCGCAAGCGGTTCCTCGGCCCGCTCGGCCTGGTGGCCGGCTTCGTCGACTCCACCGGCGGCGGCGGGTGGGGGCCCGTCGGCACCCCGGCGATCCTGGCCAGCGGGCGGCTGGAGCCCCGCAAGACGATCGGATCGATCGACACCAGCGAGTTCCTCGTCTCCGTGGCCGCCAGCGCCGGCTTCCTGATCGGCATCGGCTCCGAGGGCATCGACTTCACCTGGGTGGCCGCGCTGCTGATCGGCGGAGTGATCGCGGCCCCGATCGCCGCGTGGCTGGTCCGGCACATTCCACCGCGCGTCCTGGGCAGCGCGGTCGGCGGGATCATCATCATCACCAACGCCCGGACCCTGCTGCGCGGCGACTGGATCGACGCCTCGGACGGCGTCCGGTGGGTCTTCTACGCCGCCATCTACGCGCTGTGGGCGGCGGCGCTGGGCCATTCCATCCGCCGGCACCTGGCCGAACGCGACCCCGAGCCCGCCGCCGCTGAGGGGGACGTGCCGCCCGAGCCCGACAAGGCCGCCGCCCCGTCCGCCACCTGAACGATCTTTTACCCGCCGACCACGGTCGCGTTTGCCCCGTTCAGGCAAGAAATCCCGGGTACTCGCACATGCGTACCCCGGGAGGTCGTCATTGGTGTCCGGCCCCGGCCGTCCGCGGGCCTGAACCGCTGGATCTGGCGGGCCGTGCTGCGTCACCCGGAGATCCGGGTCCGGGTGACGCTGACGGCCGCGCTGGTCACCCTGCTCCTGTCGACGGTGCTGTGCGCGGTGCTGCTGACCATGGTCAGACGGCAGACGGTCAGCGATGAGATGCGGGAACTGGCGCGCGAAGGGCGCAGGACGGTGACGGCGATGAACGCCAACGTCCTGGACGAAGTGATCCTCAGTGAGGGTGACGCGCTCCAACAGGTGGTGGACCTGGACGGCGACGTGATCGCCGCGTCGCCCGAGATGCGGGGACGCCCGCCGGTGCGGTTCCCCCCGCCGCCGATCACCGACGACCGCCGCGACGGCCAGAGCTGCCGCATCGACGCGCCCGGCGCGAAGTGCTTCCTCGTCGTCGAGCACCGCGTGGGCCGGGGGCGCAACGCGCGCTTCGTGTACGCGCTGAAACCCGCCCCCGGGCTGCTGCCGAACCCGCTCACGGCGGCACTGCTCATTCTCGGCGTCCCCCTGGTCACCGGTCTGGTCGCCTACGGGATGTGGGTCGCGGCGAGCCGCGCGCTGCGACCGGTCGACGCGATCCGCCGGGAACTGGACGAGATCACCGCCACCGACCTCGAGCGCCGGGTGCCGCAGCCGTCCCGGCGGGACGAGGTGGGCCTGCTCGCCGAGAGCATCAACGCGACCCTCGACCGGCTGGAGCAGGCCGTCGCACGGCAGCGCGGGTTCGTCTCCGACGTCTCCCACGAGCTGCGCAGCCCGCTCGCCGCGCTGCGGATGGAACTGGAACTCGCGCTGGCGGCGCCCGATGAGGCCGACATGACCGAGACGTTGCGGGCCATCCTGGACAACACCGACCGGCTGGCGGCGGTGGTGGACGACCTGCTGGCCTTGGGCCGCCTCGAGGCGGACCGGAACTTCCAGCGCGAGCCGGTGAACCTGACCGAGCTGGCGGACCAGGAGGTCCTGAGCCGCCCGCGCCGCACCCAGGTGACGGTGCTGTCGGAGGGATCGGTGGCGGTGCAGGGCGGGCGCGGCGAGCTGGCGCGGCTGCTGACGAACCTGATCGACAACGCCGACCGGCACGCGGCCCACGAGGTGACGGTGATCCTGCGGGTGGAGCCGCCCTCCACCGCGGTCGTCGAGATAATCGACGACGGCACCGGCATCGCGCCCGAGGACCGCGAGCGGGTGTTCGAGCGGTTCACCCGGCTGTCCCAGGGCGGGCACCGCGACGCCGGCGGCACCGGCCTCGGACTGGCGATCTCCCGCGACATCGCCGAAGCGCACCGCGGCTCGCTGATCCTCACCGACCGCGCCGACAGCGTCCCCGGCGCCCGTTTCGTCCTGCGCCTGCCGCAGTGACCCCTGCCGGGACCAGCCGCCGGAGCCGCCCGGCGGCGGTGAGCGCGCGGCCCGGCCGCACCGGTCGGGGCCTCAGGAGATCCCGAGCTGCTCGCGGAGGCGTTCGCGTTCGGACTCCAGCAGCTCGATCTGGCCCTCGAGCTCCTCGCGGGCCGCGAGGTACTGGCCGGAGTCGGCGAAGTCCGTGGCATCGGTGGGCGGCGAGGGCAGGTCGGCGCGGAGCCGGTCGAGGGTCTCGTCGAGCTCGCGGAGCCGGTCCCGTCCGTCCTCGCCGCCGGCCTGGTCCATTCTGCTCTGGTTCATATGTCCTCCCGTGAGGACTCCATGCCCGTGATGCGGTGTTCCTCACCCGCGCACGCGGTCAGATGCGGATCACGGTCTTGCCGCGTGCGCCGCCGGCGCGGTTGTCGGCCAGCGCGCCGGGCGCGTCCTCCAGCGGTATCTCGCGCTCGGCCCGGACCTGGAAGTCGCCCGCGTCGATCAGGTCGGAGAGCCGGTCGAGCAGCTCGGCCGACGGGTCCGTGTCGAAGTTGATCCCGCGCAGCCCCATGGCCTCCATCGCGTCGGGGTTCACCGACCAGACGGAGCTGACGTACGTTCCGCCGGGGCGCAGCAGCTGCGCGATGACCTCGGTCTCCGGAGTGTCGCCGACCGTGTCGATGACGGCGTCGATCCCGTCGTTGTGGACGGCCAGCACCTGGGCGTTGAGGTCTCCCTCGGAGTGGTCGACGGTCTCGTCCGCGCCGAGCCGCCGCATCGTCCCGGCCATGTCGTCGCGGGCCGTCGCGATGACCTTGGCGCCCTCCCGGGCGGCGAGTTGCACCACGCCCTGCCCGACGCCGCCGGTCGCTCCCACGACGAGGACGGTCTGCCCGGCGTCGACCCGCGCCTCCTCCACCATGGCGAGCGCGGCCACGCTCGCGGTCGGCACCGCGGCGGCCTGCGTGTAGATCATGCCCTCCGGCATCCTCGCCACCGGACCGTCGTCGCGGGCCAGGGCGTACTCGGCGAAGGCGCCGAGCCCCCGTTCCGGCATGGCGAAGGTCCCGTAGACCTGCTCGCCGTGGCGCAGGCGTGTGACGTCCTCGCCGACCGCGTCCACGACGCCGGCGCCGTCCTGGCCCAGGATCAGCGGAAAGGACGCGTCGACGGAGTCCTTGAGCATCCCGTCGGCGACCTTCCAGTCCAGCGGATTCAGCCCGGCCGCGATCATCTTCACGAGGATCTCGCCCGGACCCGGCTCCGGGCGCGGCAGGTTCATCGGCGCCGGTGTGGCGCCGTACTCGGACACGGCGATGGCTCGCATGACGATCGTCCCCCCGATCGGATCAGCAGGGGCGGTCCGCCCCGCCCGATGATCTACCCGGCGGCACGACGATCACACAGGTCAGGCGGCCGCCGGCGTCACCCGGGCTCGCCGGGAACGGGCGGGAGGGTCGGCGTGTTGGTGGGGCGCGGGGTGACGGGCGGGACCGGCGGCCGCTGCCCGCCGCCACCGCCACCGTCGCCGTCGCCGTCGCCGTCGTCGCCGCCGCCCCCGGGGCCCCTGCTGACGCGCAGGGTGATGGTCGCGCCGGGCTCCGCCGACCCCGGGCCGGGGGACATCCCGGCCACGGTGCCGCTGTCGTACCGGCGGGACCGGACGCGCTCGCCGACGCGGGTCTGGAATCCGGCGGCGCGGAGCCTCGCGACGGCGTCGCCCACCCGCATGCCGCGCACGTCGGGCACCGTGACCCGTTCCTCGCCCGAGCCCCTGCTGAAGTAGAAGGACGGGGGCCGGTGGAAGGAGCTCGCGTCCGTCCCCTCCAGCGCCCCGCTCATGCTCTGCCGCCAGATCGGCGCGGGGATCGTCGCCCCGAACACGGCGCCGTAGCACCGGCCGTTCATGCACAGGCCGTCCATCGGGTGCCGGTAGCCGCCGCGCGGGTCGCCGACCCACACGGCCGCGGCGAGGTCCGGGGTGTAGCCGGCGAACCAGGCGGCGGAGAAGTTGTCGACGGTACCGGTCTTGCCCGCGGCGTCGCGGCCGATGCCCATGCCGCGCGCCGTGCCCTTGGTGAGGACGCCGCTGAGGATGTGGTTGACGGCGTCCGCGACGCCCTCGTCGATCGCCTGCTCGCAGTCGCGCGGCGGGATCTTCAGCTTCTTCCCGGACGCGTCGGTGATCTGCTTGATCGCGATCGGCCGGCAGTACTCGCCGCGGGCGCCGAACGCCGCGTAGGCCGCCGCGAGCCGCAGCGGGGAGACGGCGTTGAACCCGAGCGTGAACGACGGGTACTGCTCCAGCGGCTTGCCGTTGGCCTGCTTCATCCCGAGGCGCTCGGCCATCTTGGCCGTGTCGCAGAGGCCGACCTCCTTCTGCAGCGCGAGGAAGTAGGTGTTGACCGAGTTCTGGGTGCCCGTGACGAGGCTGAACCGCCTGCCGCCCTCACCGTCGGCGGCGTTGCCCAGCGACGCGCTCGGGTCGCCGACGTTGTCGCCGTCGCAGTTGCGGAAGCCGACGGGCGTGTACTCCTCCGGCGCCATCAGCCGGGTACCGAACGGCATGCCCTCGTCCAGAGCGGCGGCCAGCGTGAACGCCTTGAACGTGGACCCGGCCTGCATGCCGATGCTGGAGCCGTGGCTGGCGTCGGCGGCGAAGTTGATCCAGGTCTTGCCGCGCTCCTCGTCCGGGCCGAGCTCGCGCCCGACGACCAGGGCCTTGATCTCGCCGGTGCCGGGCTCCACCATCGCCTCCGCGGCGGCCTTGTGCGCGGAGTTCTTCGGCGGGACGTGCTGGAGCACGGCCCGCCTCGCGGCCTTCTGCGCCCGCCGGTCCATGGTCGTGCGGATCGTGAGCCCGCCCCGCTTGAGGAGTTCCTCCCGTTCCTTGGCGGTCTCGCCGAACACCTTGTTGGTGAGGATCTCGCGCTGGACGTAGTCGCAGAAGAACGGCGCCTTGCTGGACACGCAGCCGCTCTGGATCTCCTGGACGTCCAGCCTCACGGGCCGGCTCTTGGTCTCCTCCGCCTTGGCGTGCTCGATCCAGCCGAGCTCGGCCATCCGGTTCAGGACGGTGTTGCGGCGCTGGAGGGCCTCGCGGGGATGCTGGGTCGGGTCGTAGGCGTAGGGGTAGCGGATGACGCCGGCCAGCAGCGCCGCCTCGGCGAGGTTCAGCTCGGAGGCGTGCTTGGAGAAGTAGTGCCGGGACGCCGCCTCGATGCCGTAGGCGCCGTCGCCGTAGTAGGCGATGTTGAGGTAGCGGCGCAGGATCTCGTCCTTGCTGAACCGCTTCTCCACCGCGACGGCGTACCGCAGTTCGCGGACCTTGCGCGCGGCGGTGACCTCCTTGGCCGCGTCGCGCTCCTTGCTGGAGTCGGCCTGGGTGAGCAGCAGGTTCTTCACGTACTGCTGGGTGATGCCGGAGCCGCCCTGCGTCACCTCGCCGCTGCTGACGTTGCTGGCGAGCGCCCGCAGCGTGCCCTGCACGTCGATGGCGCCGTGCTCGTAGAAGCGGCTGTCCTCGATGGCCAGCACGGCCTGCTGCAGGATCGGCGCGATCTTGTCCAGCGGGACGTCCACCCGGTTCTGGTAGAAGAACGTCGCGATGGTGCGGCCGTCGTCGGACTTGATCGTGGAGCGCTGCGGGACGCCGGAGGTCGTCAGGCCCTCGGGCTCGCTCTGGAACCAGTCGGCGGCGTCGCGGGCGCCGACTCCGGCCGTGCACGCGGTGGGCAGCAGCATGAGCGCGACGAGGAATCCGGCGACGCCGCCGAGCGCGCCGAGCCCGCGGAGCGCGCGGGCCTTCTCCTCGCGTGTCGTGGACCCGGTCAGCACCCGGCGTGGACGGGGTGGACGGGGTGGCGCGCCGGGGTCACCGGGACCGCCGTCTTCCGCGTCCGGGTCACCCTCGTCGCTTTCCGCCCCAGGCAGCACGCGCTTAGCGTAAACGTGCCTTCCCGGCCGGACTACCCCATCGGCGGTGTTCCGGTCGATATCGCCCTGAATATCGTTCGATTCAGCCCTGCGGCGATCGTCGTTCCCAGGCTCGGACACGATCACGAAATACCCGGGAAACCGCCCGCAACTCGGACTCCGGATCGGCGCCCCGCTCCGCCGCCTCCCGGACGAGCTCGAACAGCCGCACGCCCAGATCGTTTCCGGTGCCCGGGTCGTTGCCGGTTCCCGGCTCGTTTCCGATGTCCGGGCCGTTCCCGATGTCCGCGAGATCGGCCGGGGCGCCCATCCGAGCGGCACGCCGCTGGAGCTGCGCGGCGAGCGACAGCGCGGGCTGCCCCATCGGCACGCCGTCGAGCGCCGACGCGTCCGCGCCGCTCTTCTCCGCCCGCTCGGCCGCCTTGATCTGCTCCCAGTTGGCGTTGACCTCGTCGGCGCCGGAGACCGTCACGTCCCCGAACACGTGCGGATGGCGGCGGACGAGCTTGTCGACGATCGCGCCCGCCACGTCGTCGATGGTGAACGCGGTCTCGTCGTCGCGCTCGGCGGCGACCACCGAGTGGAACGCGACCTGCATCAGCACGTCGCCCAGCTCCTCGCGCAGCGCGCCGTAGTCGCCGGACTCGACGGTGTCGAGGACCTCGTAGGCCTCCTCCAGCAGGTACGGGACGAGGGTGGCGTGCGTCTGCTTGCGGTCCCACGGGCATTCGCGGCGCAGCGTGTCCATCACCGAGACGAGGTCGAGCAGGCGCGCGCCGGGCAGGTCGTAGGACCCGTGCAGGACCTCCACGTCCAGGGGGTCGTTCACGACCAGGGACCCGATCTCGCGCATCAGCGGCTCGTCGCCCTCGGGCGCGGCCACCCACAGGACGTCCCCGCTCCGCGCGTCCGCCACCAGCCGGGACGCGTCGGGCGCCGCCACCGGCTCCAACACGATCCCGGCGTCGCGGAGGGACGGCGACAGCGGATGCCCGTCGCGCAGGCGGACAACGCCGGCCGACCGGAGCGCGTCCCAGGCGCGCCACGTCAGCAGCCCCGGCGCCACCCGGTGCGTGGTGGCGAGCAGTGTCAGGCTCATGCGGCTCAGGTACCCGAATCGGGCTTGGACAGCCGGTGGTCGACGGGGCCGACCAGGAACTTGCCCGGGTCGTAGGTGCCGTAGCGCGGGTTGACCTCGACCTTCATGTCGTCCGCGGTGCGCCGGAACAGCTCGTTCCACTTCTGCCCGGCCTGCTGCGTCGCGGGGCTCATCGGGTTGGTCCGGTCCGCCCCGAAGCGCTCCATCATCGCGACCTGCGTCGCGACCAGGCGCGCCAGGCCGCGGGTCCGGTCGCGGGGCAGGCCGCTCGCCAGCGTGACCGTCTCGGCCCCGCCCTGCTGGTTCAGCGCGCCGATGGTGTCGTCGACCCGCGCCCGGGTGATCTCGACCCCCGCGTCCTCGGCGACCTCCGCGGCGACCCGGAAGTTGATCAGCAGGGTGAGGGCGCCCCGCACGTCGGACTCGGAGTCGCCGGCCAGCTGCGGCGCCGGGTTCGCCGGGCTGGCCCGCATCTGGTTGGCGGCCGGGTCCGTCCGGAACTGCTCCCGCCAGTCGCGGACGGTCTGGCTGAGCTCGGTGACGGTGATGCGGTCGTCGCCGACGAGGGCGGCGGTGCCCGGCTTCTGCGTGCCGCCGCAGCCGGCCAGCGCACCGGCCGCCACGACGGCGGCCATGGCGGCCTGCACGGACTTGGCGAACACGGACTTACCGAACACGGAGGAATCCCATCTCGTCGATCAGGCGGGGGCCGCGCCAGCCTACCGGCCCGCCGGGGCGGGCGCGGCCTCCAGGAACAGGGCCTCCACCAGGTCGGTCGCCCATTTCAGCAGCTCCTGGTCGCGCAGCGGTCGGCCGCCGAGCGGCGCGGTCTTCGGCGCCGGCACCAGCAGGGTGTCGGTGGCCGGCTTGAGGATGCTCTTCGGGTACAGCCGCTGCAGCCTGACCTGCTTGGAGTCGGGCAGGTGCACGGGCGTGAACTTGATGAAGTTGCCCTGGACGGTGACGTCGGCGAGCCCCGCCCTGCGCGCCTTCGACCGGAACCGCGCCACTTCGAGGAGGTTCAGCACCGGGACAGGCAGCGGCCCGAACCGGTCCTTCAGCTCGTCGTGGACGGCGCCGATCTCGTCCTCGGACGTGATCGCGGCGATGCGGCGGTAGGCGTCCAGCCGGAGCCGCTCCCCCGGCACGTACTCGTGCGGCAGGTGGGCGTCGACGGGCAGCTCGACCTTCGTCTCGACGGCCGCGGGCTCCCTGCCGCCCTCCTTCAGGTCCTGGACGGCCTCCCCGACCATCCGCACGTACAGGTCGAACCCGACACCGGCGACGTGCCCCGACTGCTCGGCGCCGAGGATGTTGCCGGCGCCGCGGATCTCCAGGTCCTTCATCGCGACGTACATGCCGGCGCCGATCTCGGTGTGCTGCGCCAGGGTCGCGAGCCGCTCGTGCGCGGTCTCGGTCAGCGGCTGCTCGGGCTGGTAGAGGAAGTACGCGTACGCCCGCTCCCGGCCGCGCCCGACGCGGCCGCGCAGCTGGTGGAGCTGCGACAGCCCGTACATGTCGGCGCGGTCGACGATCAGGGTGTTGGCGTTCGGCACGTCCAGGCCGGACTCCACGATCGTCGTCGCGACCAGGACGTCGTGGTTGCGCTCCCAGAAGTCGACCATGACCTTCTCGAGCTCGTGCTCGTTCATCTGGCCGTGCGCGATCGCGATCTTCGCCTCCGGGACGAGCCGCGCCAGGTTCGCCGCGACCTTGTTGATCGAGCGGACCCGGTTGTGCACGAAGAACACCTGGCCCTCGCGCAGCAGCTCGCGGCGGATCGCGGCGGCGATCTGCTTCTCCTCGTACGGGCCGACGAACGTCAGGACGGGGTGCCGCTCCTCCGGCGGGGTCAGGATCGTGGACATCTCCCGGATGCCGGTCAGGCCCATCTCCAGCGTCCGCGGGATCGGCGTCGCCGACATCGCGAGCACGTCGACCTGGGTACGCAGCCGCTTCAGCTCCTCCTTGTGCTCGACGCCGAAGCGCTGCTCCTCGTCGATGATCACCAGGCCGAGGTTCTTGAACCGCGTCTGCGACGACAGGATGCGGTGGGTGCCGACGACCACGTCCACGGTGCCCTCCGCCAGGCCGCGCAGCGTCTCCTCGATCTCCCCGTCCGACTGGAACCGGCTGATCGGCTTCATCACGACCGGGAACGCCGCGAACCGCTCGGCGAACGTCGACATGTGCTGCTGCACCAGCAGCGTCGTCGGCACCAGCACCGCGACCTGCTTGCCATCCTGGACGGCCTTGAACGCGGCGCGGACCGCGATCTCGGTCTTGCCGTAGCCGACGTCGCCGCAGATCAGCCTGTCCATCGGGACGGGCTTCTCCATGTCGTCCTTCACCTCGTCGATGGCGGCGAGCTGGTCGGGCGTCTCCACGTACGGGAACGCGTCCTCCAGCTCCCGCTGCCACGGGGTGTCGGCGCCGAACGGGTGGCCGGGGCTCGCCATCCGCGCCGAGTACAGCCGGATCAGCTCCCCGGCGATCTGCTTGACGGCCTTGCGGGCGCGGGACTTGGCCTTCTGCCAGTCGGCGCCGCCGAGCCGGTGCAGGCTGGGCGCCTCGCCGCCGACGTAGCGGGTCAGCTCCTCCAGCTGGTCGGTCGGGACGAACAGCCGGTCGCTCTTGGCGTACTCCAGGATCAGGTACTCGCGGGTGGCGCCCTGCACCGTCCGGCTGACCATCTCGACGTACCGTCCGACGCCGTGCTGCTCGTGGACCACGTAGTCGCCGGGCTTGAGCTGCAGCGGGTCGATGCCGCCGCGCCGCCGCGACGGCATCCGCCGCGCGTCCTTGGTGGACGACTTCTGCCCGGACAGGTCGGTCTCGGTCAGCACCGCCAGCTTGGCCGACTCCCAGGTGAACCCGTTCTCCAGCAGCCCGGTCGCCACGTTGACCAGCGACGGCTCGGGCGGCCCGGCGAGGTCGGTGAGCCGCGCGCCGATGCCCTCCTCCCCGACGAGCTGGACGAGCCGTTCGGCCGGCCCGTGCCCGGCGGTGACCATCACGACGTGCCATCCGCCGTCGATCCAGCCCTTGAGGTCGCCGACGACGCGCGTGGTGTCGCCCCGGTACGCCTCAGCCTGCTGCACGCCGAGGTTCAGCGCGTCGCCCTCGGGGTTCAGGGCGGTGACGCTCCAGCGGGGAAGGCCCAGCTCCGTGCTGTGCGCGCGGACCTCCTCCAGCGACCGGAACGCGGCGGCGCCGAGGTCGATCGGCGCCTCTCCCCCGGCGGCCGCGTTCACCCAGCTCGCCTCCAGGAACTCCTGGCTCGTCCGGACCAGCTCGACCGAGCGGGTGCGGATGCGCTCCGGCTCGCACACCAGCAGCGCCGACCCGTCCGGCAGCAGGTCGGTGAGCAGTTCCATGTCGTCGGCGAGGACGGGCGAGAACGCCTCCATGCCCTCGACGGTGTCGCCGTCGGCGATCCGGCCGAGGATCTCCTCGAGGGCGGGGTGTTCCTCGGCGAGGAGCCTCGCGCGCTCGCGCACCTTCTCGGTCAGCGGCAGCTCGCGGCACGGCGGCGCCCACAACCCGTGCTGGGCGACTTCGAGGGAGCGCTGGTCGGCGGCCTTGAAGTAGCGGATCTCCTCAACGGTGTCGCCCCAGAACTCCACCCGGAGCGGGTGCTCCTCGGTGGGCGGGAACACGTCCAGGATGCCGCCGCGCACGGCGATCTCACCGCGCTTCTCCACCAGGTCGACGCGGTGGTACCCGGCGTCGACCAGGTTGCGGACGGCGTCGTCCATGTCGGCGTCCTCGCCGGACGCCAGCCGCACCGGCTCCAGGTCGGCGAGCCCGGACACGATCGGCTGGAGCACCGCGCGGATCGGCGTCACGACGACGTCCAGAGCGCCGCCCTTGCCGCTGTCCGCCGGGTCCTCCCCGTTGACGGCGTCCGGATGGGCCCCGTTCGGATGGGCCCCGTTCGGATGTGCAAGGCGGCGCAGCACGGCCAGCCGCTGCCCGACGGTGTCGGAACGCGGCGACAGCTTCTCGTGCGGCAGCGTCTCCCAGGCCGGGAAGTGCGCCACCCGCGCCGGGTCGAGCAGGCTCGACAGGGCGGCGGTCAGGTCCTCGGCCTCCCGGCCGGTCGCGGTCACCGCGAGGACCGCGCCGCCGCCGCGCGCACCGAGGGCGCGGCTCAGCGCCGCGGCGAGGATCGGCCACAGCGAGGCGGGCGCGACGACCTCGGTGTCGGTGCGCGCCTGTTCGAGGGCGCGCTCCAGACCGGGGTCGAGACACGCAAGGTCAACAAGTCCAGAAAGCGTCATGTTCGCCCGCAACTTCGTGATTCACCCCGAGGCAGGGCAGCCCGAAATGCCGGAATCCACCAGACCCCGGTACCGGCTACCAGAGTACGCGCCCGCGGGGAGCGCCGTTCCCACGACATCGCAGCTCGTGGACGAGGCCGCCGGGGAGCACGCAGCGCGACACGGCCGTTACCAAGAAAAGGCAAATAGCGGACGGAGCGCGATCGGTCAATTACGCTGCGAAGTTGTGACCGATCTGCGTACGCCGCCGGTCAGCGACGGCGATCTCTTCTCCGAACGCGCTCGCCAGTACGCCCTAGAGAAGCCCCTGCAGCGGATCCACATCCTGGAGGCGGGCTGCGGCTGGGGCACGGGCCTGGACCTGGGCGACCGCCAACACCACGTCACGGGCGTCGACCTGGACGCCCCCGACCTGCGCGCCTACACCTGCGAGCGGCCCGACCTGGACGCCTGGCACCTCGGTGACCTGCGCACCGTCCCGCTGCCGCCGCGCGCCTACGACATCGTCCACGCCTCGCACCTGATCGAGCGCGTGCCGCACGCCGAACTGGTCCTCGACCGGTTCGTCGCCGCGCTGAAACCCGGCGGGCTGCTGCTGATCCATCTGCGCGACCGCGACACCGCGTTCGGCTTCCTGGACCGGGCGCTCCCGCGGTGGATGCACGCCTCCGGCCGCCGGCGCCGCACCCGTCCGGGGCGGGCCGCGCGCGGGGCGCACGCCCGCACCCCGTACGCGTCCGGAGACGGCCCTTCCCGGTCCCAGGCCGACAGCGGCGCCGAGCGCGGCGACCAGGAGGCCGCCTCCACGGGCGCCGGCGCCCGGGTGCGGCGCGCCGCGCAGCCGCCGCCCCGGCCCGCGGTCAGGACGAGCCCGCCTCCGGCGGTCTACGACCGGATCGCGGCCCGCTCGGGCATCCAGTGGTACTGCGTGATGCGCGGGCTGGTGGTCTCCGAGGAGTACACGTCCCGCCAGGCCATCGACGCGCTCGGGGCCGGAACCGGCCCCGCCGACCTGCTGTGCCGCCTGGTCTCGGCGTTCAGCCGGGGGCGCCTCACCGCAGACCACAGCGAGGTCACGTTCGTCATCCGCAAGCCCGAGAACCGTTTCGCCCGGGTCATCTGAGCGTCGCCGCGAGCGGGGCGAAGGTGCGTGCGTCCAGGCCGGCGCAGTATTTTTCCTGCGGAAACTCCATGCACACGGACCAGCCCGGCCGCCGCGCCGGGCGGGATCGGAGATCGCGGTGACCGCCGAACCCGGCCTTCCCGACACGCTGCGCGACCTGCCCGCCTGGTCTCCGGGCCCGGTGGAGCTCGCCGACCTGGAACTGATCCTCGCCGGCGTGTACCGCCCGCTGACCGGTTTCCTCGGCTCCTACGACACCGCCATGGTGATCGCGGGCGGCCGGCTGGCCGACGGCACCCCGTGGCCGGTCCCGGTCACGCTGGCCGTGCCGAAGGAGCTGACCGGGCACGCCCGGATCGTCCTGCAGGACCCCGAGGGCGTGCCGCTCGCCGTGCTGCGGGTCGCCGAGGCCTGGCAGGAACCGGCGAGCCAGGGCTGGCGCCTCGCCGGCTCGCTGGAGGCCCTCCGCGCGCCCGCGCACGGCCCCTTCCACAGCCTGCGCCGCCGCCCGGACGAGCTCGGCGCCCACGAGGGGAACGTGCTGGGGGTCGCTACCCGCGAGCCCCTGCACCGCAAGCAGCTCGGCCAGCTCCGGCAGGTCGCCGAGCGGCTCGGCGCCAAGGTCCTCGTCCTGCCGATGATGGGCGGCGAGCACGACGAATCGCTCGTCCGGGCGCTGCTGGGCGTCCGCAAGGAGCTGCCGGACGGCACCGAGATCATCCCCGTGCCGCTCCCCCCGCGCGGCGACGACACCGCGGGCCAGGACCGCACGGGGCAGGACCGCACGGGGCGGGAGCGCGACGTGCTGCTGCACGCGCACATCGCCGCCGCGTACGGCGCCACCCACCTGCTCGCCGACCGCGAGATCGAGGGAACCGCGATCCCCGTCGTCGTGCCCGAGCCGTGGGCCTACGACGCCGACGTGGAGGTCTGGCGGCCGGTCGCGCGGATCGAGCCCGACCACGTCCAGGCCGAGCTGACCCCCGAGCGGCTCGGCGAGCTGCTTGACGCCGGCGAACCCGTCCCCGACTGGTTCACCCCGCCCGCCGTGGCCGCCGAGCTGGTGCTGGCACGTCCCCCGAAGCCGTCGCGCGGCATCACGGTGTTCTTCACCGGCCTGTCCGGCTCCGGGAAGTCCACGGTCGCGCGCGGCCTCGCCGACGCCCTGATCGAGCGCGGCGGCCGGACGGTCACGCTGCTGGACGGCGACGTCGTGCGGCGGATGCTGTCGGCCGGACTGACCTTCTCCCGCGCCGACCGGGACCTCAACATCCGGCGGATCGGCTTCGTCGCCGCCGAGATCACCCGGCACGGCGGCACCGCGATCTGCGCGCCGATCGCCCCGTACGCGGCGACCCGCGCGGAGGTGCGCCGGATGGTGTCCGCCGTGGGCGACTTCATCCTCGTGCACGTCTCGACGCCGCTGGAGGAGTGCGAGCGCCGCGACCGCAAGGGCCTGTACGCCAAGGCGCGGGCGGGGCTGATCCCCGAGTTCACCGGCATCTCCGACCCGTACGAGGTGCCGGAGGACGCCGACCTGACGCTCGACACGTCCCGGATGGCGCCGGACGAGGCGGTCGGCAAGGTCATCGGCCTGCTGGTGGACGGCGGCTGGGTGCGGCCCGGATAGCACCTCCGCAGCCCCATCCGTCGTTGATCGTCCATCCCGTCCCGTTTGTGCCTCCGCACCCGGGTTACTACACCGGCGTGCGGTGCCCTAACGTATACGCGAGTTTTCCTACATACCTGATAGGTCATGCCAATGGACTTTGATTGGGCCATGGCGCTCGGCTCGTTCCTCGTCGCCATCGTCGTCGGGCTGACCGGCATGGGCGGCGGCGCCCTGATGACGCCGATGCTCGTGACGTTCTTCGGGGTCAGCCCGATGGCGGCCGTGTCCAGCGACCTGGTCGCCGCCGCGGTGATGAAGCCCGTCGGCAGCGCCGTCCACTACCGCCAGGGCACGATCAACATGCGGCTCGTCGGATGGCTCTGCGCCGGCTCGGTGCCCGCCGCGTTCTCCGGCGTCCTGATCGCGCGGGCCATCGGGCACGGCGGCCAGGTCGAGGACGTCATCAGCATCGCGATGGGCATCGCGCTGATGATCGCGGCGGGCGGGCTCGTGCTGCGCGCCTACATGTCCCACCGGCAGCGGTCCAACGCTCCGGCAGGCGACGACCCGGAGAACGGGAACAAGCCTCCCGAGATCAAGGTCCGGCCCGTGCCGACCGTCCTGGTCGGCATCGTCGGCGGGGTCGTGGTCGGCATCACCTCGGTCGGCTCCGGCTCCCTGATCATCGTCGCGCTGCTGGCCCTCTACCCGGCGCTGAAGGCCAACCAGCTCGTCGGCACCGACCTCCTCCAGGCCGTCCCGCTGGTGTTCGCGGCCGCCATCGGCCACCTGCTGTTCGGCGACTTCCGGATGGAGGTCACCGCCGCCCTCCTCGTCGGCTCCATCCCCGGCGTCTACCTCGGCTCGAAGATCTCCTCGCGGGCGCCGAGCGCGCTCATCCGCCGCTTCCTGGTCCTGGTCCTGGTGGCGTCCTCGCTGAAGATGTTCGGCATGGAGCCCGGCCCGCTCGGGCTGACGCTCCTCGTCCTCGTCGCCGTCGCCGCCGCCGGCTGGCTCGTCCTGCGCCGCCGGGCCGCCCGCAACGGCGATACGCTGCCCTCTCCGACCGCCTCCCGCGACCGGCCCAGTACGTCAGGGGAGCCCGGTGCGCCGGGAGACCCCGGTACGTCAGGAGAGCAGGGCAAGCGTGGACCAACGATGGCCGCATGACACCGTCGACGTCCTCGGCGTGCGCGTCAGCCGCACCGACGTCGCGCAGCTCCGGTCGTTCGTCGCGGCGGCCGTCAAGGACCGGACGAAGCTGACCGTCACCTTCGCCAACCCCGACTACGTCCTCAAGGCGCAGAAGGACTCCGGGCTGCGCGACCTCATGAACGGCTTCGACCTCAACCTCCCGGACGGCTGGGGCGTCGTGCTGGCCGCGCGGATCTTCGGCCGTCCCGTCCCCGGGCGGATGGCCAACGACGACCTCACCGACGACCTGTTCGGGCAGCCCGCCGAGGAGGGCTGGCGGGTCTTCCTGTTCGGCAACGCCCCGGGCGTCGCCGAGCAGGCGGCCGCGAACGTCCAGAAGTGGTACCCCGGGCTCGGTATCGCCGGCACCCAGCACGGCCACTGGGCCGACGAGCGGGGCGAGCTCTCCCCCGAGACCGCCGAACGCCTCGTCGCCGAGATCAACGACGCGTCCCCCGACATCCTCCACGTCGGCCTCGGCACCCCCCTCCAGCAGCGGTTCGTCACCGAGTACGGCGACCGCCTCACCGCGCCCGTCGTCATCACCTGCGGCGCCTACTTCGAGCACCTCGCCGAGCGGCGCGAGTACTACCCGGCCTGGGTCCTGAAACTGCGCATCGGCTTCCTGTACCGGCTGGCGCGCGAACCCCGCCGTCTCTGGCGCCGCTACACCATCGAACTGGGCTCCTACCTGGGCAAGGTCATCGTGCACCGGATCCGCCACGGCAAGCAGCCCACCGGGTGATCGACATCTCTTTCAAACGACGCTTCCCAGGAACCCCTGCCCGACTTTCGGTCATGTGGTAGGACAAGATGCCATCACCGTCCCCGGCCGTACTCCGGAGCACCCCCATGCGCCCCTTCATCGCCTGTCTCGCGGCCACCTCCCTGGCGGCGTTCGCCGTCCCGGCGGTGGCGACTGCGGCCTCGGCCGACATCGCCCAGTCCAAGGTGGTCTCGGACAACCCGGTGAACAACACCCCGCACGTCCTGGACGGCACCGTCCGCACGATCGCCGTCGTGGGCAGCCTCGTCGTCGTCGGCGGGACCTTCGACGAGGTGCGCGAGGCCGGCAGCGGAAAGAAGACGCTGCAGCGCAACAACCTGTTCGCCTACGACATGGGCACGGGCAAGGTCAGCACGACGTTCGTGCCGAAGGTCGACGGGACCGTCCACTCGCTGCAGGCGGGGACGGGCGGCTGGGTCTACATGGCCGGGACGTTCAAGAACGTCAACGGCACCAAGACCGGCACGGTCGCGTCGATCAAGGCCACGACCAACCAGGTGCACACCGGCTTCAAGCCCAACGTCAACTACCGCGTCACGACGATGGTGCGGCGCGGCCTGCGGCTCTACATCGGCGGCTCGTTCACCAAGGCCGGCGGGAAGAACCGCACCGCGCTGGCGCGGCTCAACGCGCTGACCGGCGCCGCCGACAGCAACTTCAACTTCAAGATCGCCGATCCGCGCTCCGGGACGCTCAAGGTCTACCGCCTGGCCGTCGACCCCGCCGACAACCGCATGGTCATCAACGGGACGTTCACCGAGGTCGAAGGCAAGAACCGGCACCAGATCGCGATGATCAACCTCGGTGACGGCGCCGCGTCGCTGTCGTCCTGGGCGACCCAGCGGTACGCCACCCCCTGCAACCTGTCCGCGTTCGACACCTACATGCGGGGCATGGACTTCTCCCCCGACGGCAAGTACT
Organism: Actinomadura sp. 7K507; assembly: GCF_004348425.1. Lineage (GTDB taxonomy): Bacteria > Actinomycetota > Actinomycetes > Streptosporangiales > Streptosporangiaceae > Spirillospora. The sequence goes on from NZ_SMKK01000009.1 coordinate 64,197, forward strand.
TCGTCGTCGTCACCACCGGCGGCCCCTACGGCACCAGCCAGTTGTGCGACACCGCCGCCCGCTGGGAGTCCGGCCGCACCGGCTCCGGGCAGGACCCCACCTGGGTCAACTGGACCGGCGGCGACACGCTGCTGTCCACCACCGTCACCGGCGCCGCCGTCTACGTCGGCGGGCACCAGCGCTGGCTGGACAACCCCCGGGGCCGCGACCACGCCGGCCCCGGCGCGGTGTCGCGTCCCGGCATCGGCGCGATCAACCCCGACACCGGCAAGGCGATGGCGTGGAACCCGACCCGGACGCTCGGCCACGGCGTCGAGGCACTGGTCGCCCACCCCAAGGGCCTCCTGGTCGGCAGTGACACCGACCAGCTCGGCGGCGAGTACCACGGCCGCGTCGGGATGTTCCCCCTGGGATGAGGCCCCCGATGGGGTTCCTGTGAGATAAAGGGGCCTACGACCATCCAGAGGAAGGGCGGTCCGTGCACCAGCGCGACTCGTTCCCCGGTGGCCACCACAGGCCCGACGCACGCCGTTCGCAGCCCGTCCCGCCGTCGCCGCGGCGGGGACGGGGCCGCGGGCGGCGGCGCGGACCGCGCCCCTCCTTCTACTACACCGCCGTGGGCACCCTCCTGATCGTCGGCGGATCCGTCGGCGCGATCGCGCTGAGCACGCCCGCCCCCGACCGCGACGCCCGGACGGCGTCCGACGTCTCCGAGTCCGTCGTCCCGGCGGCCGCCGACACCTACGTGGTACGCGAGATGCCCGGCGAGGGGTTCGGCGGCGAAGGGAAGATCACCGCCTCGGTCTGGCCCGAATGGCACACCGAGGCGTACGTGGCGTTCGACGTCCCGGAAGGCACCCCCCGCATCACCGAGGCCCGCGTCGAGTTCACCTTCGAGCGCCCCCGCAACCGCCCGCGCCAGGTCGAGCTGCGCCGGCTGGCCGGCTCCTGGACCGAGGCGGGCACCTCCTGGAACAACCGCCCGGCCGCGGGCCCCGTCGTCGCGACCGCCACCACCGGCGCCGACGGGATCTCCTTCGACGTCGGCTCGATCGTGAACGGCCCCGGCCGGTACGCGTTCGCGATCACCAACCAGAACGACTCCTCGGCGGCGTCACTGCACTCGCGGGAGACCGGAAGCGGCCCCCGCCTCGTGCTGACCACCCGTCCCGGCGGGTCCCCGTCGCCGACCGCCTCCCCCACCCGGACGCCCGACACGTCCGGCACGGCGCTGCCGCGGCCCGCCCCCGAGCCGACCTCGCGGGCGCCGCGGCCGACCGAGTCGCCCGAGAAGCGCCCGGGCGGCGGTGAGACGCTCTGCGGCATCTCCCTCAACCTCAAGCCCGGAGAGACGTTCCAGAAGGCTCTGGGCCGCCTGGACGGCAAGTACGGCGGGCTGGAGACCGTCCGGCTGTTCTACCGCGGCGTCCCCCCGGCGTGGCCGGGCAACCCCGACATCGGCAAGCGCCCGCCGATCATCTCGTTCAAGCTCGCGCCCGAGGACGTCCTCGCGGGCAAGCACGACGAGGCCATGACCCGCTGGTTCAAGACCGCGCCGCGCGACCGCGACGTCTACTGGGTCTACTACCACGAGCCCGAGGACAACATCGCCGACGGCGAGTTCACCGCCGAGGACTACCGCGCCGCCTGGCGCCGCCTGCGGTCTCTGGCCGACAAGGCCGGCAACGACCGCCTGCACGCGACGCTCGTGCTGATGAGCTGGAGCCTCACCGCGGAGTCCAAGCGCGACTGGCGCGACTACTACCCGGGCCGCGACGTCATCCAGGTCCTCGGCTGGGACACCTACAACCTCGGCTGGAAGAAGGGCCGCTACGACTCCCCGGAGACGATGTACGGCCAGGTCCTCGAAGTCAGCAAGCAGGAGAGGCTCCCGTTCGGCATCGCCGAGACCGGCAGCTACCTGGTCGGCGACGACAAGGGCGCCGAGCGCGCGGCCTGGCTCCGCGCCACCAACGCGTACCTGAAGAAGCACGACGCCCTCTGGGTCTCCTACTTCGACCTCGACTGGGAGACCGGCGACTTCCGCCTCCTGGACGCCCCGAGCCACCAGGCCTGGCAGGAGTTCTGTTAACCGACTCGCTTATGTAGCCCGCGTCTACGTAGATGCGGGCTACCGGAGTCAGCGGGGGCGGGGCGGGTGTTCGGCGATGAAGAGGCCCTCGGCGGTCACGCAGGTTTCGCCGCCCGCCCTGATGGCGCCCTCCGTGCGGATCTTGCGGCCGTCCACGGAGAGCTGGCGGGCGCTGATCGTGAGCGGCTCGAACAGGGGCGTCAGCCGGTGGTAGCGCAGCGTCAGCCCGGCCGTCATGCCCGACGTGCCCGCCCAGCCGTTCGCCACGCCGAGGGTGTGGTCGAGCAGCAGCGCCGAGATCCCGCCGTGGACGCTCGACGGCGGGCCCTGGTAGGGCAGGCCGAGCGTCGCGGTCGCCTCGATCGTCCGGGCGTCCACCGCCTCGTACTCCAGCGGCGGCGCGATCGGGTTCTCCGGGCCGGCGACGGGGTCGTGGCGCGTCATGTCGTCACCGCGCCACATGTCGACCAGGCGGTCGCCCAGGGGCGGGGACGCCGCCTCGAGGTCGTCGGCGACGGCGTTGAGGCGGTCGGCGACGGCCGCCATGTCGGCCTCGGTCATGTCGCCCGACCGGAGCAGGGCGTCGATGACGCGGCGGGCCGCGGCGGATGCCGCGTCCACGCCGCACGGGCGGGTCTCGGAGTGCAGGTCGATGGTCATCACGCCACCGGGTCCCGGGGCAGGCCGAGGATGCGCTCGCCGATGATGTTCAGCTGGACGTCCGTCGTGCCGCCCGCGATCGACATGTTCCGGGAGTTCAGGAACATCCAGGTCGGGTCGCCCATCCCGCCCTGGCTTTCGCCGGTGAGCGCGTCCGGGCCGATCCAGTCGACGGCGGTCTCCCAGACCTGCTGCATGTGTTCGACGCCGATCAGCTTGCCGATGCTGGACTCGGCGCCCGGCTGCCCGCCCGCCAGGGAGCGCAGCGTGGTCCGCAGACCGAACAGGCTGCTCGATTGGGCGTCGCAGAGGATGCCGCCGAGGGTGGTGAGCCGCTCGTCGTCCGCGCCTTCTGCGGCCAGTTCGAGGAGTGCCTCGCCGCCGCTGCCCAGGGAGGAGTCGTTGGAGAGGGAGACCCGCTCGTTGGCGAGGGTCGTGCGGGCGAGTTTCCAGCCGTCACCTGGGGCGGCGACAAGGAGGGCGTCCGGGATGAACACGCCGTCCAGGAACACCTCGTTGAACAGGGTGTCGCCGGTCAGCTCGCGCAGCGGGCGGATGTCGATGCCCGGCGACTTCATGTCGAGCAGGAAGTACGACAGACCCTTGTGCTTCGGGACGGACGGGTCGGTGCGCGCCAGCAGGATGCCCCAGTCGGCCTCGCGGGCCATGGACGTCCACACCTTCTGGCCGGTGATCTTCCAGCCGCCCTCGGCCTTCTCGGCGCGGGTGGACAGCGCGGCGAGGTCGGAGCCGGCGCCGGGTTCGGAGAACAGCTGGCACCAGCGGATGTCGCCGCGCAGCGACCCGCGCAGGAACCGCTCGTGCTGGGCGGCCGAGCCGTGCTCGATCAGCGTCGGCACCACCCAGTTGCCGATGATCATGTCGTGGGCGCGGAGGCCGGCGGCGCGCATCTCCTCGGCGATGACGAGCTGGGTGACCGCGTCGGCGCCCTTGCCCCATGGGGTCGGCAGGTGCGGGGACGTGTAGCCGCGGTCGGCCAGGTAGGTGGCGCGCTCCTTGCCGTCCAGGGCCTTGGCGGGCTCCAGCTCGGCGCGGACCTCGGCGCGGATCCCCTCGGCCTCGGGCGGCAGCTCGACCCCGAGTTCGCGGCGGACGCCGTCCAGCGTGAGGCGGGCGACGCGGCGCCGCCAGCTCGCGGTGGAGCCGAGCAGGACGCGGAGGCTCTGGGCGCGGCGCAGGTAGAGGCTCGCGTCGTGCTCCCAGGTGAAGCCGATGCCGCCGAGGGTCTGGACGCAGTCCTTGGCGACCTGGAAAGCCGCCTGGACACTGGTCGCTCCGGCCACGGCCGCCGCGAGCGACGTCTCCCCTGGCGCTGTTCCCGGCTCCTGGGCGCGGGCGGCGTCCCAGGCGCAGGCTCGGGCCTGTTCGGCGTGCGCGAGCATGCGGGCGCAGCGGTGCTTGACGCCCTGGAACTGGCCGATCGGGCGGCCGAACTGCTCGCGGACCTTGGCGTACTCGGCGGCGGTGGACGTCGCCCAGTCGGCCATCCCGGACGCCTCGGCGGCGAACAGCACCGCCGCGAGATCACGGACGGCCTGCGAGTCCAGGGTCAGGACCGAACGGGCGGGGACGGCCGCGTTCCCGGACTCGATCCTGGCCAGGCGGCGCGTCAGGTCGTGGCCGGGCAGTTCGTGCACCGTGACCGCGTCCCGGGGCAGGACGATCCAGGCCGTCCCGTCGCCGTCCTTCGCGGGCAGCACGAGGACGTCCGCCGACGGGCCGCCCATGACCGGGCCCGAGGTGCCTGTCATCGTGACCTCGCCGCCGGAGCGCGACAGCGACAGGCCGCCCGCGTCCAGGCCGACCGCGCCGGTCTTCGTCCCATCGGCCAGCAGGGGCAGGTGGTCCCCGTGCCCGGCCTTGTGCAGCACGGCACTCGCCAGGACTGTCGGCAGGAACGGCCCCGGTGCGACGGCGCGTCCCATCTCCTCCACGACGACGGCCAGTTCGACCAGTCCGTAGCCCGCGCCGCCCGCGTTCTCGGGCAGGTGCAGGCCGAGCAGGCCCTGCGCGGCGAGGTCGTCCCAGAACGCCGGGGTCTTCTCCCGCTCGGCGTCGACGGCGGCGCGGACCACCGCCTGCGTCACCTGCCGGGACGTGAAGGCGCGCACGGCGTCGCGCAGGTCGCGGTGCTCCTCCGTCAGTCCGATGGTCATGTGCCCCTCAGATCCGTTCGATGATGGTGGCCGTGGAGTGCGCGCCGCCCGCGCACATCGTGACGAGCGCGGTGGACCCGTCCGACCGCTCCAGCTCGTTCACGGCCTGCGTGATGAGGCGGGCGCCGGTGGAGCCGACCGCGTGGCCGAGGGCGATGGCGCCGCCGTTGACGTTGACCTTGTCCATGTCCGGCTCGTGGACGGACGCCCACGACAGGACGACCGACGCGAACGCCTCGTTGATCTCGACGAGGTCGATGTCGGACAGCTTCATCCCGGCCTTGTCCAGGACGTGACGCGTCGCCTCGATCGGCCCGTCCAGGTGGTAGTACGGGTCGGAGCCGACCATCCCGGACGCGACGATCCGGGCGCGGGGACGCAGTCCCAGCCCGGCGGCCCGCTCGCGCGACATCAGCAGCACGGCGGCCGCCCCGTCGCTGATCTGGGACGAGTTCCCGGCGGTGTGGATGCCGTCCGGAATGACCGGCTTGAGTCCGGCGAGGGCCTCGGCGGTCGTGTCGCGCAGCCCCTGGTCGCGGGTGACGACGGCGGTCTCGCCGGTCGGCCCCTCCTTGGTCATGACCGGCGCCTCGACCGGGAGGATCTGTCCCGCGAACCGGTCGCCGGCCCACGCCGCCTTCGCCTTGGCCTGCGACGCGAGCCCGAACGCGTCCGCGTCCTCCCGGGTGATGCCGCGCTTCTTCGCGATGCGCTCGGCGGCGGTGAACTGGTCGGGCATGTCCATCTCCCAGCCGTCGGGGGCCGGACTGCCGGTCCCGGGCGTGAGCGCCTGGCCGAGGAACACCCGGCTCATCGCCTCGACGCCGCATCCGATACCGGCGTCGATCGCCCCGGACGCGATGAGCCCGGCGACGAGGTGCACGGCCTGCTGGGACGACCCGCACGCGCAGTCGATCGTCGTGCACGCCGTCCCGTAGGGCAGATCGGCGTACAGCCACGCGTTGCGGGTCACGTTGTTGGACTGCTCCCCCGCCTGCGTCACGCAGCCGCCGACGACCTGCCCGACGGCGCCGGGCGCGAGGCCGGAACGTTCCAGCAGCCCCCGCTGCGTCGCCCCGAGCAGCTGGGCCGGGTGCAGGCCCGACAGGGCTCCGTGACGCCTGCCGACCGGCGTCCGGACGGCATCGACGATGACGGCCTCGGCCATGGACTCTCCTACGCTCGGTGAAGACGGGCGCCGGGTTCCGCGCCGTCGCTGGAGACTAGAATTCATTCTCGTTCGTGGGCAAGCTCGGTCCCACTCAGCGGTCCTCGCCGTTCGCGGCCGACACGTTCGCGCCGGCACGGGGACCCGTTCAGCGGGACGGGTCGTCCACCCGAAATAGAATTCGTACTAGCCTCCGGCCTGCGACCCTGAACATCGATCCGGAGGCACCCGATGAACGCTGACCTGTCCCTGGCGGGCCGCACCGCCATCGTCACCGGCGCGGGCGCCGGGCTGGGCCGCGCCGAGGCCCTCGCCCTGGCCGCGCAGGGGGCCAACGTCGTCGTCAACGACATGGGGCCGGCGGCCGACGACGTCGTCGCGGAGATCCAGAAGGCGGGCGGCGAGGCCGTCGCGGTGAAGGGGGACGTCGGCGACTGGTCGATGGGAGACACGCTGGTGTCGGCCGCCGTCGACACGTACGGCTCCCTCGACGTCCTGGTCAACAACGCGGGCGTCCTGCGCGACAAGATGCTGTTCAACCTGGCCGAGTCGGACTGGGACGACGTCATCCACGTCCACCTGAAGGGCCACGCGGCCGTGTCCCGCGCCGCGGCCGTGCACTGGCGCGCCGCGAGCAAGGCCGCCGGCGGCCCCGTCTACGGACGGGTGGTCAACACCGCGTCGGAGGCGTTCCTGTTCGGGTCGCCGGGCCAGCCGAACTACTCGGCGGCCAAGGCCGGCATCGTGGCGCTCACGCTGTCGACCTCCGCGGGCCTCGGCCGGTACGGGGTGCGCGCCAACGCGATCTGCCCCCGCGCCCGGACCGCGATGACCGAGGCGACGTTCAACGAGGGCACCGCCCCGGGCGGTCTCGACGCCATGGCGCCCGAGCGGGTCGGGACGTTCGTCGGCTACCTGGCCTCACCCGCGTCCGAGAACGTCACCGGGCAGGTGTTCGTCGTCTACGGCGACATGGTCGCGCTGATGGCCGCGCCGACCGTGGAGCAGAAGTTCACCGCCGCGGACGGCGTCTTCTCCGTCGAGGAATTCGGCGAGCAGATCACCCCCTACTTCGAGGGCCGCGAACCCCACAAGACCTACGCCGCCTACAGCGTCGCCAAGCTCGACAACACCGAGACCAGCAAGTACTGATACCGGACCCGCCGATGGCCGCCCGCGGCGCGAGGGGCGGCCATCGGCGCCCTCAGAAGACCCGGCCTCTCAGAAGACCCGGCGCCCTCAGAAGACCTCCGGGCCGCGGAGCGTCGGCTCGGCGCCGCCGTCCACGTAGATGACCTGCCCCGTCATGTGGCTGTTGGCCGGCGAGATCAGCCAGCGCAGCGCCTCGGCGATCACCGCCGCGTCCGCGTAGCCGTTCAGCGGCATCGGGACCGCCTCGTTCATGATCTTGAACATGCCCTCGTCGGCGAACAGCGGCTCGGTCATCGGCGTCCGGACGACACCGGGCGCGATCGCGTTCAGCGGGATGCCCTCCCCCGCCCACTCCGGGGTGACGCCGGCCCGCCGCAGCCACTGGGCGAGCGCCGACTTCGACGACGAGTACGTCTGGTTCCCGGCACCGGCCTCGACGACCTTCGAGGCGGCCCGCAGCGCCGCATCCTCGTCGCCGTCGAGGCAGGCGCGGACGATGGCCGCGTCCACCGGGTGGGTCCCGGAGATGGAGCCGACGACGGCCGCGCGGGGCGCGCCGGCGCGGGCGAGGGCGGGGCGCAGGCCGTCCAGCAGGGCCACGGCGCCGAAGTAGTTGACCTTGACCGGGAGGACGGTGAAGTCGGAGACGCCGGCGCAGGCGACGACGGCGTCGAGCGTCCCGCCCGACAGCTCCAGCGTCCTTTCGACCGCGTGCGACCGGCCTTCCGGCCCGCTGAGGTCGGCGCACACCTCGGCGTCGCGCAGGTCGATCCCGATGACGGTGTCGCCCGCGTCGCGCAGCATCGCGGCGAGGGCCTCGCCGATCCCGGACGCCGAGCCGCTCACGGCGATGGTCCGTGCCATGTGGGTGTCCCTTTCCTGTGTACGCACCGCTATGTGTGCGCGCCGCCGTCGACGCGGAGGTCGGCGCCGGTGAAGTAGCCCGCGTCGGACGAGGCGGCGAACGCGATCGCGGCCGCGATCTGCTCCGGGTCCGCCGCGCCGAAGTAGGAGCGGATCTTGGAGAAGTAGCCAAGGTCGAGACCCTCGGGGAACATGTCGGCGGCCCTGATCAGCGGGGTGTCGACGGCGCCCGGGGAGATCGGCACGACGCGGATGCGGCGGCCGGTCAGCTCCGCGGCGAGGCTGAGCGAGAACGCCAGCACCGCGCCCTTGGACGCCGCGTACGCCGTCATGAACGGGTTGCCCTGCGTCGCCGACAGCGACGCGGTGTTGACGATCACGCCGGAGCCGTCCGGGAGGTGCTTGAGGGACTCGCGGCAGAACAGCGCGGTCCCGACGAGGTTCACGGAGAACAGCCGGTTGAGGTCGTCCACCGTCAGCGTCTCGATCGGGGTGGTCTTGTGGACGCCCGCGACGTTGATGAGGGCGTCGATGCCGCCGAGCGTGTCCGCCGCGTCCGCCACGGCGGCGATGACGGCGGGCTCGTCGGTCACGTCGGCCGTGCGGGTGGTGATCGTGCCGGGGCCGGTGACCGCGGCGGCGGTCTCGGCGAGGCCCTTCTCCGAGACGTCCACCGCGTAGATCGCGGCCCCCTCGGCGGCCAGGCGGATCGCCGTGGCCCGTCCGATGCCCGACGCCGCTCCCGTGAGCAGCACTTTCACGCCGTCATAGCGATTCATGGCGGCACGGTAGCCACGTCCCGGAAGCGTGCGCCGGGACGATCCCGATCACCGGGAGGCGTTCGAGCGGGGCGCCAGGAGCAGCCGGCAGGCCAGCCTGATGTCGCTCTCCACGTCCGCCATGGACGCGCGGCCGTTCAGGCTCGACTGGAGCACCCCGTACCAGCACTGCATCAGCAGGCGGACGAGCCGGACGTCGTGGACGGTCGGGTCCTCTATGCCCACGGCGCGCAGCAGGATCTCGCGGAAGGTGTCGTCGATGTGCACGGTGTCGGCGACGGTCGCGACGTGCGCGGTGTTCGACGCGTGCAGCATCGACGTCGACAGGACGGGCTGCGCCATCAGGTGCCTGCTGGCCTGCACCAGCATGTCGGCGACCGCGTCCTCGGGGGCGGTGCCGGGGGCGGGCTGGGTGACCTGGTCGCGGAGCCGGTCGACCTGCGCCGCCATCACCCCGGTGAACAGGTGGACCTTCGACGGGAAGTACCGGTACAGGGTGCCGATCGCGACACCGGCCGCCTTCGCCACGTCGTGCATCTGCACCCGTTCGAGGGGCTTCTCCGTGCCGATACGGGACGCGGCCCGCAGAATGCGCTGCCGCCGGTCGTGCTGCTCGGGTGAGCTCGGCTCGGCCGACAGCCGGCCCGCTGCGATCCTCGCCACGGTCCTCCCCCCGGTCCATTCCTGCTGCTGACAGGGAACAATATCCGGATCCCCGGCCGTCCCGGCGATCCGCGATACCGGTCAGTGGGACGTGGGGTCCCGCCGCGGCTCGGCCCGCGTTTACGTTGTGCCCGCGCCGAGAACGGGAGGGGATGCCCCGTGGGAAACACCAGGTGGGACGACGAGTACGACGTGGTGGTGGCCGGATCGGGCGCCGGAGCGATGGCCGGTGCGCTCGCGGCCGCGTCCGGCGGGCTGCGGACGCTCGTCCTGGAGAAGACGAAGGTGCTCGGCGGGACGTCCGCGTACTCGGGTTCGGCGATCTGGCTGCCCGGGACGCGCGTCCAGGAGCGGGCCGGGATCGGCGACTCGACGGAGTCGGCGCGCACGTATCTGCGGGCGGTTCTCGGTGACGGCGGCGCGGCGCACCGGGAGGCGTTCCTGTCGACGGCGCCCGAACTGGTGGAGTTCCTGGAGAAGGACCCGGCGATCGAGTTCCGGTTCCAGGCGTTCCCCGACTACTTCGACGCCCCCGGACGCCTGGACATGGGGCGTTCGTTCGTGCCGCTGGAGCTGCCGGTCGAGGAGCTCGGCGACCTCGCGGGCCTCGTCCGTCCGCCGGTGGACAGGGACCGGGCGGGGCGGGGCCACGCGTCGAAACCGATGGTGCAGGGACGCTCGCTGATCGGGCGGCTGCTGCTGGCGCTCACCGCGACGGGGAACGGCTTCGTCCGGACCGAGACCCCGCTGACCGAGTTGATCGTGGAGGACGGCCGGGTCACCGGCGTGCGGGCCGGTTCGCTCCGGCTGCGGGCGTCGCGCGGGGTGCTGCTGGCCGCCGGCGGGTTCGAGTCGTCCATCGCGCTGCGGGACGCGGGCGGCGTGCCGGGCGACGCGGAATGGACGATGGCGCCCGACGGCGCGAACACCGGCGACGCCATCGAGGCGGCCGTGCGGGCCGGCGCGTCCACGGGGCTGCTCGACCAGGCGTGGTTCTGCCCCGGCCTGCTGACCCCCGACGGCCGCCCGGCGTTCACGCTCGGCTTCCGGGGCGGGCTCATCGTGGACGGGTCGGGACGCCGCTTCGCCAACGAGTCGCTCCCGTACGACCAGATGGGGCGGCGGATGGCCGACGCCCGGGGGCCCTTCCACCTGATCTTCGACGCGCGTTCCGGGCTTCCGGCGATCTCCGTCCCGCCGCTGGTGCCGGACGACCAGATCGCGTCCGGCGCGTGGGTCCAGGCGGACACGCTCGCCGAGCTGGCCGCGAAGACCGGAATCCCCCAGGAGGCGCTGACCTCGACCGTGGAACGGTTCAACGGCTTCGCGGACAAGGGCGTGGACGAGGACTTCCACCGCGGCGAGGACCCCTACGACCTCTACTTCTCCGGCGGCAAGCCGTGCGTCGTGGCGGTCGACCGGCCGCCGTACTACGCGGCGAAGGTCGTCCTGAGCGACCTCGGCACGAAGGGCGGGCTGCGCACCGACCCGGACGGCCGCGTCCTCGACGGCTCGGACCGTCCCGTCCCCGGGCTGTACGCGGCGGGCAACACCAGCGCCTCGTTCACCGGCCCCGTCTATCCGGGGCCGGGCATCCCGATCGGCTCGGCGATGGCGTTCGCGTACCGCGCCGTCCAGGACATCCAGAGGAGCTCCCCATGAGATCCGTCAGGACGCGCACCGCGGTCCTCGCCACCGCGGCGGTCACCCTGGCCGGGACGGCAGGGATCGTCGCCGTCCCCGCGCAGGCCGGTGACCACGGCGTCCCGCCGGGCCATCGCGGCAGGCTCCTGGACAGCGACCCGCTGACGAACGCGGCGGCGCTGCCCAGCGCCGCCGCCAACCGGAAGATCACCTACACCTCGGAGGGCGTGGGCGGCAAGCGGATCACCGTGACCGGCACGGTGGCGATCCCGGAGGGCGAGGCGCCGCGCGGCGGCTGGCCCGTGATCAGCTGGGCGCACGGCACGACCGGAACCGCCGACGTGTGCGCCCCGTCCGCCGACACCCCGACCGGCCCGGCCCACGACTACCTGGCCTACACCGAGCGGTATCTGGACAAGTGGGTGGCCAAGGGCTACGCCGTCGTGCAGACCGACTACGAGGGCCTCGGCACCCCTGGCGGCCACCCGTACATGAACGGCGTCAGCCACGCCAACACCGTCGCCGACATCGTGCGTGCCGCCCGCAAGCTGGACCGGCGTCTGGGGCGCGACTGGTACGCGGTCGGCCACAGCCAGGGCGGCCAGGCGGCACTGTTCACCGCCGCGCAGCGGCAGACGCCACAGGACGTCCGGCTCAAGGGTTCCCTGGCGCTGGCCCCCGGTTCCGCGATCAGCCAGACCCCCGGCTACGTGAGGGCCGGGCTTCCGGGCGCGCAGGGCGCACTGCCGTTCCTGTTCGTCATGCTCACCGGCGCGCAGGCCGCCGACCCGTCCCTCGTGCCGGAGGACCTGGTGACCGAGCAGGCCGCCCCGCTAGTCGAGGCGACCCGCACCAACGCGTGCACGGCCCAGCTCAGGGAGATGAGTGCGGACCTGCCGCCGGAGGACGTGTTCCGCCCGGACGCGGACCTGGCGCCGCTGGAGACCTACCTCCGCTCACAGGAACCGCTCGGCCTGCACCTGAAGGTGCCCACGTTCGTCCTCCAGGGCATGGCCGACACGCAGGTCACACCGGGGGCGACCGACAGCGTGGTGGCCGACCTGTGCAAGAGGTACGGCGGCGTCACGTACGGCAAGTTCGACGGCGCCGACCACCGCGCCCTCATCGACGTGTCGTTCGAAGAGAGCCTGAGATACGTCGAAGCCCTCCGCGGCGGCCAAACCCCGCCGAGCGACTGCTGAGCAAGGTGCGTGGCCTCGTCGCCTGGAGGGTGGACGGGGCCACGCACCGGCTTCCCTGGTGGGACGTCAGCGTCCGCCTTCGCCGACCTGGCGCTCGTATTGCTCCCACAGCTCCAGCGACTCGATCAGCACCTCTTCGACCTGATCAGCCGCCGCCCGATACGCCTGCGCCCGCCCCGCACACATGCCCGCGTCCCATACC